>MGLN01000024.1:0-140 GCA_001796045.1 Caulobacterales bacterium RIFOXYB1_FULL_67_16 | reverse complement strand
CGGCGTCGTGCCGGGCGATGACGGCGGTCAGGGTTTCGATCAGTTTCTCCAGCTCTTCCAGACGGCGCGCGTCCTTGTAGGAGAGTTTGGCGGTCTTCTTTTGAGGGGCGGGGACGGCCCGAGCCCCCTCCACCGCCTTC
>MGLN01000023.1:5275-8507 GCA_001796045.1 Caulobacterales bacterium RIFOXYB1_FULL_67_16 | reverse complement strand
CTGAAAAGACCGGCGTGTCGGTTCAAGACATCCACGCCTGGACCCTGGGCGGCCACGGCGACGACATGGTGCCGATGGTGCGCCACTCGACCGTCGGCGGCCTGCCCCTGCCGGACGCCGTCAAGGCCGGCTTCCTGTCGCAGGACGAGCTGGACGCCATCGTCGACCGCACCCGCAAGGGCGGCGGCGAGATCGTCGCCCTGCTGAAGACCGGCTCGGCCTTCTACGCCCCGGCCGAAAGCGCGATTGCGATGGCCAAGTCCTATCTGCTGGACCAGAAGCGCGTCCTGCCCTGCGCCGTCTGGCTGTCGGGCGAATACGGCCTGTCGGACCTCTATGTCGGCGTCCCGGCCATGATCGGCGCCGCCGGCGTCGAGAAGGTGATCGAGTTCACCACCAACGACGAAGAAAAGGCGATGTTCGAAAAGTCCGTCGCCTCGGTCCAGGGCCTGCTGCAGGCCTGCAAGGACATCGACGCCTCGCTGGCTTAAGCGATCGCACAGATCGAATGACGAAGGGCCTGCGGAGCAATCCGCAGGCCCTTTTTCTTTGCGCTTTCCAGATCTTCCCCCGCTTGCGGGGGAAGTGTCAGCTCGTCGAGCGCAGCGAGACGGCTGACGATGGGGGAAGTTCTCTTCCAGCCAAACAAGCCTCCCCCTCCGACCCTGGTTCGCTTCGCGAACGCCGGGCCACCTCCCCCGCAAGCGGGAGAGGGTCTTTCGTGTCACTCCCGCACGTGGGCCAGCCAGTCCTTGCTCTGCATCTCGTTGAAGCGCGACACCGTCCGTTCGAACTCGAACGCGCCCACCCCTTCGGTATAGAGGGCCTCGGACCGGGCGGCGGCCAGGACGATCAGCCTGGTCCGGGCCTCGTAAAGCGCGTCCACCAGGGTCACCAGACGGCGCGCCTCATGGTGGTTGGCGGGCCCCAGGATCGGCACATCCTCCAGGAAAAGGGTATGGAACCGCTCGGCGATCGCCAGATAGTCCTGCGGCCCCAGCGGCCGGCCGCACAGATCGGCGAACGTCGCCCGCGCCATGGCCCCCACGGTCCGCTCCACCACGACGTCGCGACCTAGGACGGTCAGGTGCGTCGGCTCCTCCGGCTCCCCGCCCTTCAACTCGCGCCACAGGGCCTCGAACCCGGCGCGGTCGTCCGGCGTGTGCCAGACCTGGGCGGAACTGAGCCGGTCCAGCCGCCAGTCGCGCGCGCCCGCCGTCTGAACCACGGCGCAACGGTCGCGGATGATGTCGATGAAGGGGGTGAAGAGCTGGCGGTTGATGCCGTTCTTATAGAGGTCCTCCGGCGCCCGGTTCGAGGTGACGGCCAGCACCACCCGATCCTCGAACAGGGCCTCGAACAGCCGTCCCAGGATCATGGCGTCGGCGATGTCGGTCACCTGAAGCTCGTCGAAACACAGCAGCCGGGCTTCGGAGGCGATCAGCCTGGCCATCGGCGGAATGGGATCGTCGCCCTTGTGGGTTCCGAACACGGCCTTGCGGCTTTTGGAGTCCCCCTCGCGCCACTGGCGCACCAGGTCGTGGATCCGGGCCATGAAGGCGTGGAAATGGGCGCGCTTTTTACGCGGCTCGGGCGTGGCCGAATAAAAGAGGTCCATCAGCATGGACTTGCCCCGCCCCGGCGGGCCGTAGAGGTAGATCCCCTTCACCTCGGGCGGGCACCCGAACAGGCCGCGCCGGGCCAGATCGCGCTCCAGCCGCTCAAGGGCGACCAGGACTTCGGCCTGGGCCGGATCGGGCGTCAGCACGCCCTCTTCCACGCGGATGTCGTAGGCGTTTCGGATGCGGGAGGTCATGAGAGCCCTGCTTAAAGCCCCAGGCGCCGAAAAGCGATTGCTTCGCGGCTGCGAACGCCTAAATGCACTTCGCAATCACCAAAATCGCGCTCAAGCAGCGAGGCTCCGCTGAGCCGAGCGGTAGCGCGTCCGAAGGACCAAGCATCATGGGTTATCGCGTCGCGATCGTCGGGGCCACGGGCAATGTGGGCCGCGAAATGCTGAACATCCTCGAGGAGCTGAATTTCCCCGTCGATGAAATCCACGCCATCGCCTCGCGCAAGTCCAAAGGCGTCGAGGTCTCGTTCGGCGACCGGACCGTCAAATGCCAGGACATCGAGCAGTTCGACTTCTCCAAGGTCGACATCGTCCTGATGTCGGCCGGCGGCGCGGTGTCGCGGGAATGGTCCGAAAGGATCGGCAAGGCCGGCCCCATCGTGATCGACAACTCCTCGGCCTTCCGCAAGGACCCGGACGTGCCGCTGATCGTGCCCGAGGTGAACCCCGACGCGGTCAAGGACGCGAAGAAGAAGAACATCATCGCCAACCCCAACTGCTCGACCGCCCAGCTGGTCGTGGCCCTGAAGCCGCTGCACGACGCGGCCAAGATCAAGCGCGTGGTGGTCTCGACCTATCAGTCGGTGTCCGGCGCCGGCAAGGAAGGCATGGACGAGCTGTGGAACCAGACCAAGGCCATCTACGGCCTGGGCGACGCGCGTCCGAAGAAGTTCCCGAAGCAGATCGCCTTCAACGTCATCCCCTTCATCGGGTCGTTCAACGAGGACGGCTACACCGACGAAGAGCAGAAGATGTGGGACGAGACCCACAAGATGCTGGATCCGAACATCAAGCTGACGGTCACCTGCGTGCGGGTGCCCGTCTTCGTCGGCCACTCCGAATCCGTAACGGTCGAGTTCGATCGCCCCATCGCGCCGGACGAGGCCCGCGCCATCCTGCGAGAGGCGCCGGGCGTGCTGGTCGTCGATAAGCAGGAGCATGACGGCTACATCACCCCGGTCGACGCCGCCGGCGAGTTCGCCGTCTACGTCAGCCGCATCCGCAAGGATCCGACGGTCGAGAACGGCCTGAGCTTCTGGGTGGTGTCCGACAACCTACGCAAGGGCGCGGCCCTGAACGCCGTCCAGATCGCCCAGCTGCTGGACGAGACGGGCACGATCAAGCCGTCGTCGGGGTATCGTTCGATCACCGTCTGACACTCCACCCCGTCATCCTCGGGCTTGACCCGAGGACCGGATGTTCCGCCGCTGGTGCGAACGAGCGACGCACAGGCGCCCGCCGCGCCCGATCCTCGGGTCAAGCCCGAGGATGACGGCGGGGATGAAGGACCCCATGACCGCCGCCCCCTCCCCCAACGATCCCCGCGCGGTCGGCACGGCCATCGCCTGCTACAGCCTGTGGGGCCTCTTGCCCCTGCTG
>MGLN01000023.1:1759-5257 GCA_001796045.1 Caulobacterales bacterium RIFOXYB1_FULL_67_16 | reverse complement strand
CTGGCGGGCCAGTGGGGCGAGGCGAAACAGGTGCTGGCGACGCCACGCACCCTGGGCTGGCTGGCCCTGTCGGCGGCGATGATCGCCGTCAACTGGAGCCTCTATGTCTTCGCCACCACCCATCATGCGACGCTGGAGGCCAGCCTCGGCTATTACATCAACCCGCTGCTGAACATGGCCGCGGGGGCCCTGTTGTTCCGTGAACGGATCGACCGCTGGAGCGGCGTCGCCATCGCCCTGGCCGCGGTGGGCGTGGCGGTCCAGACGGTCGCCCTGGGCCATGTGCCGATCATCGGCCTGACCCTGGCCGTTACCTTCTGCGCCTATGCGGTGATCCGCAAGCGCGTGCCCGCCTCGGCCCAAACCGGCCTGTTCGTCGAATGTCTGGTGTTGCTGCCCTTCGGCGCCCTGTTCCTGGCCTGGCTGGCGACCCATGGGCAGGCGACGGGCTTTTCCTCGCCCGCCGGACTGGCCTGGGCCCTGGTCAACGGCCCGGCGACGGTCATTCCCCTGGCCCTGTTCGCCTGGTCGGCGCGGCGTCTGCCCCTGTCGACCATCGGCTTCATCCAGTTTCTGGCGCCGACGCTACAGTTCGCCTGCGGCGTCTGGACGGGCGAGGCCCTGACGCCGCTGCGCATCGTCTCCTTCGTCTTCATCTGGGCCGGGGCGGGCGTCTTCGCCCTGGGCGCGGCGCAGCGGTCGCGCGCCGCCCGACGCGCGGTCGTCCTGTCGGAAACCGTCTAGACCGCGGCGTAGAGGGCGTCCAGCAGGCGCCGGGGGCGCGGGTCGCCGATCAGGTGCGGCGACTGGCGCGTCATCACATAGGCGGCCGACAGGCGACGCGACGGATCGGCCATGGCCATGGACCCGCCCCAGCCGTAGTGGCCCAGGGACTCGCCCGGCCCGAAGACGTTCAGCCCGTCGTTGCGCATCAGGCCCGCCGCCCAGCTGATCACATAGGGCAGGACCTTGTCCTGGCCGTGGATCCGCTCGCGCGTCAGGTCGCGCAGCACGCCCTTCGAAAGCAGCCGCCGCCCGTCCAGCATCCCGTCATTGGCCACGACGCCCAGCATCCGCGCCAAGCCCGCCGCCGTGGCGTGCATATTGGCCGAGGGGATCTCCATCTTGCGCCACTCGACCGAGCCGCGCCCGCCCGGCGCCGAGCCCCGGTCCAGGAAGGCCGCCTGTTTGATGGGGTCGATGGTCCCCAGGCTGGGCGCCGCCGAGGGTTTGCGCATCTGGGCCACCCGCCCGTGCTGGTCCTCCGGCAGGCCGATCCACAGGTCCAGGTCGGCGAAGTCGGCGCGCAGGGCCTGGCCCATGGTCCGCCCCGTCGTCAAACGGAACACCTCATTGGCCAGATAGCCGACCGTGACCGGGTGATAGCCCGAAGCCGTTCCCGGTTCCCACATCGGCGCCTGGGCCGCCAGTCGGGCGTTGACCGCCGCCGGATCGAACCACAGCGACGGCTCCACCGGCTCCGAGAAGCCGGGCAGGCCCGACTGGTGGCTCATCAGTTGGGCGACCGTGACCTTGTCCTTGCCGGCCTGGCCGAAGGCGGGCCAGATATGGGAGACCTTCTCGTCATAGGCCAGCTTGCCCGCTTCGACCGCCGTGGCCATCAACAGGGCCATCACCGCCTTGCCGGTCGAAAACACGGGGGGCAGGGTGTCCTCGGCGAAGGGCGTGGTCTTGGCCGTATCGGCGTGGCCGGCCCACAGATCCACGACGGGCGCCCCCTCGATCATCACGCAGAACCGCGCCCCCACCTCGTTCAGCCCCTCGGGGGCCTCGGTGAAATTGGCGGCGAAGGCGTCCTTCACCGCCGCGAAACGCGGGTCGCAGGCGCCGTGGATGTCGAGAGCTTCGGTCATGGCGCCGTTCTAGCCCTTCCCCCGCTTGCGGGGGAAGTGTCAGCTCGTCGAGCGGAGCGAGACGGCTGACGATGGGGGAAGCCTTCTTCTGGAGTGAAACCTCCCCCTCCGTCGCTGGATCGCTTCGCGATCGACGCGACACCTCCCCCGCAAGCGGGAGAGGGCAAAGAAAAAGGCCCCCCGCCGAAACGGGAGGCCTCAAATCGTTCGATCCGGCATGTGGATCAGGCCGCGACGACCTCGGTGGCCTGTTCGGCCAGGATGGTCAGGCCTTCGCCATTGACGTCGGCGAAGCCGCCCTTGACGTCGTACTGGGTCCTGGTCCCGCCGACGTAGACGGTCACCAGGCCCTCGCGCAGGGCGGTCATGAAAGGGGCGTGGGCCGGCAGGACGCCGAAGTCGCCCTCGACGCCCGGCGCGTCCACCTGGTCCACGAGGCCGGAGAAGACCTCGCGTTCCGGCGAGACGAGGGAGAAGTTCAGCTTGCCGGCCATGATCAGGCGTCCGCCGCCATCTTCTCGGCCTTGGCGACGGCCTCTTCGATCGGGCCGACCATGTAGAAGGCCGATTCCGGCAGGTGGTCGTACTCGCCGGCCACGATGCCCTTGAACGAGCGGATCGTGTCCTTCAGGTCGACGAAGGCGCCGGGGGTGTTGGTGAACTGTTCGGCCACGTGGAAGGGCTGGGACAGGAAGCGCTGGATCTTGCGGGCGCGGGCCACGATCAGCTTGTCCTCTTCCGACAGCTCGTCCATGCCCAGGATGGCGATGATGTCCTTCAGGCCCTTGTACTGCTGCAGGACTTCCTGAACCGAACGGGCGACCTGATAGTGCTCCTCGCCGATCACCAGCGGGTCCATGATCCGCGAGGTGGAGTCCAGCGGGTCCACGGCCGGGAAGATGGCCTGGGCGGCGATGTCACGGCTCAGAACGGTCGTCGCGTCCAGGTGGGCGAAGGAGGCGGCGGGCGCCGGGTCGGTCAGGTCGTCGGCGGGGACGTAGATGGCCTGGACCGAGGTGATCGAACCCTTCTTGGTCGAGGTGATCCGCTCTTGCAGGTTGCCCATCTCGGTCGCCAGCGTCGGCTGATAGCCCACGGCCGAGGGGATGCGGCCGAGAAGCGCCGACACTTCAGAGCCGGCCTGGGTGAAGCGGAAGATGTTGTCGACGAACAGCAGCACGTCCTTGCCTTCCTCGTCACGGAAGTATTCCGCGATCGACAGGCCGGTCAGGGCGACGCGGGCGCGGGCGCCGGGGGGCTCGTTCATCTGGCCGTAGACCAGGGCGCACTTGGAGCCCTCGGTCGAACCGCCGTTCTTGGCCGGGTCCACGTTCACGTTCGACTCGATCATCTCGTGATACAGGTCGTTGCCTTCGCGGGTGCGCTCGCCCACGCCGGCCAGAACCGAATAACCGCCGTACGCCTTGGCGATGTTGTTGATCAGTTCCTGCATGGTCACGGTCTTGCCCACGCCGGCGCCGCCGAACAGGCCGATCTTGCCGCCCTTGGTGTAGGGGCACATCAGGTCGATGACCTTGATGCCGGTGACCAGGATCTCGGCCGAGGTCGACTGCTCGTCGAAGCTCGGGGCTTCCTTGTGGATCGGACGGTAAAGCTCGGTCTT
>MGLN01000023.1:0-1710 GCA_001796045.1 Caulobacterales bacterium RIFOXYB1_FULL_67_16 | reverse complement strand
GATCGGCTGGCCGACGACGTTCATGATGCGGCCCAGGGTGCCGGGGCCGACCGGCGCCTGGATCGAGGAGCCGGTGTCGGTGACGGGCTGGCCGCGGGTCAGACCCTCGGTCGTGTCCATGGCGATGGCGCGGACCATGTTCTCACCCAGGTGCTGGGCGACTTCCAGAACCAGGGTGAAGGGCTCGCCCGTCTTCTGATCGACGTTCTGGGTGTGCAGGGCGCTGAGGATGGCCGGCAGATGGCCGTCAAACTCGACGTCGACGACGGCGCCGATGACCTGGGCGATGCGGCCCGTGGCGACGGCGGAGACGGGAGCCGCGGCGGTAGCGGCCTTCTTGGCGGCCGGCTTGCGGGCGGCGGGCTTCTTGGGGGCGACGGTGTCGGTCATGGCTGGGGTCCGTATCGGAATGTCTGTTCGGTCGGGATCAGAGGGCTTCGGCGCCGGCGATGATCTCGATCAGCTCGGTGGTGATCTGGGCTTGGCGCTTGCGGTTGTACTGCAGCGTCAGGGCGTTGATGAGGTCGCCGGCGTTGCGCGTCGCATTGTCCATCGCCGCCATCTGCGACCCGAAGAAGCCCGCCTGGTTCTCATAGAGGGCGGCCAGGATCTGGGTCGTCAGGTTGCGCGGCAGCAGGGTCTCGAGGATTTCCTCTTCCGAGGGCTCGTATTCATAGACCGCGCCGTTCAGGTCGATCGGGGCCGCGTCGCCCTCGACCACCGCCGGGATCAGCTGTTTGGCGGTCGGGACCTGGGAGATGACCGACTTGAACTGGCTGTAGAACAGGGTGACCACGTCGGCCTGACCGTCCTCGAAGGCGGTCGCGATCATCTCGGCGATAGGCTGGGCCGAGGGCAGGCCCACCGTCTTGTGCTCGCTCAGCTCGAAGGTGCGGACCAGCTTGTCGCCGTACAGACGCGACAGCTGATCGCGCGACTTGCGGCCGACGGCGATGATCTTCACGTCCTTGCCGGCGGCGATCAGGCTGTTGATCCGTTCGCGCGCGGCGCGGATGACGTTGGTCGAGAAACCGCCCGCCAAGCCCTTGTCCGCCGTCGCCACCACGATCAGGTGACGCTGGTCCTGACCCGTGCCGGCCAGCAAGCGCGGCGCGTCGGCGCCCGAGACGCCGGCGGCCAGATTGGCGATGACCGAGGCCATCTTCTTCGCATAGGGCCGGGCGCTTTCGGCCTGGTCCTGGGCGCGTTTCAGCTTGGCCGCGGCGACCATCTGCATGGCTTTCGTGATCTTCTGCGTGGCTTTCACGCTTCCGATCCGATTGCGCATTTCCTTGAGGCTGGCCATCCGGCGCTACTCTCTCAGCTTATCCGGTTGAACTCAGGCGAAGGTCTTGACGAAGGCGGCCAGGATTTCCTTCAGCTCGGCTTCCAGCTCCGCCGTCAGGTCCTTCTTGGTCCGAATGCCTTCGAGCAGCGAGGCGTGGTTGGCGTGGATGCGCGCCAGCAGCTCCTTCTCGAACCGGCCGACGTCGCCGACCGCGATGCCGTCGATATAGCCGCGCGTGCCGGCGTAGACCGAGATGACCTGCTCTTCCATCGCCAGCGGCGAATACTGCGGCTGCTTCAGCAGCTCGGTCAGGCGGGCGCCGCGGGCCAGGAGTTTCTGGGTCGAGGCGTCCAGGTCCGAGCCGAACTTGGCGAAGGCGGCCATCTCGCGATACTGGGCCAGTTCGCCCTTGATGGTGCCGG
>MGLN01000022.1:55174-58619 GCA_001796045.1 Caulobacterales bacterium RIFOXYB1_FULL_67_16 | reverse complement strand
CTGGAACTCGGCGCGCTGCTTCTTGAAGCCCACCGTGTTCATGTTGGCGATGTTGTTGGAGATGACCTCCACGTTCAGCTGTTGGGCGGCCATGCCCGAGGCTGCGGTTCTGAGCGCGCGCATTGTCCGGCCCTCCCTTAGGCGGCCTTGCCGAGGCGCTCGACGGCGCGACGGCTGAGGTCGGTGGTGTTTTCGATCATCCGAGTGATGCTTTCGTAGGCCCGGCTGATCTCGATGAGGTTGGTGATCTCGATCAGCGGATTGACGTTCGACGCCTCGAGCGATCCCTGGTGGATCTGGGCGTCGGCGGCTTCGACGGGCTGGACGTTGGAGGTGTTGCGATAGAGGCCGTCTCCGCCCTTCTCGAGCACGCCCAGTGTGTCGAACCGGACCACCGCCAGCCGACCTGTGATCTGGCCGTCCTGGGTGATGGTGCCGTCCCCGCCGACGGTCGGTTCGCCCAGAGCGGGATCCAACACGATTTCTGCGCCGCCGCTGAGGACGGGATTGCCCTGTTTGGTGGTCAGCCGGCCTTCGGGGTCGAGCGTGAAGGCCCCGTCGCGGGTATAGGCCTCGCCGGCCGCTCCATCGCCCACCGTGAAGAAGGCGCCTTCGCCGGAAATGGCGAAATCGAGGGTCCGGCCGGTCTCGGACATGGAGCCCTGGCCGAAGTCGCGCCCGACCCCGTTGTCCAGAACGAAGCTGGCCGAGGGACGGATGGCGTCGTTGCGGGCGCGCTGACCCACCTCCGTGCCGACCAGCAGCTGTTCGACCTTGAAGCCGGTGGTGTCGGCGTTGGCGACGTTGTTGGCCACGATGTCGAGTTCGCGGCGCAGCGTCATCTGACGGGACAATCCGATATAGGCGGCGTTTTCCACGAGAGCAGGCTCCTTCGGCATCCCCTCTGGCAACACCCGTGCCAGGATGGTTAATCCAGGCGCGATGCGGGTTTCAGCCTGTTTGACCGCCTCAGCCCGGCAAAATCTGCCGTTTGTAAACGTCGCGTTAACCAACCCCGGTCGATCTTCCCAGGTGAGATTCTCGGGGACGAGCGCATGTTGAAGTTTGGCAAGAAGAAGGGCGACCCGAACGCCGAAGCCGACGCGCCCGCCGGCGAGGGCGAAGAAGGCGAAGAAGGCGCGCCCAAGAAAAAGAAGCTCCCCATCCTCTTCATCATCGCGCCTGTGGCTCTGCTGGTCCTGGGCGGAGGCGGCGCGGCTGCTTTCTTCATGCTGCAGCCCAAGCCGGCCGCTGCGGAACATGCCGAGGAAGGCGCCGAGGGGCACGGCGAAGAAGCCGCCGCCGGTCATGGCGAGGAGAAGGCCAAGGAGGGCGATCACGGCAAGGAGGCCAAGAAGGAAGGCGGCGGCCATGGAGGCGGCGGCGAAGGCGAGGCCGGAGAGGCTGATCCGTCGCTCGGCAAGATCGCCGAGGGGCCGGACGGCGTCACCTTCTACACCCTGCCGGACATGGTGATGAACATCCAGTCGTCGGACGGCCGGGCCACCTATCTGAAGCTGAAACTGACCCTGGAAATGCACGACGCCGAGGTGGCGACCCAGCTGCAGTCCCAGCTGCCGCGCCTTCAGGACATGTTCACCGGTTTCGTGCGCGAGCTGCGCCCCGAGGACCTGAGCGGTTCGGCCGGCACCTACCAACTGCGCGCCGAGCTGCTGCGCCGCATCAATTTGGTCGCCGCGCCGGGCAAGGTCGACGCCGTGCTGATCGAAGAAATGCTGGTCCAGTAGGCATGACCGACACCTCGCTCGATTCCTTTGGCGGCATGGGCGATCCTGCAGACGCCATTGCCGAACGCGTCCTGAACCAGGACGAGATCGACAGCCTGCTGGGCTTCGATCTGGGCGACGACGACGGAAACGAAAAATCCGGCATCCGGGCCATCATCAACTCGGCCCTGGTCTCCTACGAGCGCCTGCCGATGCTGGAGATCGTGTTCGACCGCCTGGTGCGGTTGATGACGACCAGCTTGCGCAACTTCACCTCCGACAACGTCGAGGTGTCGTTGGACAACATCTCCTCGATCCGGTTCGGCGACTATCTGAACTCCATCCCTCTGCCGGCCATCCTGGCGGTGTTCCGGGCCGAGGAGCTGGACAACTACGGTCTGCTGACCGTCGATTCCAACCTGATCTATTCGATCGTGGACGTGCTGCTGGGCGGGCGTCGCGGCACGGCGGCCCTGCGGATCGAGGGCCGGCCCTACACCACCATCGAACGGGTGCTGGTGCAGCGGATGGTCGAGGTCGTGCTGAACGACGCCCGTCAGGCGTTCGAACCCCTGACGCCGGTCAGCTTCAATCTGGATCGGCTGGAGACCAACCCCCGCTTCGCCGCCATCGCGCGTCCTGCCAATGCGGCCATTCTGATCAAGCTGCGCATCGACATGGAAGACCGCGGCGGCCGAATCGAGCTTCTTCTGCCGTATGCGACGCTGGAACCGATCCGGAAAATGCTGCTGCAGCAGTTCATGGGCGAGAAGTTCGGCCGCGACAACATCTGGGAAGGCCACCTTGCGAC
Organism: Caulobacterales bacterium RIFOXYB1_FULL_67_16; assembly: GCA_001796045.1. Lineage (GTDB taxonomy): Bacteria > Pseudomonadota > Alphaproteobacteria > Caulobacterales > Caulobacteraceae > Brevundimonas. The sequence continues at coordinate 56,081 of MGLN01000022.1, read as the reverse complement.
CGAACTCTGGACGACGGAAACCGAGGTGCGCGTCGTGCTGGACGAACAGGTGATGTCCTTGTCCAGCGTCCTGAATCTGAAGGTCGGCGACACACTGATGCTGAATGCGACGCCGGACTCCGAAGTCTCGATCCGGGCCGGGGCCATTCCCCTGACGACGGGGCGGATGGGCCGCAAGGGTCAGCATATCGCCGTGCGGGTCGAAGGCCCGCTCAACCCGGAAAGCGCCGCCCGTCTGAAGGGGGCGCGCTGATGGCCGGCATGATCATGGACGCCGTTCTGATGCTGCTGCTCGTCGCAGCCGTGGGATATGGGATCAAGCTGGAACGCAAGCTGGCCGCCCTGCGCGAAGGCCAGCTCGCGTTCGCCCAGGCTGTCAGCGAGCTGAACTCCGCCGCCGGACGCGCCGAGGCGGCGCTGGCGACCCTGCGGGCGTCCGGTCAGGAGACCGACCTGCTTCACGACCGGATCATCAAGGCGCGCGAGGTCAAGCAGCAGTTGGAAGTTCTGATCGCCCGCGCGCCCGCGGCCTCGGCGGAGACGCCGGCGGCGACCGAAACGCACGAGCCCTTGACTCTGTCCCGCACCGCGACGGTCGCTGCAGACCGGGTGAACGACGATGAGGAACGCGCCCGTCGCATGACCGCTCTGGCCGAGCGGATCCAGGGCATGGCCGCGCCGGCCAGGTCCCGCTCCGGCGATCTGCGCCCCGTTACGGGGGGGCGGGACAATGTGGCCGCCATCGTTCAGGCCCTGACCGCCGCCGGTTCCGCTAACCAAACCGCAAAACAAAACCTCAACGCCGCGCGTCGTAATCTGGACGACGATCTGTTCGCCGCCTGAGCCCGGAACCCCAGTCCATGGCCCGTATTCCTCGCATCCTGCCCCTGATCGCCGTCGCCATCGG
>MGLN01000022.1:39039-55163 GCA_001796045.1 Caulobacterales bacterium RIFOXYB1_FULL_67_16 | reverse complement strand
AGGCCTGGGCGGAAGAGGCGGCCCCGGCCGCCGCCGCCGCCGCGCCCAAGGCGGCCCAGGCGGGAGTCTGCGCCCTGTCGCCCGACCAGCTGGCGCAGCAGGCGGGCATTTCGCCGGCCGAGCTCCGGATCATCCAGTCCCTGTCGGCGCGCCGCACCGAGCTGGACGCCCGCGACCAGGACTTCGCCACCACCCTGCCCTTGATGGTCGCCGCCGAGCAGAAGCTGGACGCCAAGGTCAAGGCGCTGGAAGCGCTGAAGGCCGAAATGAAACAGATGCTCGGCCAAGTCGACGAACGCGAGAAGGCCGAGATCGACCGGCTGGTTCAAGTCTATTCGGCCATGCGGCCCAAGGACGCCGCGCCAGTTCTGGCCACGCTGGAAGATCGGGTGCGTCTGCCGGTCGCCGCCGCCATGCGTCCGCGCACCCTAGCCGCCATCATGGCCCAGATGACGCCGGCCCAGGCCAAGGAGCTGACGGAAAAACTGGCCGCCCGCTTCCAGGCGCAGCAGATGGCCGCCCGAGCCGCCGCCGCTGAAAACGCCGCCCCGCCTGCCGCAGCCGTCCCGGCGCCCGCGCAGAACGCGGCGCAGGCCCCGGGCCAGGTTCCGGGGCAGACGCCCGCGCCGACTGTGACGCCGGCCGTCGCGCCCTCCGCGGCGGCGCGTCAGACCCCGCGTCCTGCCGCACGCAGGCCGGCCCGCCGCCCTGCGGCCCAGCCTGCCGCGACACCCGCCGCCGGGCCTCAGCCCTATCAGGCGTCGGGTGCGGCCAACGCCCAGCCGCGTCAGACGGTGCAGTAACAGCGGCATCCGGACTCATCCCTAGTCCGATGGAACCGACAAAATAACCATTCCGGCCCATCCTCGTCTGACGCTCGGTTTGCGGGCGCAGTCACTCGGGATGGTCGGCCATGATCGGCGAAATCCTCTATATCGCTCACCGTCTGAGACGGCCTCTGATCCTCGGCGTTTTCGCCGGTCTGTATTGCGGCGCGGCGCTCGTGACCCAGGCGTTCATCGGCCGCTGATCGGTTTCGGTTGGCTTTGGAGCCGGGCGCGTCTATCACCGCGCCTTCCTGATATCCGAGCCGCCGAACGATCATGTCCGACACGCCTCCCGACCGCCTCTCCGTCGATCCGTCCAGCCCGTTCCACGACGCCGATGTGCTGCAACGCGGCGTCGGCGTCCGCTTCAAGGGCGAGGAAAAGACCAATGTCGAGGAATATTGCGTCTCCGAAGGCTGGGTACGGCTGGCCCTCGGCAATCGGGTGGACCGCAAGGGCAAGGCCCTGACCGTCAAACTGCAGGGAACGGTCGAACCCTATTTCCAGAACGGCTGACTCTTTCTAGGGTCCGGATCTTCCCCAGTCCGGAGTCCGCCGATGTCCCTTCGTCTGTTGACCGCCAGCGCGCTTGCGCTCGGCCTCGTCGCCCTTGCGCCCCTGGCGTCGGCCCAGGACGCAGCGACCGTGGAACGGGCCATCGCCGTCCGGGACGCGGCCCTGAAGTCGAACATCGCCCTGGACTATGTCACTGAGCTGACCACCCGTTTCGGCGCACGCCCGGCGGGGTCGAGGTCAGAGCAGGACGCGGCCGCCTGGGCCGCCGACTATCTGCGCGCGAACGGGTTCCAGAACGTCCGCATCGAACAGTTTCCCCTGATCGGCTGGGAGCGGGGTGAAGGCTCCGCCGCCATCGTGGGCAAGAACGCTCAAGCCCTAGTGGCCGCCGCCCTGGGTCATTCCCCTGCTACGCCGCGCGGCGGGGTGGAAGCCGATGTTGTGCGGTTCTCCAGCCTGGAGGATTTGCAGGCGGTCGATCCGGAGACTGTGCGGGGCAAGATCGTCTATGTCGATCTGGGCCAGATGCACGCCATGCAGGACGGCTCGGGTTATGGGCCCCAGACCCGGGTGCGCGGCGCCGGTCCCGGCGTGGCGGCGGCCAAGGGGGCGGCGGCCTTCGTGATGCGCTCGGTCGGATCCGATGAGGACCGCATGCCCCACACCGGCACCACCCGCTATGTCGACGGAAAGCCCACCATCCCCTCGTTCGCCCTGTCGGCCCCCGACGCCGATCAAGTCAGCCGACTGATCGCCCTGGGCGAGCCGGTTCGGATGCGTCTGACCTCGACCGCCCGTACCTATGAGACCCACAGCCAGAACGTGATCGGCGACCTGCCCGGCGCGACCCGGCCGGAAGAGATCATCGTCCTGGGCTCCCACATGGACAGCTGGGATCTGGGCACCGGCGCCATCGACGACGGGGCAGGGGGCGCCATTACGGTGGCGGCGGCCAAGGCCATCGCCGACAGCGGCCAGCGTCCCGCCCGCACCATCCGGGTGATCTTCTACGGCTCCGAGGAAGTGGCCCAGCCGACGCCCCAGACCGGCAACGGGGGCGCCGTCTACGCCCGCAGCCTGGGCGCGGCCGTGGAGAAGCATGTCATCGCTGGCGAAAGCGATTTCGGCGCCGACCGGGTCTACGCCCTGCGTCTGCCCGCAGGCGCGCAAGGCTCGGACTTCCAGAAGGCCGCCAACCGGGTGCTCTATCCGATCGGCGTCCTAGCCTCGGACCGGGTCGAGACGGAAGGCGGCGTAGATGTCGGGCCCTTGGGCCCGCTCGGCGTGCCCTTCTTTGGCCTGGCCCAGGACGGAACCCGCTATTTCGACCTGCACCACACGGCCAACGACACTCTGGACAAGATCGATCCGGCCCAGCTGAACCAGAATGTGGCCGCCTGGGCCGGCCTGGTCTGGCTGATCGCCGATTCCGACGTCGACTTCCGGGCCATGCGCCCGACCGGCGCCACACCCGCCGGTCACTGATCCGCTTGGCCCCGCGCGCCGGTTCTGGCTATAGAGCCGGACCGGTTCGCGGGCGTGGCGAAACTGGTAGACGCAGCAGACTTAAAACCCACTACCGTAGATTTACGTATCTAAATCAATGGGTTAGGAGGAGTAGAGACTTACACATGCCTTACACAGTTGCCGTGAGCGGCAAGGAGGTCATGTGTCGGAGTCTCACTCCCTCATGGATGGAAAGCTCCATGTGTACCGTCGCGAGAACAGCCGCTTCTGGCAGTGCGCGACGTACCTGAGCGGTCGCAACTATCGTCAGTCGACGAAGGAAACGAACATCGCCTACGCGCGAGAGTTCGCCCGAGACTGGTATCTCGATCGCGTAGCCGAGGACCGGTTGCGGAGGCACGGCGTGTTGCCGACGACTCCAAATTCGATGGTCGTAATTCCGGAGCGGATCGCCCCGCGCCGAAGCGGCGAGAAGACATTCCGCGAGGCTGCCGCGGCGTTCGAGAAGGAGTACGCGGCGATGACGCTGGGCGAGCGCAACGCTCAGTACGTCGCGAGCAAGGGTAGGGTGATCCGGCTCTATCTGAACCCGTTCTTCGGCGACCTGCCGATCTCCGAGGTCTCTGCAGGTCGGATTCAGGACTATCGGCTTCAGCGGGTTACACCTCCCGAGGAGCCACAGCGGGTGCGCTTCGTCTCAGACGGTCGGGAGCGGATCGGCAAGGCCAAGGCCTGGAAGCGTCCGAGCCGGCAGACGCTCCACAACGAGATGGTCTGCCTCCGACAGATCCTGAAGAGCGCCAACCGCAAGGGTTGGATTTCGGCCCTCCCCGATATGAGCAACCCCTATCGGACGTCCGGGAAGATCAGCCATCGGGCCTGGTTCTCCCCCGAGGAATACAAGCGGCTCTACGAAGCGACGCGGGAGAGGGCAAAGAACCCGAAAAAGGAACGGTGGCGCGAGGAGTGCGAGCAGTTCCACGACTTCGTCCTGTTCATGGTCAACACCGGCCTTCGTCCCGACGAGGCGCAGCGTCTTGAGTTCAGGGACGTCTCCATCGTCGAGGACGAGGCCACCGGCGAACGGATCTTGGAGATCGAAGTCCGGGGAAAGCGGGGCGTCGGGTACTGCAAGAGCATGCCGGGCGCCGTGCGTCCCTTCGAGCGGGTCCTGAAGCGCAAGAACGGCCAGCCGACCGATCTGGTTTTCGGACTGGTCCAGCGCGAGCTCCTGAACGCCATCCTGGACGAACTCGGGCTCAAGAAGGACCGGGACGGCAAGCCGCGAACTGCCTACAGCCTGCGGCACACCTACATCTCGATGCGACTAATGGAGGGGGCGGACATCTACCAGGTGGCCAAGAACTGCCGGACCAGCGTGGAGATGATCGAGAAATACTACGCCTCGCACATCAAGAACGTGCTCGACGCCTCGGCGATCAACGTCCGCAAGGCGAAGCCGGCCAAAGGGCGGGCAGGGACGGCTCAGGCGGCGAAGGTCGACTGACCTTGGCGATAGCGGCCGAACGCGGCTATAGAGCCGGTTCGGCTCGCGGGCGTGGCGAAACTGGTAGACGCAACGGACTTAAGCTGAGGATTGAGTGCGCCGGGGGAAATCCCGGACGTAGAACCGCTCAAAGTCGGGGAACCCTGTCAAATGGCGATCCCGAGCCAAGCCCGTCTCTCGACGGGAAGGTGTAGAGACTAGACGGGCGGCGTCTAAGGCCTTCGGGCTATGACGAAGGGATAGTCCAGACCACGAACGCCCTGGGGCGGCGGCGAAAGTCGAAGTGGTATGAAAATCCGTCGGGCTTTGCCCATGCCGGTTCGACCCCGGCCGCCCGCACCAACCCGAATTCGATGAACGCTGCGCCTTGAACTGGTGGTGTCCGGTTCCGATGTCTCAGGCCCCCCTGAGAACGGAGAATAAGAAACCATGGGAGAAGCCCGCACGCCGCTGTTCGCCTACGTCGATGAATCCGGAAACACCGGAAGGAACATCTTCGACACGGCGCAGCCCGATTATTACACCGCCGCCCTGGTCAGCCGGGGCGACTTCGACCGGAACTACGGCGACAAGGTCCGGGCCATCGCCGGGAAGGTTGGCGCTACCGCCATCCACGCGAACGAGCTCGGTCTCGGGCGACTGGAAACGATCGCTGACGACCTGCTCCGGTTGCTGCATCGCGCCGGAGCGACCTTCTTCGTCTCGAGGGTCGAGAAGAAGTACCTGCTGGCGACCAAGATGTTCGACACCCTGTTCGATTCCGGGGAGAACGCCGCCGTCCCGTGGCACGCCTATAATCTGAAGCCGCTCAAGATCATCGGAGCGTTCAAGCTCGCCGGCGTCATCACCGATGATATCGCCCGGGATTTCTGGAAGTGCCTGCTGATGCCCAAGGAAGCGGACGCGCGCGCAGCGCTTCCGCCGATCTGCGAGGCGATCAAGGCCCGGCTCGACATCCTGCCCGATGCGCGTTCGCGCGAGTTGCTGGGGCAGGGGCTGGACTGGATCATCGCTCACCCGGAGTGCGTCCAGTTCGCCACCGAGCAGAAGCTCGCCAAACAAGGCCACTTCCCCAATCTGGTGGCCTTCGCGAACCTTCTGGAAGGGCTCCAGTCCATGTCCAGCCGCCTGAACAAGAAGATCGCGTCGATCATCCACGATGAGCAGAACGAGTTCGGCCGTACGCTGAGCTCCTGGCACGGTCTGTTTTCCAACGCCTCGCCGGATGTCATCGAATGGGCTGGCGAGCGATACTCCCTGCAGCGGGCTCCGGGCAGTCTCTTCGTCATGAAGCCCGACGATCAGAGCGCCGGCATCCAGATGGCTGACGTCGCACTCTGGCTTTACGGTCAGTGGCTGAAGGGGAAGGACCTGCCGGAGAACTGCGAGCGTCTGCTGCTCTTTATCCTCGCCAACGGCTGGCACAACGACTTCTCCTTCAAGGGGGTCGAACACTCGCTGCTCAATCAGTTCGGAGAGGTGATGTTCGGCGACATGCCTGAAGAGAAGCTGGAAGCGGGTCGAGCGCTTGTGAAGATGAGCGAAGAACGTCGCGTCGCGTCGATGGAACAGTACGAAATCGACGGACTGCCGCCGTTCATGCGAACTCCGCCGCCAGGCGTTGCCACGGCCGGGCCGGCGGCGCCGCTGGCTCAAGGTTAGCACCCGTCGCAAGGTCGGGGTCGGTCGGCTTCCGGATGAAGCCGTCGACCCCAGACGCCACGTCGAAAGCAGTTCGTCCGAACGTCGTCCTGCATCGCGCGGGGGAGGACGCCGCCGCCGACTCCGCCTAGTCGCAGGTCATGACCCACGACGAACTCGACCAGGCCCTCGACCGCATGTTCGCCGAGGCGGCTTCGCCAGACCAGCAGCCCGGCGCCGTGACGGTGCAGACGGACGACTGGTTGGGCCCTCTGTCGACGGTCAAGGCGACCTGCGCCACCCTGCATGACGGGCTTCGGTACCGCGAGATCCGGATCCTCGTGTCGTCGCACTTCGAGACGAAGCTGCTTTCGCGGGCGGAGGCCGGGGAGAGAGGCGACCCCTATCGCGATCTCAGGGCGCGCACGCCGGAGGACTCGCGCGCTCCCGCCTATAGTGAATCGAGGCCGGGGCGGCGCCGCCGCTTTCGGAGCTCATGACGAGGCTGTCGACCATCAGGTCGATCTCCGCATGGAGCTCGCTGACATCCTGGCCTTCGAACCGCGCCTGGGCGGCTTCGCGCCAGGCGATCCGAAGCAGGTCGCGGGCGGCCTCGGGAGCGAGATCGTCAAGATAGATCAGGCCGCGTTCGGCCAGGATCCGGCGCGCGACCTCGCCCGCCCGTTCCGCCAGCTCGTCATAGAGGGCCGTTTCCTCGGCGGTGAACTCATCGGCCACGGCGATCCTTTCGTGACGGCGAATGGGGGACGGGCCTGGAACTTCTGTGAGGAAGCCCGGGGTTTCAGAACCGGCCGCCGCCGACGTCAGGGACGTCCCCCGGCTCCCGGTCGGTCCCTATCGTTCCGGAACCCGTCAGCGGCCAGCCTACAGGCTCGCCGCCCCGGCGCAATCGACGCGGATCGCCGCGAATGACGCATCGCGGGAATCGGTTCGATGCGATAGGCGAGACCGCCGGACCGCGACCGACCTTGCGCCCGGCAGCGGTCCCGCGCCGACCCGCCGTCGGCCGGGCCGCACCCTTCACCGCGAGGCCCCCGTCATGAAATCCCTGATCGCCCTCACCCTCTCGGCCGCCCTCCTGTCGGGCTGCATCGGCATGACGCCGCCCCGCGACGGCGGTAGCCTCAAGATCGCCAGCTGGAATATGGAGCATCTGGCCGAACGGGACGGGGAGGGCTGCAGCCCACGCACCGGGGCGGACTACGCCCGTCTGCGGGCGCACGCCTCGGCCCTCGGGGCCGACGTGATCGCCTTCCAGGAGGTGCAGAACCGGGCCGCCGCCGAGCGGGTGTTCGACCCGGCGCTCTACGACGTGGTCATGTCCGGCCGTCCGGCCAGCACGCGCAGCGGCGAGTGCCGCGGGCGTCCGGGACTTTACATTCAGAATCAGGCCGTCGGCTTCGCCATCCGCAAGGGCGTGCCCTGGACTCGCAACCCCGACCTCAGCGCCCTGGCCCTTGGTAACCCCGATCTGCGCTGGGGCGTGGATGTCACCGTGTCGCGCGGACGGCCGGTCCGGCTCCTGGCGGTGCATCTGAAGTCTGGCTGCAACTCCGGCCGCGAGCCGACCGACCCTGACTGCCCCGTGCTCTTCGACCAGCTGCCGGTGCTGGAAGGATGGACCGAGGCGCGCGCTCGCGAGGGGACGGCCTTCGTCGTGCTGGGTGACTGGAACCGTCGTCTCGCCAGCCGCAACGACGCCTTCCTGGCGGACCTGAACGACGGCGACCCCGGGGGTTCGACCCTGAACCTGACCTCGGGCGACCGGTCGGCGGGCTGCAAGGCGCGGTATCGCGAATACATCGACTTCATCGCCACGGGCGTCGCCGCGACCGCCCGGATCGAGCCGGGGTCCTTCGAGGAATATGTCTACGGTGGTGTGCCCGAGGCCGAGCACCCGTCGGACCACTGTCCGATCTCGGTGCGGATCGCGGGCTGACACACGGGTAGCACGTCCTGAACGCTCGCCGCCGCCTGCTGACAATCAGATCCTCAGCTTCGACCAATCCACCTTGCCCAGATCGTTGTCGAACCAACTCAGCTCGACGTCGAGAGGCAGCGACTGACCATCCTGGAGCAGGACGTGCTCCGGCACTTCGGCGGCCGGAACAGTTTTGTTAAGATAGTTGTCAGCCTGATCGTGCGCGTCGCGTAGGCCGATTGCGACGCTGTTGATCTGAGCCGGCGTGGATCCGGCGACCAAAAAGTGCTGACGGGGGAGTTGAACGCCTGCGGCCGTCAGAATGATCCGGGCGTAGCAGACGGGTCGGGCGGGGGATGCAGCGGTGGTCATCTGGGCACTCCGTGTGGGCCGCAATCGGCGAAGGGACATCACCCTCGCTGATTCGGCTGGCCGAACCGCGATCGCATGCCTCTGAAGATCTAAGGGCTCCGCCCTCGCGCGGGCCAGGGTGAAGCGGCTCCGCCGCCGGATCGGCCGGTCTCCCCGGCCTTCCGCGCCGGCGACGGGAGCGATGACTGCGATCGGTGCGAGGCTTGTGCAGGCCGGGCGATCCCCCTCCGGCCGATCCGCCCTGGCCCTTGCTACCCCGGTCTCGCCGACGGGCAGGGTTTCAGGCGCGCGTTTCGCGTGCCTGCAACCCTTGCCCAAAGGAGGCAGACATGACTGCTCAATCCACCCAAGCCCGTATCCCTGCGGCGGCTGGCGCCGCCGCGACCGGAGCGGATCAGGAGCCGGTTCACGGTGCGGAGATCGTGGTTCCGCTGAACCGGTTGAAGGCGTCCCCGAAGAACGCCCGGAAGGTGCCGCACAGCGCGGCGACCATCGAGGCGTTCGCCGCCTCCATCAAGGTCAAGGGGGTGTTGCAGCCGCCCGTGGTCGAGATCGAACGCGGCGAGGACGGGACGGCCACCGGCAATTACCTCGTAACCATCGGGGAGGGGCGCCGTCAGGGCCTGAGGCTCTTGGCCAAGCGCAAGCAGATCAAGCGGACCCATCCGGTCAAGGTTGTCGTAGATACCGAGAATGACGCCCATGAAATCAGTCTCGACGAAAACACCACCCGCGAGGCCATGCACCCCGCCGACCAGTTCGAGGCGTTCAAGCGGCTGGCGGACGAGAAGGGCTATGGCGCCGAGGAGATCGGCGCCCGGTTCGGCGTCACGGCGACCGTAGTGCGTCAACGTCTGCGGCTCGGGGCGGCGGCCCCGGAGCTGATGGCGGCCTATCGGGAGGGGGCGCTGGCGCTTGATCAGTTGATGGCCTTCTGCGTCAGCGGCGATCAGGACCGGCAGCGTCAGGTGTTCGAGCAGTTGGGCGAGTACCGTCCCGTCCACGCCATTCGCCGGGCCATGACCGAGGCCAAGGTCAGGGCGGACGACCGCCGCGCCGTCTTCGTCGGCGTCGAGGCGTATGAGGCCGAGGGCGGTTCGGTGCTGCGCGACCTGTTCACCGAGGACGGCGGCGGCTGGCTGGAAGCCCCGGCCCTGCTGGACCGGATGGTGGGCGACAAGCTCACCGCTCTGGCCGACGAGGCGCGCCAGCGCGAGGACTGGAAATGGGCCGAGGCCGCGTCCGACTATGTCGCCGTCAACGCCCTGGGCCGGGTCTATCCGGTCGAGGTCGTCCGGTCCGAGGACGATGCGGCGCAGATCGCCGCCCTGTCCGAGGAATACGACGCCCTCGTCTCCGAGGCCGGGCCGGAAGGGCTGACGCCCGAAGCCGACGCCCGGCTGGAAGAGATCGACAAGGCCCTGCAAGCCTTCGGCCCGGACTTCGACTATCCCGCCGAGGTCAAGGCGCGGGCCGGGGTCATGGTCCTGCTGGGCCACGACGGACTGGCCCGGTTCGAGCGGGGTCTGGTCAGGGCCGAGGATGCGGTCAGCGACCGGGCGCCCGATCCGGACGCCCCGGAAAGCTGGTCCGAGGCGGAGACGCAGGACGGCGAAACGGCCCCGCCCGCGCCGGAAGCCGAGGCCGACGAGGGACCGGCGCCCCTGTCCGAACGGCTGGTGATCGACCTCACCGCCCATCGGGCCATGGGGCTGCGCGATGCGGTTCAGGCCGATGAAAACATCGCCCTGACGGTGGTGGTCCATGCGCTGGCCTTGCAGGTCTTCTACCCGGCGTGGGGGACGTGGACGCCCCTGCAACTGCGTCTGGGCGTGACCGGTCTGGAGCGGCTGGCGCCCGGCGTCAGCGACAGCCCGGCCGGGCGGCGGGTGGCCGACCGGCTGGAGGCGTGGGGCGCCCGTCTGCCGGAAGAGGCGCGAGACCTCTGGGCCGTGCTCATGACCGTGCCGCCGTCGGACCTTCTGGACCTGATGGCCTGTTGCGCGGGCGTCGGCCTCTATGCCGTGCGCGACCCCCACGACCGCAAGCCGGACGCCCTCGCCCATGCCGAGACGCTGGCGACCGCCACCGGTCTGGATATGACAGGAACGTGGACCGCCACCGCCGCCAGCTATTTCTCCCGCGTGTCCAAGGCGCGGGTTCTGGAAGCGGTGACCGAGGCGACCACGCCCGAGGAAGCCGGGCGGATCGCCGGGTTCAAGAAGGGCGACATGGCCGATGCCGCCGAGCGGCTGGTCGAGGGCAAGGGCTGGCTTCCGTCCGTACTGCGCACCGTCTCCGATGCGGCGGAACCGGAGGCCCCGGAGCCGGAAGGCGAGGCGACCGAGCCGCCCGCAGCCGATGACGACGCCTACCGGTTCGCCGCCGAATAGACGGTGTAAGGGGCCGAAAACTCGCCGCGCGCCCTTTGGGGCGCGCGGCTTTTTGTCTCCGGGCAAGGCGGCGAAGCGTGGTGTTCCGCTTCGGCATAACGCTGTAAGTCCAATGGTCGGGGGGACGGACCGATGGACCGGAACCCGGGCGACCTTTTCCGAACCGAACGGCTCCGGGTCGGGTCGCCCACGGCCCCCGGTCAAGGTGTGATCCGCGCATGAAGCCGAGCAAATTCATCGCGCATCAGGAACGGCGGCTGAAGCGTGCGCTGAGCGACGACGAGCGCGACGCCGTCGAACAGGCCCGCGAGGATACGACCACGGGCCAGTCCGACACGGTCAAGGCGATGTGGAAGGCGCTGGACGACGCGCCTGAACCCGATCCTGAGAACCCTCGCGAGAAACCGTCCCACCAGCGTCAGGGCGCCGTCGCGAGAGCTAGGCCGCTCTGATCCGCGGCCACAACGAACTGTACTTCCGCGCCTCCTGTTTGCGGCGCCGGTCCTGTGCCCGTGCGCCGTTGGGCCGACAGGCGATGTCCAGCTCAAGCAGGTGTGACTGCGACATGTTGAAGGTGACGTTCGGCCACTCGTTTCCGTCCCGGTCGTACGCCGTCCGGTATCGGAAACCAAGATGGACGGCCGCCACGATCAGAGGGCCGTTCGCGACATAGTCCGGGCCCAAGGGCGCGCCGTCGGGGAAGGTGCAGGCGAAGTTCTCCGCGATGTGCTTCAGGCGATAGCTGTCGGTGTCGGGGCGGATGGTCTTCGTCGCGGGCACCGACGCCAGCATGGCGAGTGCGCGCAGCACATGGTCGGCGACTGCGATCTCCTTCAGCTCCTCCCGATACGCCTGGACCCGGTCATAGTGCTCGTAGGGCGTCTCCCAGCGACCATCGCTTCGGCGTTCGGGCCGCCCGAAACCCCATCCCCATTTATGGAGACGATCGTCGCGGTCCATCGCCGTGAGCGTGATCGCATGTGCTGCGGCGCGCAGCAGCATCGATGCCGGCGCATCGAAGTCACGTTCGGTCAGGTAGCGGCCGAACGGCTCAGGATCGATCCGTCGAGAACCGCCCGCGTCGATGCGAGCGCGCAATTCGGCGTTGGAGTGGAAGCCCAGTCCACGCGCCAGCGCTTCGACGCGGTGGGAGGATTTGATTTCGGGAGCGGTCTGTCGAAGTCCGGCCTTGAGGCGCTCGAGGGTGACAGGGTTCAGAGTGATGTCGAGTTCGACCATGGCGTTTGCCTCTGTGGGTGCGCAGGTCGCCGATTACGCTGCGGCACACGAGGAAAACGTGGGGCCGAGGAAGGGATTGCAAGCCACGAGACGTTTGACCCGGCGACAGGTCACAGGCGCCTAACCCGACTCACAAGATGCCGTGAGTCGCAGGATGCGCAAGGAGTGGCACGACCGGGCCGACTGGCATCCTGATCGCCCTGCGTTCGTCGATGGCGCTTTTCCCCCGGGCAGCCTGGTCATGCACCTCGGGGAGGCTGCGCCGGGCGAGGCTTGCCCGGCGTCGCCTTAGGGCATCCGGCGTTGCACGCCTTCCAGCAGATAGGCGACGAGCAGGGTGAGGCCCCGGCGCTCCACGCAGAATTTGCGGCGCTCGTTCACGGCGTCGAGCAGGTCCTGCCACTCCCCGAGAAGTTCCGCCTCCTGGGCCGAATCCAGCAGGCTCAGGTCGATGTCCCGTCCGAGGCGACGACGCAGGTAGTCGAAGACGGTTCCGTTCCTGATCTCCTCCTTGACCTCATCGATCATGATGTCGTCGTAGCGACCGGAGTCCATCGCCCCGTTCAGATAGAAGGCAATGAAGGTCAGGATGGATGGCGGCATGAGCGCTCCTTGTCAGGCGGAGCGCCACGTTGCCCGCTCGGTACGATCGCCGCAAGCCGACTACCTTGAGGGGCTGTGGCGCATCGCGCCGTCAACCTCCGCTTGTGGACTCGCCGAAGATGCGGATAGCTGCGCGTCGGGAGGCGTGTATGGGACATTTTTTGCATCGATCGGAGTGCCGGTCCTGGATCTATCCGTGGCGATGTCCGGACTGCACCTCGGCGATCTACGTCTATCAATGCAGTTGCGGCAGCGGCGTCTTCTTCGAAACCAATCAGCCGCCGTGGCCGCGACACGACTGCAGCGCCGCGATCGTCGGCGCTTCAATGGCGGGCGCGGGCGGCTGGCTGAAAGCCGGCCTCGATCCTTCGACCGGAAAGGGACAGCCTCTTGAGGCCCTCAAAGGCTTTGTGGCCATCGGCACGGGCGCACCGACGCCGGAGCCACCCGCCCACATCGTCGCTCCGGCGCACCAGCTTGTCGGGGTCAAGGCGATGGACCCGATGCCGGGTGAGCACGAGAGCTTCATCGGCGTCGTGCGCGATCTGAAGGTCGACACGACCCGGATCAAGGAGCTCTACGCGGATCTCGGCGACCTTGGACGCAAGCTCCTGGACCTGCCTGCGCGCGGCGCCGCCCGGCAGATCACCATCGAGAAGAATGATCTCGACCCTATCGAAAGCTACACGGCCGTGGCCCCGGTCGATCTTCTTCAAGGCGTCGGCGTTGGCGAGATGGTCTGGGTTGAACTGTCGGCCCGCCACGGCGCGGATCGGTCGGCCTGGGTGGTGGTCAGTCTCGGCGCGCTGGGCTGACGGGGTCACCCTCGATCGCTCCCGTTCGCACTTGCGCGTCAGACCGAGCGGAGCCCTCGGTCCTCATAAACCGAGCGGGACGGATCGCGGAGGGCGCTCAGCCAGGCTGGGACCTCAGCGCGCGTCTCGCCATTAAAGCCTTCGACGAAGACGCTGCAGAAGGCGAGGGCGGCGTCCCTCGCCGTCATCTCTGCGGGAATGCGGTGGCTCGCTGCAACCGCGTCGCCCGCCACGCCGGACCAACCCGTCACACGCTCCTGATGCTTGATCATGATCATCTGGACGATCCAGAGAAAATCAGTCCGTTTGTCACTCATGGCGCGGCCTCATGCGAAGACTACCGGGGCGGGCCGCTGTTGGGCGGGCCTGTCGGCTAACATTGCTCTCTTATAGCCGGTGCTGTGATGGAATCCCACGTCCGCAGCAACGGCCAGCACGTCAGCTGGTACAGCAGCCAGCAGGCGTAAACGGCCTCGGTCGTATGGCATCCCCCGGTGCCGATCCGTCCATGGGCCACCGCATGGCGCAGGGCCGACCCCGCCCGGAAATCGAACAAGAGCTCAAGCTCCAGAACGGTGGCCGGCGGCAGGATGGCTTCCAGCTGAGGGCGCAGTCTGCCCAACATCGCCGACAGAGACACATTCTCCTCCGTCATGTCGTCGAAATCGACGACCGGGTCATGGTCCGCAACCCGGAGCACATGGCGCAGGCACGGCTCCAGTTGCGGAACGAGCAGATGGACCGCTGACTGATCGTCACCCTGCAGAAGGCGGGTAAAGCCCAGCGCCATGAGACCTTGCTGCTCCCAGCGCACGAACGGGGAGCGGGACACGATCGCCCCAAGATGCCGTTCATGAATGTTGTGCCGTTGGGAGAGGGTCAGCCGGGCCGGGTCGAAACTCCCCTGCACAACGATCTGCCGACGAAATCGCTCGGATTCGTTGATCCTCTGCTTCAGCCAATCCTCGTCGGGATCTTCCCGATCTCCGGATGGCGTGTTCGCGGCGGTTCGTCCGTCTTCGTCGGAGTGCCGGGTCAGCATGCCGAGCGCAAGCACATCGACCTTCATGAACTTCAGGGCGTCGATGTCGTCCTTGTCCCATTCGATCACCTGGCGGTCCTTCATCGCCGCAGGCTCGATGGGGACGAGATCGTCCAGTCGGTCGTCCGTCAGGACGAAGCCGCCCGGGTGCTGGCTCAAATGCCGGGGAAAGCCGATCAGCTGGCGGGACAGGTCGAGCGCCAGCCGAAGGCGCCGATCCTGGAGGTTGAGGTTCAGTTCCTCGGCGTGTCGATCCTCGACGCCCTCGCTGGAATAGCTCCAGACCTGGGACGACAGCGTTTTGATCAGATCCTCGGACAGGCCGAGCGCCTTTCCCACGGCGCGCAGGGCGCCGCGTGACCGGTAGCGGATCACGGTGGCGCACAGCGCCGCGCGATCGCGGCCGTAGGTCTCATAGACCCACTGGATCACCTCCTCGCGCCGTTCGTGCTCGAAATCGACGTCTATGTCCGGCGGCTCCTTCCGCTCCTGGCTGACGAAGCGTTCGAACAGCAGGTGGTTGCGGCCCGGGTCGATCGAGGTGATGCCCAACACGAAACAGACCGCCGAATTGGCGGCCGATCCGCGGCCCTGGCAGAGGATGTCCCGGCTTCGGGCGAAGCGGACGATGGAGTTCACCGTCAGGAAATAGGGGGCATAGCCCAGGGCCTCGATGAGCGTCAGCTCATGCTTCAGGCTGGCGCGCACCTTGTCCGGCAAGCCGTCCGGATAGCGGCCGGCCGCGCCCTCCCAGGTCAATCGCTCCAGCGCCTGTTGCGGCGTCAGGCCGGGCAGGGCGGCCTCCCTGGGATACTGATACGACAGCTCGTCGAGGTTGAACCGGCACCGGTCGGCGATCTCGACCGACCGGCGCAGAGCGTCCGGATAGCGGGCGAACAGCCGGTGCATCTCCTCGGCGCGCTTCAGGTGACGATCGGCCGAGCGTTCCCGCTTGAAGCCGACATCGTCGATCGTGCAGCCCTCGCGAATGCAGGTCAGCACGTCCTGAAGGATGCGGCGGTCCGGGTGGTGGAAGAGGACGTCGTTGGTCACGACAGTGTTCACCCCAAGATCCTGGGCCAGCTCCGAAAGTTGATGCAGCCGCATCTGGTCCCGGGGGCGGCGGCGCAGGGTCAGGGCGCAATAGGCGTCAGCGCCGAAGATGTCGGCCAGGGCCGAGAGGCGTCGGCGGTACGACGCATCGGCGCGATCGGTGACGAGCACGGCGATCAGGCCACCGGCATGGTCCGCCAGATCGGACCAGTCGAGGCGACACGCACCCTTGCCTGCGCGCCCCTTCCCGAGGGTCAGCAGTCGACACAGGCGACTGTAGGCCGCCCGATCGGTCGGATAGACCAGTATAGCGGTCTCATCGACGAGTTCGAGACGACAGCCGATCACCAGTCGAACCCCGGTCGCCTTGGCGGCCTCATGCGCTCGCACGATGCCGGCGACGCTGTTCCGGTCGGTGATGGCGAGCGCCTCCAGGCCGCAGACGGCGGCCTGGGCGAACAGCTCGTCGCAGCCGCTGGCGCCGCGCAGGAACGAGAAGTGGGAGGCGCACTGGAGTTCGGCATAGCGCCGCGTTGCGGTCTCGCTCATCCGAACCGGCCGTGGATGAACCAGGCCTGGGAGCCGGTCGTCGCATCCTCGCCGTCGCCGGCCCGGAACAGCCAGAAGCGCTCGCCGGCGTCGTCCTCGACCTGGAAGTAGTCGCGGACCGCCCACATCTCCGCATCGCGTCGCCCCCACTCGCCGAA
>MGLN01000022.1:32690-38991 GCA_001796045.1 Caulobacterales bacterium RIFOXYB1_FULL_67_16 | reverse complement strand
TCGATCGGCTCCGGCTTGCGGAACAGCCGCGTCGGGCGTGGCCAGTCCGGCGCCCAGGCCCCGCCCGTCGGGGCGGACAGAGGTGCGACCTTCCGGGTGGAGCGCTCCGGGACGTCGCTTTCCACCGGAGACAGCCGATAGAGCCGGTCGGCGCCGATCCGGTTCGCCAAGGTATCGACGAGCATGGACACGTCCGGTGCGGCCTCCGCGCCGAAACGCGCGGCGGCGGGCCGCCAGTTCAGCGGCTCGGCCGCACTCGCGGCCAGCGTCATGCGGTCGATGCCGAAGCCGGGCGCGATCGTTTCGATCTTGTCGGTCAGCAGCCGGGTCAGTCGGCGCACGTCGCGCACCGGCTTGGCCAGACCCACACGGACCGCCTCGATCCGGTTGTCCACGCGGTAGCAGAGCCAGTCGAGCCGTCGCGCCCCCAGGCCGCGCGTCTCCAACTGCCCGCACAGGGCTTCGGCCAGGGCGCCGGCGTACCGGGCCAGGGTTTCAGGGGCCCCGATAGGCTCGGCGAAGACCCGTTCGACGCGGGGCGTCTCAGGCGCCTCGACCGGGATCAGGGGCTCGCCCGACCGGCCATAGGCCTGGTCGAGACGCCGGCCCAGCTCCGCTCCGAAACGGAGCTGGAGAGGCGCGCGGGGCCGGTGGGCGACGTCGCCGATCCGCTCGAACCCCATTCGCCTCAGCCCGGCGGGAAGGTCCGCCGGGAGGCGCAAGGCCTCCAGCGGCAAGGGGGAGAGCGCCGCATCGACGCCGTCTTCCGCGATGAGGCTCTGGTTGGCGCGGAAACGGGCGACCGCATGGGCGGCGCCGAGCGTGGGGCCGACGACGCCCCGACTGGTCACACCGACGCCCTGAAGGCGCGTCGCCAGATCGCGCAGAAGCGCCGCCTCGCCTCCCTTAAGATGGGCGGCGCCGGTGACGTCGATCGCCAGCCCATCCGGCGGATCGGCCTGGCACACGGGGGCGTAGCGGTGCATCGCCCACAGGGCGAGGCGGTCCAGAGCCTCGGCGTCGCCATGCGGATCGGCGTCTCTCACGTCCAGACCCGGGATCAGGGCCTGGGCCTGGGTCGCGGCCATGCCGACGCGCGCGCCGGAGGCGGCGGCGGCGGCGTTGCAGGCCGTCACGACTCGTTTGCGACCGATCCGGCCGGTGAGGACGAGAGGATGCTCAGGCGGCGGTGCGTCGGCGCCCAGCCGGCGGTGCAACCGATCGACGGGCCAGTTCGGCAGGAAGAGCGAGACGACCCGTCTCATCGCAAGCGTCCAGAATGAAGTCCGCCGCGTCGGCGCCGCGGCAACGCATAAGTTCGATCCGCCATCGCGCCCGACCGATCCCGGGGACCGGCAAGGGCGCCGATGGCTCGGCGCTGACGCGCCAGCGCGTGGCGGCGGCGGTCGGCTGGCCGAAGTCGGCGGCCTCCGCCGCCCGGCGCCATCGCCGGACCGCAAGGCCGATGACGCCCGACGCCTCGGCGGCCAGCTGCAGCCGGCGCGAGGCGGTCATGGTCAGGCGGGATGTCTCGCAGACGACGCCCGCCAGCCCGCCATGGCGCAGGCCCTCCTCGAAACAGGCCATCAGCGCCTTCTCGTCGCCCGCCTCGACGTAGATGACCCGGTCCGGTCCCAGCCCTGCATGGTTGAGCGCGGGGGCGAACAGGTCGGGGCGGGTGATGCACCACAGAACCGGTCCGGGCAGACGGGCGACGATGCCCGCCGCGAACAGGGCGGCCGCCGCGCCGCCGACGGCATCGTCGCCGCCCCCGGCCACCTCGTGGAGCGCCCCGAGCGCGAGACCTCCGCCCGGCAGGGCGGCGTCCAGCGTCGCCACCTCGAACGGCAGCACGCCGGCCGCGCGACGGTCAGCCTGCTCCAGCGCGCGAACCTTGGCGCGCAGATCGTCGAAGTGGGCCGAGCGGGCGGCCGGCATGGACGAACTCCTCCTCGTCTCTATGATGTTCCTGAAATGTTCTGGTTCGAAGGTGAGGCCGGAGTCAATCCGGCCGGTGCCTTTTCCCCCGGGATTTGCGGCGACCCCGGAGCCGTGAAATCCTCGGCGCGACGTCACGGGAGCTCAGGTCATGTGCAACGAGTACCAACTCATCCTGCCGTTCGACGATGTGATCGCGGCGTTCAATCTGACGGGAAATCGGCTCGTCTTTCCCGGCGGCATGCCGAACTTCGGCCCGATGGCCTCGATCCGCATCGGGGATCGGGCCCCGATCATCCAGATGGGGGCGGAGGGGCCCGAAGCCGTCATGACCCCCTGGGCCTGGAAGGGGCAGGGCGGACGCCCGGTCTTCAACTTCCGATCCGACGGGCGATCCTTCGAGGGGTCGCACCGGTGCCTGATCCCCGCGGACGGCTTCTTCGAGTTCACCGACCCTGAACCCGGACAGAAGAGAAAGACCAAATGGCGCTTCACCCTGTCCGGCCAGCGGCTCTTCTGGGTGGCGGGCCTGATCAAGGACGGCGCCTTCGCCATGCTGACCACCGAGCCGGGGGAAGATATCGCCCCCTATCACGACCGGCAGATCGTGGTGCTTCGGCCCGAGGACGGTGCTGCCTGGCTCGACCTTCAGCGGCCACAGACCGAACTGTTGCGGGCTCTGCCCGCCGGGAGCCTTGACGTCGAGAAGGTCTTCCCCGCCGCAGCCTGAGCGCCGGTTTGAGCCTGGGCGGGTTGGGGCCTGACCGACCATGCCGGGGACCGATGGCGATGACGGGGTGTTCGGGGCGGCCGGGGTCTCGCATCCTTTTCGCGCCAGCCGGCGCGGCCTCTCGATGAGGCGGATCTGACCGAAACCCGGTCGGCTGGCGCAACCGCTTGCGCGACTTTCATCCCCGGCCTGACGGCCTTCCTCGCGAAACAAGAAAGTCTCTTGTCGCGGTCCTCCGCTTCGCTGCGGGGGCTCGCTCCGCTCTCCCTGCGCGCCGCCCGGGCTCCGGTCTCCCGATCGCCATCGAGGCCGCGGCAGGCGTGGCCCGAAGCAAAGGAGAGACTGACATGGCCACCATCGGCACCTTCACCGCCCAAGGCGACGGCTACACCGGTTCGATCAAGACCCTCACCCTGAACGTCAAGGCGGCGGTTCTTCGGCCCAACGAGAAGAACGACGACAAGGCCCCCGACTTCCGGATCTTCGCCGGCCAGACCGAGTTCGGCGCCGCCTGGAAGCGCAAGAGCCAGCAAGACCGCGACTACCTCTCGGTCAAGCTCGACGATCCCAGCTTCCCGGGACCGATCTACGCCTCCCTGGTGGAGGTCGAGGGCGGACACAGCCTGATCTGGTCCCGCTGACCAAAGAGCCGCGGCGGCGCGGAGACCGCGCCGCCGCTCCTTCTTCCCACACTCCGTTTCGAGGAGGCCGCCATGACGCGCCCCGCCGATCCCGCACGCCCGGACATCCACACCCGGGTCACCCAACAGATCATCGCCCAGCTCGAAGCCGGGGTCCGCCCCTGGACCCAGCCCTGGAAGGCCTCGATCTCCGTCAGCCGCCCGCTCCGCCATGATGGAACGCCCTACAACGGCATCAATGTCGTCCTGCTCTGGGGCGAAGCGGCCAGCCGGGGATTCAGCCGCTCCACCTGGATGACCTTCCGTCAGGCGCTGGCCCTCGGCGCCCACGTCCGTAAGGGCGAACGCGGCGCGACGGTCGTCTACGCCAACCAGATCGTCCGTGAGGACACCGACGACACGGGCGCGGACGTCCAGCAGCGCATCCCGTTCCTGAAGGCCTACACCGTCTTCAACGTCGATCAGATCGAAGGCCTGCCGGAGCGCTTCGGCGAACCGGAGACGATCGAGATTAATCCGGATGAGCGGATCGCCCGCATCGACGCCTTCTTCAGACACTGCGGCGCCGAGATCCGGCACGGCGGCGGCAGCGCCTACTACGCCCCGGGTCCGGACCATGTGCAGATGCCGCCGTTCGAATGTTTCGAGACGGCGGACGACTACTACAGCACCCTCGGCCACGAGATGACCCACTGGACGCGCCATCCCACGCGTCTCGATCGGGACCTGGGCCGTCAGCGCTTCGGCGACGCCGGCTATGCCCGCGAAGAGCTCGGCGCCGAAAACGGCGCCGCCCTGGACGGTGATCAGTCGTGAAATTTCATCTGCAGTCGCTGAGCCTCGATCTGAGGCATGCGACCGAGACCATCGTCTTCTCGGACATCACCTATTTCTGGGGCCAGATGGGCGCCGGGAAGTCCAGCATCGCCCGGCTGATAGACTACTGCCTCGGCGGCGGCATCCAGCTGTCACCGGCCCTACAGGCCGAATTCGTATCCGCGACGCTCACTGTGGAGCTTGAGCGGAGCACGCTCACGATCGAGCGGCAGCGCGACGGGGCCAATGTCTTCGCCTCATGGACCGTCGGGGACGAGGTCCAGTCGGTGATCGTGCCGGCCAGGGCCGCTGCCGGGGAGCTGATCCCCCTTACCGGCGTCGAGACCCTGTCGGACCTCATCTTCTGGCTGTCCGGCGTCCAGCCGCCGCGCGTTCGCAAGAGCAAGCTGAAGGACGACAGCAAGACGGTCCGTCTCTCCGTCAGGGACCTGCTCTGGTACTGCTATCTGGATCAGGACAACATCGACAGCGCCTTCTTCCATCTGGAAGAGGACGCCGAGTTCTACCTGCGCCTGAAGAGCCGCGACGTGATCCGGTACGTCATCGGATATCACGACGAACGGGTCGCCGATCTCGAGGCCGAACTGGACCAGCTGCGCGCCAACCGCACGGCCCGCGCCTCCGCCATCGAAAGCCTGACCCGAACCCTCGACGAAGTGGGCGCCGGCTCCGAAGCGCAGATCGCCGAGCGCGAAGCGTCCCTGAAGGCGGCCCTGGCCGAAGCGGAGGCCAGCATCGTGGCCCTGCGGGAGCTGAAGCGGGTCGGCCAGACCGAGCATGCCGTCGATATCCTCGCACGCCGGACCCGCCGTCTCGGCGCTGGCATCGCCCGCCTCGACGTCGCGGCCGATGAACTGCTCGCCGCGCGCGAACGACATGTGCGCCATCGAAACGAGATCGAGACCCTCGGCCTGAAGTTCCGGCGCTCTGCCGTGGCGCGGGAAATCCTCGGCGACGTCGGGTTTGCGGACTGCCCCCGATGCACCCAGAGCCTTCCGGCGCGCCCGGCTCGTTGTTGCGAGGTCTGCGGCCAGGACGACAGGCTCGAACTGACCGACGCGGCGGAGCAGGCCGCTCTGGAACTGGACATCGCCTCGCGCCGGGCGGACCTCGACAGCGCGATCGAAGAGATCGACCGCAGTCTCACCCGTATCCGACTGCGGCGGGAGCGCGCGCTGGACCGGAAGGCGTCCCTTGAAACCGCCCGCAACCGCGCGAGCGAGGAAGCGGACTCGGCGTTCCTGTCGACAGTCCTGTTGAAGGAGCGCGAGCGCGCGGCGCTCGAGGCCGAACTACAGAGCCTCGCCTGGCTGCTGCGGCTTCCCGACCTCCTGCAGCAACAGCGCGACGCGCTTGCCCAGATCATCGCGCTGGAACTCGCGCTGAAGGAGGCCCTGAAGGACGCCCGCACGTCGGCCGAAGCCGACCGGACCAGTCTGACCAGACTCGGCGACTATTTCCTCGACGCCCTAGTCCAGTCCGGCGTGCCGGGCATCCAGCGCGACGACCGCGTCGCCCTGGAGCCGCCGACCTTCTACCCCGCCGTCTTCAGTAGCGACCCTTCCGATCTGACGGCCTCGACCTTCACCTCAATGAGCAGCGGCGGGAAGAAGACCCTGTTCAAATGCTGCTTCGCCATAGCCGTCCACCGGATCGCGGCCCTGCTCGACGCGCCCCTGCCGGAGCTTCTGATCATCGACTCCCCGATGAAGAACATCAGTGAACGAGAGAACAGGGCGCAGTTCGAAGGCTTCTATCGGATGGTCTACGCTTTGAAGGCCGGGGAGCTGTCCGAGACCCAGATCATCCTGATCGATAAGGAGTACCTACCCCCTGATCCGGCGCTGGGACTGGATATTCGCAGCCGGCACATGCAGCCCGACAGCACCCAGCACGAGCCGCTTATCCGTTATTACCGGGGCAAATAGAGGGCGGCAGCCGGCGCCCGGCTAATCGCGCGCCGAATAACGAGTGTGGTGACCATCGCAGTGCGTGTGGTTTCCAAGCGCCTCGATCACCCGGCAATCGGAAATCCTCCCACCCGAGCAACTCGCCGCCTGAATCCGGGCGAGTTCGGCGTGCAGCGCCTGAAGCCCGGCGATGCGAGCCTCAACCGCCGCAAGCTGGCGCTCGGCGATCCGGTTGACCTCCGTGC
>MGLN01000022.1:7389-32442 GCA_001796045.1 Caulobacterales bacterium RIFOXYB1_FULL_67_16 | reverse complement strand
GCGCGTGCTTGTGGCCGTCATCGCCCTTAATCTGGGTGGGTTCTTCGCGGTCGCCGCGGGCGGTCTCATGCAGGGATCGGCGGCGCTCGCCGCCAATGCGATGGACTTCCTGGCCGACAGCGCCACCTACGCCATCAGCCTCTGGGCCATCGGAAAGTCCGTGCGGGTGCGCTCCGGCGCCGCAGTCTTCAAGAGCGCAAGCCTTCTCGTCATGGCCGTGAGCATTCTCGGCTACGCCGTCTGGAGAGCGGTCACGGGGCAGCCGCCCGAAGGCGCCGTCATCACCGGTCTGGGACTGGTCGGTTTCGCCGCCAATCTGGTTGCGGCCCTGCTACTCGTGCGCTTCCGCGAGGGCGACGCCAACGTCCGCTCCGTCTGGCTCTGCACCCGGAACGACCTCATCCACAGCCTCGGCGTCGCCGCAGCCGGCGGGCTGGTCTGGCTGACCGGATCCCGGTGGCCGGACCTGCTGGCTGGCCTTCTGTTGGGCGGGGTCTTCCTGCAATCCGCGATCTCTATCCTGTTACAGGCAAGAGCGGAGAGCCGCGCAGCAACGTCTGCGGCGCGGACTTTGTAACGCATTGCCTGATGTCGGGAACGGAAGTAACGAGCGCGAGATGACCTGGTCGATGACGACATGGGCGAAACTGATCGTGGCGGCGACCATCGTCTTCGCCGCCTTCTTCTTCGCGCCTGCCGTCGACGCCGCCACCTGCCTGCCCGAACCTCCCGCGGCTCATGCTGCGGTCGATCATGACCAGGGCGATGGCGACCACAGTGGAAAGGGCGCCGGTCACGGCGTCTGCTCGCACGGTCACTGCCACCACACGACAACCGCCCGCACCAACGGCGTCGACTCGATCGCACCCGCGTTCGGAGAACCGCCGTTGCAGAGCGGCCGTCACGACGACTTCCGGGCGTCCATCACGCCCGACGGCCTGAAGCGCCCCCCCAGAGTCTGACCGAAGACCTGCGCCTCCGCGCGCCTCTTCGTCCTCAGAAACTCTGGAAATGAATCATGTCTCCCACATCTCGCAGGCGGCCGCGTTACGCGGTCGGCTGCGCCCTCGCCGCGATCGCGGCGAGCCTGGCCAGTCCCGTATGGGCTGACCCGGCCCCGACCTATGCCCAACTCCTCGCCCAGCTCGGGGACGCTCCGGCGACACTCGAAGCCGGCGCCAACTATGACGCCGCCGAGGCCCGTGTCCGTCAGGCGCGGGTGCGGCCCAACCCCGTCCTCGGCTTCGATGTCGAGAACGCCTACGGCTCAGGTCCCTATTCAGGCCTGAACAACGCGGACATGACCTTGGCGCTGAGCCAGGATCTCGAGCTGTGGGGGCGTCGTTCGACGCGTATCGCCGCCGCCCGCGCCGAGGCCGGTGCGGTCGGGCTGCAGCGGGATCTCGCCGTGGTCGACGCCGCCGGCCGTCTCGCCCTCGTCTACGCCGAGGCGGAAGCGGCGCAGAGGCGCGCGACCCTCGCCGAGGAAACCCTGACCCTCACGGTCGCGGACGCCCGCGCCGCCCTGACGCTGGTGGAGGAGGGACGCGAGCCCCTGCTGCGCGGCATCCAGGGCGAGGCCGAGGCCGCCTCGGCCCGCGCTACGCGGGATGAGGCCGTCGCTGAGCGCGACGCCGCCTACGCGCGCCTGACCGCGGTCGCCATGACCCCGGTCGCCGTGACCCGGATCGACGACAGTCTCCTGGACGAGACGCCCGCGACGATCGGCTCCGTGATCGATGACGCTCCTACGGTCCGCGTGGCCGAGGCGCAGCGGTCCGCAGCCGAACGGCGCATCGATGTTCAACGGGTTCAGGCCCGCCCGGACATCAACGCCAGCATCGGCATCCGCCGCTTCGAGGCGGAGGACGCGACGGCCCTGACCTTCGGGATCAGCATGCCGTTGCCGCTGTTCGACCGGAACCGGGGGAACATCGAGGCGGCCCAGGCCGAATTTCGCGCGGCCGACGCCCGGCTGATGAGCGCACGGCAGGAGGCCCAGGCGGATCGCGCCGCTGCGGTCGCCCGCCTCGCGGCCTCCGTCAGCCGCGTCAACGCCGCCGACGCCGGCGTCACCGCCGCCGAGGAAGCCTACCGCCTGTCGCGGATCGGCTTCGAGTCCGGCCGGATCTCCCAGGTCGAACTGCGGGTCACCCGCACAGCCCTCGTCAACGCCCGGTCCGCCGCCGTGGACGCGCGTCTCGCGCGTGTCCGCGCCGAGATCGATCTCGCGCGCCTCAACGGCCGCGCCCCCTTCGAAGGAGCCCAGTGATGCGCAAAGGCACATCCAACAAGACACTGCTGATCGGCGGCGTCGCCGCCTTGGTCGTACTCGGAGGCGGCGGCCTCTGGTTCGCTACCCGGTCCGCCGAACCGGCTGCGCCGCCGGCCGCTGAAGGCGAGGCCGGCCATGCCGAAGAGGAGGGCGGACATACCGAGGGCGAGGCCGCCGAGACCGAGACCGAGGGGCGGGTCGAACTGACCGCCGCAGAAATCCAGGCAGCGGGCATCACGATCGTCGGCGTTGGCGGCGGTGGCGGGGGCGAAACCCGTCTGGCCGGTCGCGTCGAGCCGATGGTCGATTCCCGCGCCGCCGTCGCCGCTGCCGTCGGCGGGCGCGTCGAGCGGGTCCTCGTCGCCCCGGGCCAGTCGGTCCGGGCGGGCCAGCCGCTCGTCAGCCTCGTCAGCGGCGAGGCGGCGACCTTCCGCGCCGAGGCCGATGCAGCCGGAGCTTCCGCCGAGGCGGCCCGTCAGGCCTATGAGCGCAATCGCAGCCTGTCGGATCAGGGCATCGTCGCGCGTCAGGAAGTCGAAGCGTCACGCGCCCAGTTCCTGAGTGCAGAGGCGCAGACCCGCGCCGCCCGCGCCCGTTCCGCGGCCGCAGGATCGCCGAACGCCTCGGGACGGCTGAGCGTGACCAGCCCGATCTCCGGTGTGGTCAGCAGCGTTCAGGTCGGACCGGGCGGCTTCGTCGCCCAGGGCGGCGTGGTGGCTGAGGTCAGCAACCCGGCCCGGGTCGAAATGGTCTTCAACGCGCCGCCGGCCCTGGCGGCCAATGTCCGCGCGGGCTCGCCCATGCGCGTCACCGGCCCGAACGGGGAGTTCGACGCCGTCGTCACCGGTGTCGCGGCCGACGCCGGTCTCAGCGAGAGCGGTGCGACCGTGATCCGCGCCCGGCCTTCCGGCGCGACCCTGCCGCCGGCCGGGTCGGCCGTCACCGGCGCGGTCGTGACCGGCCAGGCTGCCGGCGGGATGACCGTTCCCACGGAGGCGGTTCAAACGGTCGACGGGAACACCGTCGTCTTCGTTCAGGTCGAGGGCGGCTTCCAGGCCGTGCAGGTACTGGCGGGCCGTCAGGCCGCAGGCCGCACCGAGATCCTGCGGGGACTGACCGGCTCCGAACGCGTCGCCTCCGCCAACGCCTTCCTGCTCAAGGCCGAGATGGCCAAGGGCGAAGCCGAGCACGGGCACTAGGGGGGCGTCATGTTCAAAGCGATTATCGAAGCCTCGGTTCGCTTCCGATGGTTCGTGGTCCTGGCGACGGCGATTGTCGCCGCCTTCGGCCTCTACAACCTGACGCAGCTACCCATCGACGCCGTCCCGGACATCACCAACCGGCAGGTCCAGATCAATACCATCGCCCCGGCGCTCGCGCCCGAGCAGATGGAACGCCAGGTCACCTATCCCCTCGAAACCGCCATGGCGGGCATTCCGGGGATCCAGACCACCCGGTCGCTGAGCCGAAACGGCTTCAGCCAGGTCACGGTCATCTTCTCCGACAGCACGGACATCTACTTCGCCCGCCAGCAGGTGGCCGAACGGATGGCCCAGGCGCGCGAGCGACTGCCCGAGGGTGTGGAGCCGGCGCTTGCGCCGATCACCACCGGCCTCGGCGAAGTCCTCATGTGGACGGTCGACTTCAAGCCGTTCAACAGCGCCAATCTCGCCAAACCGGGTGAGCCCGGCTGGCAGGCCGGCGGCGCCTATCTGACGCCCGAAGGCGAACTGCTGACCACGCCACAGGCCCGCGCGACCTATCTCCGCACGGTCCAGGACTGGATCATCGCCCCGCGCATGCGGACCGCGAAGGGCCTGGCCGGCGTCGATGTGAACGGCGGCTATGTGAAGGAGTATGCGGTTCGGCCCGACGCTGCGCGTCTGGCGGGATACGGCCTGAGCCTCAACGACCTCATCGTCGCTCTGGAGCGGGCCAACACCCAGGCCGGTGCGGGCTATGTTCAGCGGTCCGGTGAAGCCCTGACCGTCCGAACCGACGCCCTGGCGCAGACCATTCCGGATCTCGCCCAGGCCCCCGTGGTCAACCGCAACGGACTGGTCGTGCGGGTCGCCGATGTCGCCACCGTCGAAATCGGCCAGGCGCCGCGTCTCGGCGGCGCCAGCCGCGACGGCCACGAAGCGGTCGTCGGTACGGCGCTGATGCTGGCCGGCGGCAACAGCCGGACGGTGGCCCAGGCCGCCGCCGAACGTCTGGAGGAAGTCTCCGCGAGCCTGCCGCCGAGCGTCGTCGCCGAACCGGTCCTGAACCGGAGTTCGCTCGTCAACAAGACCATCTCGACGGTCGCCAAGAACCTGATCGAAGGCGCCCTGCTGGTGATCGTGGTTCTGTTCCTGCTCCTGGGCAACATCCGGGCGGCCTCGATTACCGCCCTGATGATCCCGATCAGCTTCCTGTTCGCGGTCATCGGCATGAACCGCTTCGGCATCAGCGGAAACCTGATGAGCCTCGGCGCGCTGGACTTCGGCCTTCTGGTCGACGGCGCGGTCGTGGTGGTCGAGAACACCCTGCTGATGCTCAGCCAGAAGCGGGCCGAGGCCGGCCGGATGCTGACGCGTCGGGAACGTCTGGCGGTCGCCGGAGCCGCGGCGCGTCAGATGGTCAAGCCGGCCGCCTTCGGCCAGCTCATCATCCTGCTGGTCTTCACGCCCCTGCTCATGCTCGAGGGCGTGGAGGGCAAGACCTTCATCCCGATGGGCGCGACGGTCATGCTGGCCCTGGTCGGCGCCTTCATCTTCTCCTTCACCTTCGTGCCGGCGATGACGGCCCTGCTGGTGCGGGATCCGAAGAAGGTGGAGGTCGACGAGCACGGCCACGCGCACGAGCACGAGACCTTCATCCTCCGCTATGCGCGCCGATGGATCGAACCGGCCATCCGCGCGGCCGTCGATCGTCCGAAGATCGTCCTGGCGTCCGCGCTCGGCGCTCTCGTCATCGGCGGCATCGCCTTCAGCACCCTGGGGCGTGAGTTCATCCCGACCCTGGACGAAGGCGACATCGCCATGCAGGCGCTTCGCGTGCCGTCAGCATCGCTGGAGCAATCCCTGGCGATGCAAATGGCGCTCGAGCGCGTCATCAAGGCCCAGCCCGAGGTGAAGACCATCTTCGCCCGGACCGGGACGGCCGAGGCGGCTGTGGACCCGATGCCGCCGAACATCTCCGATGCGGTCATTGTCCTGAAGGACCGCAAGGAATGGCCCGATCCGAACCTCCCCAAGGAGGAACTGATCGCGCGCTTCGAAGAGCTCGCCGCCGGCCAGCTCGGCAACAGCTTCGAGTTCAGCCAGCCCATCGAACTGCGCTTCAATGAGCTGATCTCCGGCGTCCGGACTGACCTCGCGGTCATGGTCTACGGCGATGACTTCACCCAGCTGCAGGCCACGGCGGACCGGGTCGCCAACGCCCTTCGCGCGACGCCCGGGTCTGCGGACGTTCGCGTCGAGCAGGCGTCGGGGCTCCCAACCCTGACTGTCAGCGTGGATCGCTTCGCGGCCGCCAACTACGGCCTGTCCGCCGCCGATGTCTCCGAAGCGGTTTCGGCCGCGGTCGGGGGCGCCGAGGCCGGGCAGATCTTCGAGGGCGATCGCCGCTTCAGCGTCGTCGTTCGTCTCGCGGATGAAGCCCGGAACGATCCGGCGGCACTCGCGGCCCTGCCGATCACCACCGCTACGGGCGTGACGGTTCCGCTCTCCTCCGTCGCCCGCATCCAGGTGGCCGAGGGGCAGAACCAGATCAGCCGCAATGACGGCAGCCGGCGGATGGTGGTTCAAGCCAACGTTCGCGGGCGCGATCTGGGCGGCTTTGTCACCGAGGCCCAGGCGAAGGTGCAGTCTGAGGTCGATCTCCCCACCGGCTACTCCCTGACCTGGGGTGGGCAGTTCGAGAACCTGAAACGGGCCGAACAGCGTCTGGGCCTGGTCATTCCCATCGTCTTCATCCTGATCGGCGTCCTGCTGTTCATGGCGTTGGGATCCTTCGCGGAGGCGGGACTGGTGTTCGCCTGCGTGCCTCTGGCCCTGATCGGCGGCGCCTTGGCGCTCGTCCTCAGGGGGATGCCCTTCTCGGTTTCGGCGGCGGTCGGCTTCATCGCCGTATCCGGTGTCGCGACCCTGAACGGGCTGGTGCTGATGCAGGCCATTCGGGAACGCCTGACAGGCGGCGCCGACCCACGCCTCGCCGCCATCGAAGGGGCGACGAGCCGGCTGCGCGCCGTCCTGACCACGGCCCTGGTCGCCATCGTCGGCTTCATTCCGATGGCGTTCGCCCACGGTGCCGGGGCGGAGGTGCAGAAGCCTCTGGCCACCGTCGTAATCGGCGGCCTGCTGACGGCGACGGCCTTGACCCTGCTGGTCCTGCCGACCTTCGCGGCCAAGGCCGTGAAGCACCGCAAGGCTGAAGGGCTCGAGGAATGAGCGAGGCCCACGCAACGGAGCAGGTCCAGCGCCGCACCCTCCTCACGGTGCTGGTCCTGAACGCCCTGTTGTTCGTGGGCCTGGGAGTCGGCGGCATCGCCGCCGACTCCAGCGCCCTGCTGGCCAATGCGGTCGACAACGGTTCGGACGCGGCGGTCTATCTGATCAGCTTCCTGGCGGTCGGACGCGCCCTGGTCTGGAAGACGGGGGCGGCGCGAGCCTCAGGCGTCATGCTCCTGATTTTCGCCGTCCTCGTCCTGCTCGACGCGCTGCGGCGGACCCTCACCGCGACCGAGCCAGTCGGCCCGACCATGATGGTCCTCGCGGTTGTGGCCGCCGTCATCAACCTCGTCTGCCTGCTGCTGATCCGTCGGCAGCACAGCGGCGACGTCAACATGAAGGCCGCCGAGACCTTCAGTCTCAACGACTTCGCGTCCAACGGCGGCATCCTCGTCGCGGGCGGTCTCGTCATGTGGCTCGACCAGTCGTGGCCGGACCTTCTCGTCGGCGTTCTGGTCGCCGCAATCGCCGCCAAGGGCGGCATCGACATCCTGCGCGATGCGCGCAAGGCCTCTGACACAGGAGCGGCCCAGTGAGCCCGTTGCTGCCTCACGATCTCCACCCCGGTGGAGCCTCAGCTCCCGACCTCGCACGGGTCCAGCGCTGGCGGAAACTCTTCATCCTCGTCGGCCTGTTCGCCCTCATCACCTGGACGGCGCTGGTCGAACCCACGCCCGTTCTCGAACATCCGGTGGAGCATCTCGGTCTGATCGCCATCATGCTGTGCGTGATCGGGCGAGCCTGGTGCTCCCTCTATATCGGCGGCCGAAAGAAGCAGGAGATCGTTTCGGCGGGACCCTACTCCCTGTGCCGGAACCCCCTCTACCTGTTCAGCTTCATCGGGGCGTTCGGGATCGGCGCCCAGACAGGCAGCGCCACGGTCGGACTGGGCTTCGCCCTGGCCTGCTGGATCGTGTTCCGCACCGTCGTCGGGCGCGAAGAAGCCTATCTGAGCGAGACCTTCGGGGAGGTCTATGACGACTATCGCCGTCGTACGCCGCGCTTCTGGCCCGACCTGCGAGCCTGGCGCGACGAGCCCGAGCTCTCGGTGCGACCCGCCTTCTTCCTGCGCACCGTCCGCGACGGCCTCGTCTTCCTGCTGGCGATGCCGGTGTTCGAGTCCCTCGAGCGCCTGCAGCAGATCGGCTGGTTCGACGCCGTCCTGCGCCTGCCCTGACCGGAGGGCTTCGGATGACCCGCAAACGTCTCGTGACGCTCCTTTCGGCCGGCTTGGCAGCCGCAGCCTTCGCCGCCGGGGCGGCGGCGCGCCTCGCCTGGACGGGGCCGGAACCGCGTCGCCCGACCGAAGCCCCGCAACGCCCATCGCCTTCCGCTCCTGTGGAGTTCGACCATGCCTAAGACCGTCAAACTGGATCTGCCCGTTCTCCTTCCGGGTGCGCCCGACGCCTCCGACGCCTGTGTCGGCAGACTGATCAGTCTGTTGCGCATCACCGACGGAGTCGAAAAGGCGCACGTCGAGGAAACGGATGACGGACCGAAACTGTGTATCCACTACGATCCGGAGCGGCTTTCCCTCGCCCAGGTTCGCCGTGCGGCCACACAGGCCGGGGGATCGGTCAGCGATCGCTACGATCACCTGACCGGCTGGGTCGAAGGGGTGCGCCACGCGCGGCATGCGAGGACGCTGGAGGCGGCGCTGGCCGCAGAGCCCGGCGTGCTGCAGGCGGCGCTCGACGCTTCAGGAGCTATCCGGGTCGAGTTCGACCGGCAGAAACTGGAGCGCACAGACCTCGAGGCGCGGCTTCGGGGCCATGGTCTGCAACTCTCGGCGAAGCCCCAAGCCACGGTCTCCGTGGACAGCGGCCACGGTCAGGACGGCAAAGCCGGCGAGGCGGGGCATGAAGGGCACAATCACGCGGCCGGGGACAGGCACGACCATGCCCATGGTGGTTTGCTGGG
Organism: Caulobacterales bacterium RIFOXYB1_FULL_67_16; assembly: GCA_001796045.1. Classification (GTDB taxonomy): domain Bacteria; phylum Pseudomonadota; class Alphaproteobacteria; order Caulobacterales; family Caulobacteraceae; genus Brevundimonas. The sequence continues at coordinate 23,754 of MGLN01000022.1, read as the reverse complement.
GCCGAACACCGAGCTGTATTTCGCTCTCGCCAGCGGCGGCGCTCTCGCCGTCGGCTATCTGATCGAACGGTTCGCGCCCGGTGTTCCCGGGTGGGCTCCACTGGTCCTCTTCCTTGCGGCCTATCTGTTCGGAGGCTTCTTCACCGTCCGCGAGGCGGTCGAGAACCTGAAGCGACGCCGCTTCGAGATCGACACCCTCATGCTGGTCGCGGCGGCGGGTGCGGCCGCCTTGGGCGCATGGGCCGAGGGGGCCTTGCTGCTCTTCCTGTTCAGCTTGGGTCACGCTTTGGAGCATTACGCGCTCGGGCGGGCGAAGCGGGCGATCGAGGCGCTGGCCGCCCTGGCGCCTCGCACCGCGCATGTGCGTCGCGGCGAAGAGGTCGTGGAGCTTCCGGTCGAGGACCTGGAGATCGGCGATGTCGTCGTGGTGCGCCCGAACGAGCGCCTGCCGGCCGACGGCTTCGTGGTCGTCGGGACGACCAGCATCAATCAGGCCCCGGTCACCGGCGAAAGCATGCCGGTGGACAAGCAGCCTGTGTCGAACGCGGAAGAGGCGAGGGCGCGTCCAGCGGGCGTCATCGCCGCCTCGGTCGTGTTCGCGGGGACCATAAATGGCGCGGGCGCCATCGAGATCGAGACGACCAAACGATCGAGCGACACCACCCTCGCCAAGGTGGTGCGGATGGTCAGCGAAGCGGAGACGCAGAAGTCGCCGACGCAGAGGTTCACCGACCGGTTCGAAAGAATCTTCGTACCCCTCGTGCTGGCCCTGGCCTTCGTCCTGCTGTTCGCCTGGGTCGTCGTCGACGAGCCTTTCCGCGACAGCTTCTACCGGGCCATGGCCGTGCTCGTGGCGGCCAGCCCCTGTGCCCTGGCCATCGCAACGCCCAGCGCGGTTCTGTCGGGTGTCGCCCGCGCGGCCCGCGCCGGCGTGCTCATCAAGGGCGGCGCGCCGTTGGAGAATCTGGGTGCGCTCGACGCCATCGCCTTCGACAAGACCGGCACCCTGACCGAGGGGCGACCCCGGATCACCGACGTTGTTCCGCTCGGACGGACCTCGCAAACCGATCTCCTGACGGTCGCCGTCGCCGTCGAGCGGCTCAGTGACCATCCCCTCGCGGAGGCGATCGTCCGCGACGGGAGCCAGCGCCTGATCGCGGCTCCTGTGCAGACCGCGACGGATCTCCGCAGCCTGACGGGAAAGGGCGTCACCGCGACACTGAACGGCGAGACGATCTGGATCGGCAAGCCGGAGATGTTCGGGGCGGATGGCGTCGCGCCGCTGGGTCCCGACGCCGAGATCGCCGTCGCGGCCCTGCGCAACCAGGGCCGCACCCTCATGGTGGTTCGCCAGGGCTCACACGACTTGGGCGTGATCGGCCTGCTCGACACACCGCGTAAGAGGGCGCGCGAAACGCTCACGGCTCTGAGGGCCCTCGGCATCCGTCGGATGATCATGATCTCGGGCGACCATCAGAGGGCTGCCCAGGCCGTCGCCGGACAGGTCGGCTTGACCGAGGCTTGGGGCGACCTCCTGCCGGAAGACAAGGTCGAGGCGATCAGGAAGCTTCGGGCCGAAGCCCAGGTGGCCATGGTGGGAGATGGCGTCAACGACGCCCCCGCCATGGCCACGGCGACCGTCGGCGTCGCCATGGGAGCGGCGGGGTCGGACGTCGCGCTGGAAACGGCGGACGTGGCCCTGATGGCGGACGATCTGTCCAAGCTGCCCTTCACGGTCGGCCTCAGTCGGCAGACCCGCCGGATCATCCGCCAGAACCTCTTCGTCAGCCTCGGCGTCGTCGCCTTCCTCGTCCCGGCCACCATTCTCGGTCTCGGGATCGGGCCGGCCGTCGCCCTGCACGAAGGCTCGACGCTCCTCGTCGTCTTCAACGCCCTGCGGCTGCTGGCCTGGCGCGATCCGCGCGCAGAGCCCTGACCCTCAAATCCCAGAAAAGGAGACTTCCATGAAACGGTCCGGATGGGTCGGCGTGATTGCGCTGTTTCTTCTCATATCGGCCTTCGGCTTCGGGATGCTGTCCCGCCAGAACGCGACCCGACCTCAGGCGGGCACGCCCGTCGATGCGCGTCCGATCGACGCCCATGCGGGTCATGCCGACGCCGCGGCGGACAGTCCGGCCACCCGCTCCTTCAAGGAGGCCAACGAGCGCATGCACCTGGCCATGGAGATCGACTACAGCGGCGACGCCGATGTCGACTTCATGCGCGGGATGATCGCCCACCATGAGGGAGCGGTCGCGATGGCCCGGATCGCCCTGGAGCACGGGAAGGACGCCGAGGTTCGCGGGCTCGCCGAAGAGGTGATCCGCACCCAGGAAGCAGAGATCGTCCGCATGCGTGTGTGGCTCGCCAACCGCGCCGGGCGTCCCGTCGAGCCGGCGGTCTAGATCATGGGCGGAAAACGCTCCCCGATCCGTAGTCACGCCCCCCGATGGCGGCCAGGCCGGTATCGCCCTCGGGGGCGGACACAACGTCGGGTTCGGCCGTTCGATCCCGTTCCAGATACCCTGATCGCCCTCGCCGGCAGCCTCGTCGCAGGCCTGGTCGTCTGCGTCATCGCCGTGCCGCTCGCATCGCTCTACCGGATACCGATGTATCTCCCCTACGGGGCGCTGATGCTTTTGTTGACCTTCATGACCTACCGTGTCGCCGGACGAGACAAGGCGGGACGGGTTATGGCGGGGGTGATGGCGGTGGTCTGCGTTCTTGGGTCGGCTGCGCTCTTCCTCGGGCGCGACCAGATTGTCCTCGGGTCCCGTCACCACCACGATACCCCCGGCCCGGTCGCCGCAACGCGCGCGGACTGACGTTGGTCGAGGTCGCAGAACCCCGCAGGCCGGCCCGGATCGCGCGCGGCGGCTGGCTCGACGTTCTCCGGTTCGTCGCCGGCGCCCTGATCATCCTGTATCATTTTCGCGAGGCGGCTCCGACGCCGCTGGGCGAACTCCACCCGGTGTTTGACCGGGGGTTCCTGCTGACCAACTTCTTCATCATCGATTCCGGGTACATTCTGGCCCGGATCTATGGCGACGGCTTCGCCGCCCGCTCGCTCAACATCCTGGACTATATCCGCCAGCGCGTCCTCAGGGTCGTCCCGTCTCATCTCGTCGTGATCGGCGTACTTGCCGCAATGGTCGCCGTCGCCGCCGCGGTCGGCATTCGCCCGAGCAATCCCCAGTGGTTCGACTGGGCGCAGCTCCCGGCGCAGGCGGCTCTGCTTCAGGCCTATGGCGTTCCGGGGGGACAGGGCTGGAACGCGCCGACCTGGACGCTCTCGGCCCTGCTCGGATGTTATCTCCTGTTGCCGTGGATATGCCGACTGATCTGGCGTAGGCGGCCCTGGCTGATCGTGGCGGGCGCCGTAGGGCTCTGCGCCAGCCGCGCCTGGCTCGGCGATCCGATCTATCGCCTGCCTTTCAGCCACGGCTTTCTGCGAGCCCTGCCTCTGTTCCTGCTCGGTGTTGCGGCGGCGCTGTTCGGGGCGCGCGTCTATATCCCGCCGAGGCTCGCCGCGATGGCGGGGATCGTCGCCCTCGGCGTCCTCGTTTGCGCGCAGGTGATCGGGACCACCGCCTTGCTCTCGCTTCTGTTGCTGACCGTGATGATCTGGGCTGCGGGCGCGACGCCGGTCGCGAGACCCTCACGCCTGATCGAGCATCTCGGCCTGATGTCGTTCGCGATCTTCCTGACCAATGAAGTGGTCCGGATCCTCTGGTTCGGGGTCTTCGATGCGATCGGACAGGCAGGCTGGTCCTCAGATGTTCGCTGGGCGATCTGGACTGCGGGTCTGGCGAGCGCCTTCATCGGAGCTGCAATCTTCCGGTACGCCTTCGACCGCCCTGTTCAGGCCCGTCTCAATCCGCCGCGAAGACCACCGCAGGCGCCCGGCGTCAGCGCCGAGCGGCCCATCGCCTGAGGGGCTCTCCCGGAAGGGTCGCCGTCAGGCGGGTTGGGGCGTTCTTGCGCGCTTGAGCCGGACAACATTGAGGAGGTGCGCGAGGACGAGACTCAACCCGCCGACGATGGTGGCGATCGGAGCGGTCTCCACCGTCGGGCGTTCGGCCGCGCCCGCCACAAGCGCCAGAATGGCGGCGATCGCGAGGCCCCGAAGCATCATGGGTGCGCCCACGCGAGGTGTGACGAGCGCGATCCAGGCCGCACAGGCCGCGACGCCGGCAAGCGTCCAGTGGAGCCACTCGCCGCCGGCGAGCCCCGCCAGGGGCAGAAGGCCAAGCACCCCCGCGCTCGACACACAATGGACGACGCAGAACACGGAAAGACCGGCGCCGAACAGGTCGATTGGCCGGGAACGACCGGTGTCTGTGGGGGCGGGAGGCATGTTGAGAATGTTATTGTGTAACGCGCCGTTGATCCAGTGAATTGTGGTCGCGGACGCGCCTCGGCGATGATGATTTCGTGACGACCCGCGGATTGGTTTGCGGTACTATGGGGGAGTATCTTTCCGATCGGGTCCGCAGATGTTTTCTCCGCTGTCCAATCCCGCCTACCGCAGGCTCTTCATCGCCCAGGTGTCGGCTCTGCTCGGTACGGGCATGGCGACCGTCGCCCTCGGCCTGCTTGCCCATGATCTGGCCGGCGCCAACGCCGGAGAAATTCTCGGCGCAGCGCTCTCGATCAAGATGGTGGCCTATATCGCCGTCGCGCCGTTCGCGAGCGCCATCGCCGCGCGCTTGCCGCGCAAGACCCTCCTCGTGTCGCTGGACGTCGTCAGGGCGGGCGTCGCCATCACCCTGCCGTTCGTGGGCGCCGCCTGGCAAGTCTATGCCCTGATGGCCGTGCTCTACACGGCCTCCGCCGCCTTCACCCCGGCGTTCCAGGCCATGATCCCGGACCTTCTGGAGGACGAGGGGGAGTATACCAAGGCGCTCTCGCTCTCCCGCCTCGCGGCGGACCTCGAAAGCGTGGCCAGTCCGGTGGTCGCCGCCGTTCTGCTGGCCTTCATCAGCTACAACAATCTGTTCGTGGGGACAGCTCTCGGCTTCGCGCTCTCGGCGGTCTTTGTCGTCCGGGCGATCCTGCCCCGGTCCGCCGGCGCAGCGCCCTTGCCCTTCATACGCCGGCTGACGGCTGGCGCCCGGCTGTTCGCCCTGACCCCGAGGCTGAGAGGCCTTCTGGCGGTCAGCCTGGCGACCGCCGCAGGCGGCGCGATGGTGTTCGTGAACACCGTCGTGCTTGTGCAGAGCAGCTTTGGCCTCTCTCAACAGGCGACGGCCTGGGCGCTCGCGGCCTTCGGCGCGGGGTCGATGACCGCCGCCCTGCTACTGCCGCGCGTCCTTCAAAGGATCCCCGACCGCTCCGCCATGATCGCGGGCGCTGGCGTCATGACGGGCGTGCTTCTGCTCGGCGCCTTTGTGGCGACGTCCTACCCCATCCTTTTGGGGCTCTGGATCGTCATGGGCTTCGGCTATTCGCTGACCATCACGCCGGCCGGTCGGGCGCTTCGACGGTCCTCGACCTCGCAAGACCGCCCCTCGCTGTTCGCCGCCCAGTTCGCCCTGTCCCACGCCTGCTGGCTGATCGCCTATCCGGTCGCGGGGCTCGTCTCCGCCGAGGCGGATCCCCGCGCGGCCTTCCTTGTGCTCGCGGGCCTCTGCGCGGTGGGTGTGGTTCTCGCGCTCGTGGTCTGGCCCCGCTACGACCCGGCCAATCTCGCGCACTCGCACTCGGACCTGGACGCCGATGACCCCCACCTGTCCGAAGGCGAGCGTCCGGACCGGCAGTCCAGTTGGCACGCCCATCCGGTCGTGATCGACGAGGCGCATCCGCGCTGGCCGCGACCGGACGAGAAATGATGGCGGGGCGCGTCAGGGGGTTCCAGCGCCCCGCCATCCGGTCGGCCGACTGGCGGCGGCCGACCCACAAGCGGGTCAGACCACCCGCTTGATCTCGGTGTAGGCGCCTTCGGTTTCGACCGTGATCGTCACGGTCTCTCCGGTCCGGTTGCGCCAGAACCAGCCATGGCTTCCGTCGAAGGCCGCCGTCAGCTCACCGGACTGCTGCAGATCGGTGCCCTTTCCGTAGCCGTGATAGCGGACGCCGGGGCGGTCAGCGTGGGTGTCGAAATTCACCGCACCTCCGCTGCTCCTCCAGGTGAAGCGGACCTTGGCGCCTTCGGCCATGTCCATCTTCAGCTCTGCGCCCTGGTTGGGGGCCAGTTCGATCACAGTCTCGTCCGAGCGGATGCCGGCTGCGGCGGCTTCAGCCGTGACCGGCCGGGCTGACGGCGCCACCGGACCGGTGGCTGCGGCCGGTGCTGCGGCAGGCGTCGGCGTGGAGGCGACGCCCGAGGTCTGGCCGGCGGCGGCGGCGTCCGCCGCAGCGTCAGCCTCGGCTTCCAGCGCGAGCTGGCGTTTCAGCTGGCCCATTTCCGTCAGGCCGAAGACCGAGCCGATACGCGTGGGATCGACGCCATATTCGGCTGGAAGGACCACAGTGACGAGGATCGCGCCGGCGACGACGGCGGCGATGCCGGTGGATTTCAGCAACTCCTGCGTGGTGGGCAGTTCGGAGCGGGCGGGGCGGTTTGCGTTAAACATGGAGGGGGGCTCCGATCACATGACGAAGAAGCCGACGAGCTGGTAGCCCGTCAGAATGAAGCCGAGGCACATGACCACGGCGTTGGTCAGGAAGGCGTGGTTCCAGAAGCTGTTCGAGCGGCGCCAGAAGCCCATCAGGATAAGGATGCCGCCGAGCGCCAGCAGCTGGCCGGCCTCGACGCCGATGTTGAAGGCGATCAGGTTGCCGATCAGGCCGTCCGGCGACATCTGGAAGTCCTGCAGCTTGGTCGCGAGACCGAAGCCGTGGAACAGACCGAAGATCAGGGTCGCCGCCTTGGTGGAGGGCTGGAAGCCGAACCAGCGCTGGAAGGCGCCCATGTTGTCCAGGGATTTGTAGACGACGGACAGGCCGATGATGGCGTCCACGATGTAGCTGGAGACGCTGATGTCGGTCAGCACGCCCAGCAGCAGGGTTGAGGAGTGGCCGATGGCGAACAGCGTCACATAGATGCTGATGTCCTTCATCCTGTAGAGGAAGAAGATCACGCCGAAGAGGAACAGCAGGTGGTCGTATCCGGTGACCATGTGCTTGGCGCCCAGATAGACGAAAGGCCAGAACAGGAAGCCGGTGGTCTCCTGGATGTAGCCCTTGTCGCCCTCGGCGACGCCGTGGGCGAGGGCCTGACTGAGGGCGCCGTCCAGAAGCATGAAACTGAGGATCAGCAGAAGCGCCGTCCAGGGCGATCGGAGCCACGACCAGGAGTCGCGGCGCAATGCAGAAGTCATGATTGACCTTTCGCGGAGTTGGGGGAGGGGGTGAGGAAAAGGCTGCGCACCAGGGTGCGGGCGGGCCGCTCCCAGAAGGCGTGCAGTGCGAAGGCGCTGGCCAAAGTCACGACCAGCAACAGAGCCGCTTCGGAAGCGGACATCCGGTAGGTGCTGTCGATGCCGCCCAGCATCGCCATCCCGTTCTTCCAGATGATCAGAAGCGGGAGATGGACGAGGTAGAGGGCATAGGAGGCTTCGCCCGCCTCCAGCAGCAGCGGATGGTTGAAGACGCTGTCATCCTCGGCGCGGTCCCAGAGGGCCAGCGCGAGGACGACGACGCCGGAGGCCGCCACGATCAGGCGCTCGTCGGCGCTGATCGCCATCAGGCAAATCAGGGCGAAAAGCGATCCGATGGCGGCGAGCGTCGCCGTCCGGCGACCGCAACGGATGCGGCAACCGAGCTGGTAAAGGCCGATCCCGAACAGGAATTCGGGAATGATCCTCAGCACGCCGAGCACGAGCTCGGCATGGGTGAGCTGGTCCTTGAAGATCCAGCGGTAGAGGCCGTCGATCACCAGGAACAGGCCCACCGACAGACCGATCACCATCCAGGGGCGGCGGCCCGACCTGAGCCCGATGAAGGCGAACACAGGGAAGGCCAGATAGGCGGCCCATTCCGCGGACAGGGACCAGGACGGGCCGTTCCACTCATTGGGAACGGTAGCCGGGAACCAGGCGTGGGTGAGGGCGAGGGCGGACGCGAACCCCGGCAGCGAGTAACTGTCGGCCGCGAACGGCTGACCCAGGGCGATAGCCGCCAGGACGATGAACGCCATCAGCACCATCATGGCGAGATGAGCCGGATAGATCCGGGCCAGCCGCGCGATGAGGAAGCGCTTGTGGTTGTAGGTCCCGTTCCGGATCTGACGCCCGTAGACGTGCGCCAGGATGAAACCCGACAGAATGAAGAAGAAATCGACCGCGAGGCGTGCGCGCTCGATCAGGGCGAGCCCCGTCCCGCCCTCGGGCGTCATGTTCAGCTGGTAGTGGAAGAGCACGACGCCGAGGGCGAGCCAGAACCGAATGCCGGTCAGGGCCGGCAAACGGTCCGGGAAGCCCGGCGCCGACGCGTTGGGGACCGCCTCGGCGCCGCCCCCGCTCTTCCTGCGAAGAGCGGAGTTCATCAGACGCTCCGTTTCCGGAACGGCAGACGATCCATCCAGCTGGCGCGCGGCGCGCCGTCCACGGTCCGTTCACGGCCGTGCACGAGGCTGTAGAGCGCCGGAAGGACCATGAGGGTCAGCACCGTGGAGGAGACGATGCCGCCGATAACGACCGTGGCCAGCGGACGCTGGACCTCGGCGCCCGCCCCCACGTTGATCGCCATCGGCACGAAGCCGAGGCTGGCGACCAGGGCTGTCATCAGAACCGGCCGCAGCCGGGTCAGGGCGCCCTCGTGGATGGCCTCCTGCACCGGCTTGCCCGACTGGATCAGGCTGCGGATGAAGGTCACCATCACCAGGCCGTTGAGCACGGCCACGCCGGACAGGGCGATGAAGCCGACCCCGGCCGAGATCGACAAGGGCAGATCGCGCAGCATCAGCGCAGCGACCCCACCGGTCAGCGCCAACGGCACCCCGGAGAAGACGATGGCGCTGTCCTTGACCGAGCGGAACAGGGCGAACAGCAGGCCAAAGATCAGCAGCAGAACCGCCGGAACGACGAGCTGCAGACGATTGGCGGCCGAGATGAGCTGCTCGAACGTCCCGCCGTAGGTGACCCAGTAGCCGGCCGGCAGATCGACCTCGCGCTCGATCCGGTCCTGGGCTTCTCCGACGAAGGAGCCCAGATCGCGGTTGCGCACGTTGGCGGTGACCACGATGCGGCGTTTGCCGTCCTCGCGGCTGATCTGGTTGGGTCCGGTCTCAAGTCCGATCGTTGCGATTTCGCTGAGCGGCACGAAGCCGCGCGGCGAGCCGTCCGCCGACGGCAGCGGCACCTGGATGCGACCGATGGCGTCGGTGTTGCTCCGAAGGTCTTCCGGCAGGCGAACGACGATGTCGAAGCGACGGTCGCCCTCGAAGATCTGGCCCGCCGTCGCGCCGCCCATGGAGGTGGCGATAACGGATTGCACGTCCTCGATGCTCAGGCCGAGGCGAGCGATAGCCGCCCGATTCGGCGTGATCTGCAGCATGGGCAGGCCGGTGACCTGCTCGGACTGCGGATCGGCCGCGCCGTCGATCGAGCCGACGATTTCCTCGATCTGGGAGCCGAGCTGAACCAGGGTGTCCAGATCGTCACCGTGGACCTTGATGGCCACATCCGCCCGGACGCCCGAGAGCAGTTCGTTGAACCGCATCTGGATCGGCTGGGTGAACTCGTACTTGCTGCCCGGGATCTCGTTGACCGCTTCTTCCATCTCGCGAACGAGCTGCAGCTTCGGCTTGCGGGGATCGGGCCAGTCCTTGCGATCCTTGAGCAGGATGAAGGTGTCGGCAACCGACGGCGGCACGGGGTCGGTCGCGACCTCGGCCGTGCCGATCTTCGCGACCACGCGCTCCACTTCCGGGAACTCCGCCAGCCTCGCCTCGAGCGCGGTCTGCATCTCGATGGCCTGGCTCAGGCTGGTGCCCGGAATGCGCAGGGCGTGCATGGCGATGTCGCCCTCGTCCAGGTTCGGCACGAACTCCGACCCCATTCGAGAGGCGCCGAAGGCGGCGAGGGCCACCAGGGCGATCGCCGCGCCGACCATCGCGGTGCGGAACTTCAGGGCGAAGTCCAGCGCCGGACGGTAGCCGACCCGCGCCCAACGCATCAGGAACGGGTCCTTCTCGGTCACTTTGCCCGAGACGAAGGTGGCGACGGCCGCCGGAACCAGGGTCAGGGACAGGACGAGCGCACACGTCAGGGCGATGACGACGGTGATCGCCATCGGGTGGAACATCTTTCCTTCGACACCGTCGAGGGCGAAGATCGGAATGTAGACGAGGGTGATGATCAGCACGCCGAAGAGGGACGGGCGGATCACTTCGCTGGACGCTTTGGATGCGAGGTCGAAGCGTTCCTGACGAGTCAGCAACCGACCGAGCTGGTGCTGGGCTTCGGAGAACCGCCGCAGGCAGTTCTCCACGATGATGACGGCGCCGTCGACGATCAGACCGAAGTCCAGCGCGCCGAGGCTCATCAGATTGCCCGAAGTCCCGGTGCGCACCATGCCCGTGATGGTCATCAGCATGGTGATCGGGATGACCGCGGCAGTGATCAGGGCGGCGCGGATGTTCCCGAGGAGCAGGAACAGCACCACGATGACCAGAAGCGCGCCTTCCAGCAGGTTCTTCTCGACCGTGCCGATGGCGCGCTCGACCAGATCGGTTCGGTCATAGACCGGGGAGGCGATCACCCCGGCGGGGAGGGCTTTGGCGGCCTCCTCCAGGCGGGCTGCGGCCGCCTGGGCGACGATCCGGCTGTTCTCACCGGCCAGCATCAGCACGGTGGCGAGCACGGTTTCCTTGCCGTTCTCGGTCGCCGCCCCGGTACGAAGTTCCTCGCCCAGACCGACCTCGGCCACTTCGGCCACCCGGATCGGCACGCCGCCCCGTGTGGTGATCACGACGTTGGAGAGGTCCTGCATCGACGAGGCCTGACCCGGCACGCGAATGAGCCATTGTTCGCCGTAGCGCTCGACGTAACCGGCGCCGACGTTGGCATTGTTCCGCTCCAGCGCCTGCACGACCTCGGCCATGGTCACGCCGTAGGCGGCGAGACGTTCCGGACGCGGGGTGACGTGATATTGCCGCTCGAAACCGCCGATGGTGTTGACCTCGGTGACGCCGGGCGTGTTGCGCATCTGCGGACGGATGACCCAGTCCTGCAGGGTGCGCAGATCCTCAGGCGTGTATGGCGTTCCGTCCGGCTTGCCCGCGTTCGGTTCGGCCTCGATCGTGTACATGAAGATCTCGCCCAGCCCGGTCGCGATCGGACCGAGCTCAGGCGACAGACCGGGCGGAAGCTGGCCGAGCGCGCTTTGCAGTCGCTCGTTGACCAGCTGACGCGCCCGATAGATGTCGGTGCCATCCTCGAACACCACCGTCACCTGGCTCAAACCGTAGCGTGAGACGGATCGGGTGTAGCTCAGGCCCGGCACCCCCGCGATGGCGGTCTCCACCGGGAAGGTGATGCGTTGTTCGGCTTCAAGGGGCGAGTAGCCCGGGGCCTCCGTGTTGATCTGAATCTGGACGTTGGTGATGTCGGGCGTCGCGTCGATCGGGAGCTTCTGGAAACTCCAGACCCCGACCGCGCAGGCCACAAGGACGAGCGCCATGACGACCCAGCGGAACCGGATCGACAGCGCGATGATGCGTTCAAGCATGATGCCGCGCCCCCACTAGTGGTCGTGGCTCGCGCCGGACTTGTCGATGTCCGCGCGAATGAGGAAGGCGCCGTCCACGACATAGGTCGTGTTTGGATCGATACCGCCCAGGACTTCGGTCCACTCGTCCGTCCGACGCCCAAGCTCGAGCATGCGGACCTCATAGGTGTTACCCACCTTGGCGTAGACGACGGTGAAGTCCCGGAAGGGCTGAAGCGCACGGGTGCGGACCGCGAGCGGCACTTCCCCGGTTCCGACCTGGACCGTCCCGTCGACGCCCAGGCCCGGGCGCCAGACGCCGCCTTGGGCCGGCAGGGCGACGTGGGCGACGAGCGTCTGACTGAGCACGTCATCAGCCGGGAGGATCGCCTCGATGGTGCCGGTGGTGGTGTTCTCGCCGGCGGTGCTGCGCACCTGGACGCGCTGGCCGACCCGCACCCGTTCGGCGTCACGCGGATAGAGGAAGAACTCCGCATGCAGACGGGTCGGATCGCCGATCATCAGCATGGGCGTCCCGTTGCCCGTGATGGCGCCCGGATTGATGTTCTTGGCGGTGATGACGCCCGAGATCGGGGCGGTGACCGAATAGGTCTGCAGGCTTTCGCTCGACTCCACCCGGGCGACGACCTGGCCGCGGGACACCCGTTGACCGAGCTGGACGTTCAGCGAGACCACACGGCCGGGGTAGCGGGCGTGGACCTCGGCTTGGGCTTCCGGAGCCAGCTCCACCCGGCCGGTAAGGGGCAGGGCTTCCGCCAGCGTGGCCGGCCCGACCTGTTCGGTCGTGACCCCGCCCGCCCGTGCGGCCTCCGCCGTGATCTGCGTACGGCCCTCGTAGGACTGGTAGGTCCACCTCGAGGTCTTTCCGCCCCGCACCGCGTTCACCGCGACGTCGAACGAGTGGGGCTCGGTGACGACGCCGGGGCTGGCGAGGTAGGCGCCCTCGGGGGTGAAGGTGAACCGATCAACCTGTGGCCCCAGACGCGTCAGCGCCATGGTGAGCTGAACCTGCCGGGGATCGAGCGGCTTGTCGTTCAGATACGGATAGATCCGGAAGAGGGGCTCAGGGCCTTCTTCGTAGATGGTGACTTCCAGCGAGAAGTCGCCGTCGCGGAGGAGGCGGCCATTGTTCGGGCCACGCTCGTAGTCCCCGGCGGCCGCCGCTTCGGCGCCCTCGGCCTTCTCGGCGCGCTCACCGCCGCCGCCGCAGGCGGCGAGCACCAGAGCAAGGCTGGTCAACGCCGCGCCGGAGGCGAGGCGCAGTGCATGTGTACGGGTCATGGTTGGGTCTCCAGGCCGAGCAGGTCGGCATGCGCGCCTGTCAGACGGTCCAGTCTGGCGCGGTCGGTGTGGAAGGCTTGCAGGATGGACACGCGCCTCGCCCGGGCCTGCAGCAAGGCTGTCTGCGCGGACATCACGTCGTTGTAGGTGAAGCCGCCGCGCCCGAAGCCCTCGCGGACAAGGGTGACGGCACGCTCCGCCTGAGGCAGGGTCTCCTCGGCGATGCGGCGCGCTTCGCTGGCCTTGGCGGCCAGCTGCACCTGAAGCCTGAGGATTTCGCGCTCGCGCTCGATCTCGAAAGCGCGGCGATCGGCCTGGGCGGCTACGCCCTCGGCCTGGGCGCGGGCGATTGCGCCTTCATTGCGGTCGTAGCGTTGAAGCGGCATCGATCCGCCGAACACCAGGGCAACTTCGTTGTCCCAGATGTGGCGGACGCCGAGGCTCACCGTCGGGTCGGGCACGGCGCGCGCCTGTTCGACCCGCACCTGGGCGTCGGCGATCAGACGGCGGGCATCGAAAGCCGCGAGATCGATCTGCGCCACCGGACCGGCTTCCCGGCGAGAGGCGCTCGTGTCCTCGAAGGCATCAGCCCCGAGGGTGAACTCTGATCTGCCGAACCAGAATTTGGCGAGGTTGACCCGCGCCATACGCGCGCCGACCTCGGCCTGGTCGAAGTCGATCTGCGCCTGGGCGAGCTCGGCCTCCGCCCGGGCCCCTGCGAACAGGGGATCTCGTGCGGCGTTGACCCGTCGGGAGACTTCACTCTGGAAGGCCTCGGCCAGATTGAGCCGCTCCCTGGCGATTTCGAGCAAGGCCTCCGAAGCGAGCGCTTCGGCCCACGCCGTCTGGACCAGCTCGAGCCGGTCGAGCTGCGCGGCCCTGGCGTCGGCGAGAAGCAGATCTCCCTCGGCCCGGGCGAGCGCCGTGCGGGCCGGACGATCGCCGCCCCGTTCCAGACGTTGCTCGTACGTCAGCGTGGTCTCGGTTCGCCCGAGAATATCGCCGCCGCCGAGCGTCGGCAGGTTCTCGACCATCAGTCCGACGTTCGGATTGGGTCGGACATCGGCCTGCCGCACGCCGGCTCCAGCGGCGCGACGACGAGCTTCGACACCGGCGAGCGCCGGGTCTGACGCGGCGGAAAGACTGAGGGCTTCGCGCAAGCTGAGTTGCGGGTAGCCGTTCACGTCGGCGGGGACCGGCGCCGCTTGGGCGAACACCGGGGCAGGGGCGAGCGACGCCCCAAGGGCGAGCGCGAGCGCAGACACGGCTGCGGCGCGCACCCGCCATCCGGCAGCGCCGGATGCAGGTAGTTTCAAGGAATTTCTCCAACAGGACGCGCACGGCCCGGAGGCCGCGCAGGATCAGCTTTTCAGGCGATCAGGCGTTCTGTTTAGGAGGGTCGAGCGGGCTTTCCGGACGCGTTCCCGCCAAAGGCGGAGTCCGGGCCGGGTTGAGCGCGGGCGCAAGTCCGCTGGAGGGGGAGTTCGGCTGAGGCAGGCCTGCGAGCGCGATGTGCACGTCACCGCCGCCGCCATGGTGATGGTGCGGCAGCACCGGCATTTCGCTTTGGTCGGCGGTGTCGATCGCCGTGTCTGCGGCGGCAGAGGCTTCAGCGTCGACCTCGTGGGCGTGATCGTGCCCGTCGTCGTGATGATCATGGTCAGCCGCGGAATCGCTGAAAGCGACGCCGGGGAACTGGAGAGCATGTTCTATTCGATGTTGACCGTCACGTACCGCAAAGCCTTGCAGCGTGACCATAAGGGTCACGGCCAAGCCGATGCAGATCTGGCGGACAAGTCGCGACAAGAGAGTACCCCGTACTCCCCCGGACTATCTCGACACCCCTGATTCAAGCAACATCAAAAGTGTCGCAGTTCAGGCGGGGAGAGGCTCGGAGGGTTCGATTTCGATAGTGATATGCTTGAGCTCGTGCACCGGGACCAGCCGCGCTCGAAGCGCCTCCAAGGTCGCGCTGGAGGTCGCGACACTGATGATGGCGGCGTGAGCGTCCGGCCCAACCCGCCAGATGTGCAGATCGCGGATACGGGCATCGCCTGGCGTCTCGATCGCCTCGCGGGTTTCATCGGCGACGTGGGTGTCGGTTCGGTCCAGCAGGACGGCAGCCGTATCGCGCAGGAGACCCCATGACCATTTCGCGATTACCGCTGCGCCGACCAGGCCCATGATCGGGTCCAGCCATGTCCATCCGAGATAGTGACCTGACAGGAGCGCGACGATCGCAAGGACCGATGTCAGGGCATCGGCTAGGACATGGAGATACGCGGAACGCAGATTGTTGTCGCCGCCGTGCCCGTGGTCGTGGTGGCCATGATCGTGATGATCATGCTGGTGGCTGTGGTGATGCCCTCCCGAGAGCAGAAGAGCGCTCACGACATTCACGACAAGGCCGATGACGGCGACAATCGCCGCTTCGCCGAACAAGACCGTAGTCGGCTCGAACAGACGTCGGATGGATTCCACGCCGATGCCAATGGCGAAAAGGCCCAGAACGAGCGCGGATGCAAACCCTGCCAGATCGCCGACCTTGCCGGTGCCGAAGCTGTATCGGGGGTCGTTCGCGTGACGGCGTGCGTAGCTGTAGGCTGCGGCCGCGACCCCAAGGGCTCCGGCGTGGGTGAGCATATGTATGCCGTCCGCCAGCAAGGCCATTGATCCCGTCAGCACGCCGGCGACGATCTCTCCGACCATCATCACTGCGGTCAGGACGACCACGATCAATGTGCGGCGGGCGTTCTCGTCATGATTGGCGGCCAGAAAGACATGATCATGGGCCGGTGAAGCGGCAGGCTGGATGGTCATTTATAGCGTCCGATAATGGATATGAGCTCGTCGGCGCCCTTGCGACGCGCGGCTTCATCAAGATGAGGCGCAGCGACATGGTGCTCGAGATGCTGAAGGATCAGCGCTTCGACCAGGCCGCCAAGAGCGCCGCGCACGGCGGCGGCCTGCTGGAGGACGGCGATGCAATCGACATCATCATTGATGGCGCGCTCGAGAGCGCTGACCTGCCCATTGATGCGGCGGACCCTGGCCATAAGTTTGGGCTTGTCAGCGGCGATATGGGCCATGGTGGAATCCTTCTCGAGACGACGTGTTGGGTCTCATTAGTCACTCGCCCCGGCCTTCGCACCCAAGGCGGTCATTCGCCGGGGGAGCTCCCGCTCGATGGCCTTGCGGCGGAAGGGCGACAGCTTGCACCATTGAGCCACTTCCGGACGCGTTCGGCCGCACCCCACGCACCAGCCGGTCGCGGAATCGAAGATGCAGATGTCTATGCAGGGTGTCTTCACCGATCGGCCCGTCACCGAGCCGTGGCGCAAGCCGTCACGAACCGGTTGGGCTGATATACTCCCTACCAGTATAACATCAAGGTTTGCGTGAGTGATGTCG
>MGLN01000022.1:6119-7003 GCA_001796045.1 Caulobacterales bacterium RIFOXYB1_FULL_67_16 | reverse complement strand
CACAGGTCAGCAAGCGGAGTGGCAGCGATCGTGCGGGCGAAGGTCTCGCGGTCCAGTCGCGGTATCGCGGCAAGGAGGGGCGCCCGGAACCGCTCGAATGTGATCCCCATCATGATCCGGACATCGGCGACATTTGCGGGGTCGAGGTTGTTGACGGTCTCCTGCAGGGCGGTCTGCGTCGCCTCCTGGATCAGCGGCCAGAAGTTCGGGAAGGCGGCGATGAAGGCGATGGCCCGCGGCCGATCAAGGGGCGCCAGATTGTCGAGGAGCTGCACAATGGAAGGTGCGAGTTCGGGCCACGCCGCAGGGGTCCGCTCGCGGACCGCCACGAGGGCCGAAACGATTTTGCCGCGCACCCCGTCGAGATGAGGGGGAATGCCTTTGAGCAACGACTTGGCGAGAACAGTGCCGAAGTTGCGGATGTTCTGGGACCGGACGCGGGCGAGGTAGCGCTGCTCGACGTAGTCGAGAATCCTGGCGTGATCGCTCGGGAATCCGGGCGACTGAACATCGACATCGAAGACCTCGAAGATCGCTCGGCCCTGAAGAGGTTCCTGGGCCAGCACGAGATCGACGGCGTTGACCAGATGCATTCGCACCAGTTCTGGCGTGGGCTCGAACAGCAGGGCTTCGGCCGAGAAGGCAGGATGGGCGCACAGATGGCGGTCCTCGCGCAGTCTCTCCAGCTGTCGCCGGGCGATCTGGCTGATAGCCTGGGTGTTGTCCGCGGCGTCCTCGATGATCCGGCCCTCCAGCTGGAGGAGCTGGCGAATGTCACTGATCGCGGTCGCATTATCCCAGGATTGAAGGAAGGTCGTCGCGGCGGCATCGCCCATCGCGCCTAGCTCCCGGTACTTTGCGATCAGATCATAGGCGAGCGCGAC
>MGLN01000022.1:0-6103 GCA_001796045.1 Caulobacterales bacterium RIFOXYB1_FULL_67_16 | reverse complement strand
CGAGATCTACGAAGCTGGAGTCCACAGGGCGTACCGAGGAAATGAGTGGGGGGGGGGCGAAGGTCGGGCAGGCGACGTGGCCCGTCCATCCAACCGTGAGGGTCTACTCGTAGGGGAGCTCTCCGAAGAGGCCTATCATGAGATCTCCCTTCAGCTCGCGGAAAGGAATCTCGACAAAATGGTCGGGGTGTCTGGGCTTGGCCCGGCCATCCCCAGGACCGTTCTTTGTGTGGCCGCGAACCTGCTCGCCGCTTTCCTTGACATAGGGAAGGACAACGAGCCTACCGTGGTTGGTCGAGAGGATCGTGCCCTCGCGCCATAGCGTCGACCCATCCTCACCCTTGTCGCTGGTGGTCGCCTTGACCGTCCAGCCGAGTTGACCGTCCGGCTCGTACCAGAACACGATCCCATTGCTGACCAGAACATGCTCGCCACGGGCCAGAGCCTCGGCGAGGAGGCGTTGAACGCTGGCGAGCTGAAGAAGCTGATTGGCCCGCGGCAGCAGTTCGGCACGGATTTTGGCCTTCACCTGACCCCAGTGCTGATCGTGGTGAAACTTGAAGCCGTTGGCGATCCGGGCGCGCATGGCTTTCTCCGCCGATTTCTCGCCGGCGGGATAGGGTTTGCTCCAGACGTCGTCAGCGTTGCGATACAGAACGACCTGCCGTCCGCGGCCATCGAGAAGAGCCATCCAGAGATAGGGGTAGGTTTGTAGCTCTTGCGCCAACGCTTCCCGATAGGGCTCGGCCTCAGTGTGCAGCTTGATTTGATCGATCGGGATCCGGGGCGTGTCGGCGTGGCGTCGGATCGCCTCGGAAAGCATCAGGGCTTCCTCATCCGCCAGACGTTGCCGCGACTGAAGCGCCTTGCGGACCTTCAGGGTGAGAGAGGTCTTCTCTGTTGCGTCCATCTGCCTCGCCGCGAGCGCCGCCGCCAGCGAGGGATTCAAAGCCTCGGCTGCGGATACTGCGGCCTCCCGATCCGGATGGACGTCCATTCTGACCCATCCCTCCTCGGACGGGATTCGTCGGTCTCGCCAGCGAACGCCGCCGTCCTCGGTCTCGACCAGCTCCACCATGAACCAGCGCTCATGCAACGGGCGATAGCTCGGCCATATCGCGAGGATAGGATCATGATCCCTCCGACTGTCTCCCCACTTGATCATGCATGCCTCCCGACTCGGAGCTGATCTGATCGACAGGCGCATATTGACGCAATGCCTGATTGAAGCCTGGCTGTGCGCAACAAAACTTGAGATGGCGCCGCGTGGCACTGGCATGGGGCGAGGGGACTTCCCGACTCAACATCCCCAATCGATGGAGCGTGAGATCATGGTGAAGGTTGTCGGGTTTCCTGCCCCCGTAGATATCTCCGGCCTGAAGCCCGGGTCAGCGTTCCAGGTCGGTGATACAGTTCCGCCGCTCTATGGGATCACGGTGAAGGCGGGTGACCTGGTGACGGCCATCCTTCTGGGTCAGGTGAAGGGCCAGGCGGCTTCCCCTGGCTATCTGCAGAATCAGCACCTCCCCGGCGAGTGCTACGCCGTCGACGCCGAGCTCGTGATCGGCAGAACCGCGAAGACGGAGCGTCGCGAAGCGCTGACGCATGGCGCGCTCGTCTTCGACGGCGAGAACAAGCCGTTCCTCGTCATCGAGCAAGCCGATCCCTTCCCACGCCTGTACCTGTCGATGGAGACAGGCGAGGCAAAGACGGACGGACCAGCGGGCATGCTCCGAATCTACGGCAACTGGGTGCTGAGGCTTGAGGGGGAAGGGAAGACGCTGACCGAGCTCACACTCAATGGCTAGGCTCAGGACCCATTGATGTGAGGCGTTCGGTCTGATTCAGGCTCCTGAGGAGTCTGGATATGAGCGACCTGTATTGGCTGACGGACGAGCAGATGGCTCGGCTGGAGCCCTTCTTCCCAAAGAGCCACGGCAAGCCGCGCGTTGACGACCGCCGGGTGTTGAGCGGGATCATCTTCGTCAACCGCAACGGCCTCCGCTGGCGAGATGCGCCGGCGGCCTACGGGCCGCACAAGACCCTCTACAACCGCTGGAAGCGATGGAGTGAGGCTGGCGTCTTCATCCGGATGATGGAGGGCCTCTCCGGGGCTCAGACCGAACGCCGCACGGTCATGATCGACGCGACCTATCTCAAGGCGCACCGCACGGCTTCGAGCCTGCGGGTAAAAAAGGGGGTCTCGGGCGACTGATCGGACGCACGAAAGGCGGCATGAACACCAAGCTGCACGCCGTGACCGATGCGAACGGGCGGCCCATCAGCCTCTTCATGACAGCGGGTCAGGTCAGCGACTACATCGGCGCTGCCGCTCTCCTGGACAGCCTGCCACGCGCCCAGTGGTTGTTGGGCGACAGGGGCTACGACGCCGACTGGTTCCGGGACGCCTTGCAGGCCAAGGGGATCACGCCGTGCATCCCAGGCCGCAAAACCCGCACCGAACCCATCCGCTACGACAAGCGACGCTACAAGCGGCGAAACCGGATCGAAATCATGTTTGGACGCCTGAAAGACTGGCGCCGGGTCGCCACCCGCTACGATCGCTGTCCGACGGTCTTCCTGTCCGCCATCGCCCTCGCCGCGACCGTCCTGTTCTGGCTATGAGTCCTGAGCCTAAGAAGGTCTACACGCCCTCCGAGGATCTACTGGACGGCCTCAAACAGGATGTCCTCTACCTGTTGCTCACGATCCTGGCGCATCGCGAGAAGCAACGCCTCCCGAACCTGGGAAAGATGTCTCGGGAAGACCTCGTGCTTGAGCTCGCCCTGTTGGAAAGCGGGACGAGGGATATCATCGCGCGACTTACAGCGCTGGACGACGACGGTTCCGGGTCACGGTCGTTCCCGAATGCTCTCGCTGCCATGAATCGCGAGGGACTAGCGGCCAGGAAGGCAGAAGAACTGAAGGCCCACGTCAAGGCGTACCGGGCGGCGATCAACGATCTCAAGGTCAACCATCGCAACAGCTACATCAGCCATGTGCAGGAGTTCGCCGAAGTTCTCCCGCGCGTCCTTGATAAGCCCGTGCGTTTCGAGATGGCAGCGAGCCTCTCCGTCAATGTTCTCGACGCCTTGATGGGGCGACAGGTGGAGTATCGGTTCCGGGTCGGCTCTCAGGAACCCGAGCTTGATCTGCGCGCGCGTCTTTCCGGTCCGTAGCCTAACCACGAAGTCTTGGGTCCTGACGTACAGTGCGATGCCAAGCCTTCCTGCGGAGGCTGCGACCTTACACAAATGCTTACACAGTCGGCTGGCTTGTGGTAGATTCTCACGAAGTATCAGTGGTTTGATGCTGGCGTGTGTGACTTAAAATCTGCCGGGCGTAAGCCCTTGCCGGTTCGATCCCGGCCGCCCGCACCAGCTCGGCGTCCCGATCAGGACGAGAACCCGAGGTCTGACTCGAGCCTGACTCCCGCGCTTCGGCCTTCGCCTTTTTACAACGTCAGATTTGGCGTCTGAGTAGTCTCGCGAGCAGGCGGACTTCTCTTTCCATTCGCCCGCAGTTTTTCGCCGGTTTGTTTTCTTACCGTCACCGTTGAGCCTTAAAGCCCCCAGCCAGCGGGGTGCGGATGGCGGTTCAGGATCCAGGGGCAGACGGCGCTTTGGCGAAGAACGCCTTGCGTCTGCGCGCCTTCGTCCGAAGCCGCGTCAGGACCGACGCGGACGCCGACGACATTAGCCAGGAAACCTATGCCCGCGTCCTGGCGCGTTCGCGCGGCGGGCCGCTGAAGGATCCGGTGGCCTACGCCTTTCGTGTCGCGCTCAACCTGCTCAGCGACAAGGGCCGCGCCGGCGCGCGCGGCGGCGAGGAGGAGATCGCCGACGACATGGCTTCGGCCGATCCGTCTCCGTTCGAGGTGCTGGACATGAAGCAGAGAGCCGATCTGTACGCCCGCGCCCTGCGGGCCATGCCGCGGCTGAGGCGGGAGGTCTTCATTCTTCGCCAGTCCGCCGATCTCGGCTATGCGCAGATTGCGGCCCGACTGGGCATCTCGGTCGAGGCCGCCCAGAAACACTTCAGCAGGGCGGTCATTGACGTGCGTCGCGCCATGGATACGGAGCGCGCCCTGTGACGGACGACCGGCAAACCCTCGAAGAGGCGGCGGTGCTTTGGGCCGATCGTCTCAGGCGCGGTCCCCTGGACGCGGACGAAGCCCGTCGTCTCGACGACTGGCTGGCCGCAGGGCCGGAGCGACTGCAGATGCTGGATCTTCACGAGCGTCTGCTGCGCGACCCCGCCCTGGATGAGGCGATGCGACGGGTGGCGGCCGAAGGCGCGCGACCGGCGCGCCAGGCCTGGCGTCCTCCGGTTCGGCCGGTCTGGGCTGCGGCGGGTTTCGGGGCGGTCGCCGCCGGCCTGGTCGCGGCGGTTCTGCTTTGGCCCTCACAGGGGCGGCTGGTCCACGAGACCCTCGCGGGGACGGCCGGTCAGAGCGTGCAGGCGTCGCTGGACGACGGATCGGTGGTCCGATTGAACGGCGACAGCCTGGTGCGGACGGCTTTTGGCGCCGAACGTCGCGACGTCTATCTGAAGGGCGAAGGCTTCTTCGCCGTCGCCAAGGACGCCCGGCGGCCCTTCTCGGTCTTTACCGCGACCCATCGGATTACTGCCCTGGGCACCCGCTTCAACGTCGACGAGCGTAGCGGCGGGGCGGTCGAGGTCAGTGTTCTGGAAGGACGGGTCGAAGTCATCGCCCTGAAACACCCGGGTCAGCGGCGCGTGCTGAGCGCCGGCGCCCGCCTGTTGGCTCGCGACGGCGAGTTGACGTCGGCGGCGCTCAAACGCCTGGGTCCTGCGGCCGTCGCGCCGGACTGGACGGAAGGCTGGATCGACGCGGAGGACATGACCTTGGCGGATCTGGTGGTGGAGTTGCAACGCCGATCGCCCGGCTTGCGGGCCGACTTCTCCGATCCGGTCCTGAGTAAACGCCGCATAAGCGGACGGTTCGAGGCGGACCAGCCCGATCAGGTTTTGGCGGTGGTGGCCGAGATGCAGGGCCTGAGCCTGCGCAAGGACGCGTCCGGCCGTCTTCTGATCGACCGGTGAACCCGGCGTGAAACCGGGGCGGGCATCTGTTCTGGGCGCAGCTCTGCTGGCGGGCATTGTACTTTTGAGCACGCCGGCTTCGGCTGGAGAGGTGCGGCGCTTCCAGATTTCGGCGGGGCCTCTGGCCCAGGCCCTTCGCGATCTGTCGCGCCAGGCGGGGGTCGCGGTGATCGCCGACGCGGATCTGGTGCGCGGCCGCATGGGACGCGACGTGAGGGGCCGCACGACGGCGGCGGAGGCCCTGGCCGGTCTACTGGCGGGCCATCCCGATCTGCGCAGTCGGACAGTGGGCGACACCCTGATCGTTGAGCGCGCCGCGCCGCCGCCGACCCCCGCGCCGCCGCCGACCGCCGAGCTGGAGGAGGTCGTGGTCCTGGGGCGTCCCGGCGCCATCCAGGAGGCGCTGGAGCTGAAGCGCGATTATGACGGGATCAGCGACGTCGTCAGCGCCGATGATCAGGGCCTGCTGCCGACCAGCAATCTCGCCGAGAGCCTGGCCCGGCTGCCGGGCGTCAACGCGGTTCGCAACCACCAGACGGGCGAGGGCGACCGGCTGACGGTGCGGGGCATGTCGACCGAATGGAACGCCTATCGCATCAACGGTGTGCGGCTGGGCGGGGCCGGATCGCGGGCTGACAAATTCTATCGGGGAGTCCGTCTCAGCTATCTCCCGCCCGAGGGGGTGCAGAGCCTGGTCGTGCGCAAGACCCTGACTCCCGATCTGGACGGCGACGCCCTGGGCGGGCTGATCGACATCGAAACCCCGACAGCCTTCGACTCCTCCCGCGACTACGTGCGCCTGTCGGCGGAGACCGGCTGGTTGACGCGGTTCGATCAGCCGGGATCGGAAAAGCTGGCCCTGGCGGTGTCGCATCGCTTCACCGATCGTCTGGGTCTGTTCCTCGCCGCCAACTGGAGCGACGCCCGATCCCAGTTCGAGATGGTCGGGGGCGACAGCGACGACCTGCCGCCGGTCTGGTACGAGACCACCTATTCGACCGGCTGGGACTTCGACAGCTTCGTGATGCGCGGCATG
>MGLN01000021.1:7632-7948 GCA_001796045.1 Caulobacterales bacterium RIFOXYB1_FULL_67_16 | reverse complement strand
GTTCGGAAATATCTGTGACCACGGCGTCCAGACATTCGACGTCGATCCGCAGATCCCCGCCGCCGGCGAACATCAGAATGACCCGGCCGCCCGGCGCCTCGCCCGGCATGAAGTCCAGGGCCAGAAGCTCGAGAGAGGCGTCAGGGCTGCGCGGCAGGCGGCGGCTCTTGACCGCCAGGACGTCGCCGAATTGCATGGCGGACATGACCCGCGTCCCACCGCATTCCCAGCAGAAGCGGCTGAAGGCGATGGTCAGGGTGCGCGACTGTTTCTCCCAGACGATGTCGATGGGCCGCAGGATGGCGTCCTGAAGCGC
>MGLN01000021.1:3428-7580 GCA_001796045.1 Caulobacterales bacterium RIFOXYB1_FULL_67_16 | reverse complement strand
TCACCCCATCCCATCGTCTTGGCCCTTGATACGTCGAATCTCGGCCCCGCAGGCGCCGAGCTTTTCTTCCAAACGCTCGAAGCCGCGATCCAGATGATAGACGCGGCCCACCGTCGTCTCGCCCTCGGCGACCAGGCCGGCGATGATCAGGGACATGGAGGCCCGCAGGTCGGTCGCCATGACCTGGGCCCCGCGCAGGGTCTCGACCCCGTGCACATGGGCCTCGCCGGCATGGACCGAGATTTCGGCGCCCAGGCGCGCCAGTTCCGGCACGTGCATGAACCGGTTCTCGAAGATGGTCTCGCGCACCGTGCTGACGCCGTCGGCCGTGGTCATCAGCGCCATGAACTGGGCCTGCAGATCGGTGGCGAAGCCGGGATAGATGGCGGTCTCGATATCGACCGCCTGCAGCCGGACCTTGGGATCCCGCTTGATCAGGACGCCGTCGTCGGTCGGCGACACCTCGACCCCGGCTTCGATCATCTTGTCGGTCAGGGCGGCGATCAGCTCGGCCCGCGCCTTGGTCAGCCGCACTTCGCCGCCCGCCATGGCGGCGGCGACGGCGTAGGAGCCCATTTCGATCCGGTCGGGAATCACCGACCAGGTGGTTCCGTTCAGCGAGGAGACGCCGGTGATGGTCAGGACGTCGGTGTCGATTCCGTCGATCTTCGCCCCCATGGCGGTCAGGCAGCGGGCCAGATCGCCGATCTCGGGCTCGCGCGCGGCGCGGCGCAGCACGGTCGTCCCCTGGGCCAGGACCGCAGCCAGCAGGGCGTGTTCGGTGGCGCCGACGGAGACGAAAGGAAACTCGATCTCGGCGCCCTTCAGGCCCGAAGGGGCCCTGGCCGTCACATAGCCCTCGTCCAGCTCGATCTCGGCGCCGAGAGCGGTCAGGGCCTGGAGGTGCAGATCCACCGGGCGGGCGCCGATGGTGCAGCCGCCCGGCAGAGACACCTTGGCCTCGCCGGTGCGGGCCAGAAGCGGGCCCAGCACATTGAAGGAGGCCCGCATCTGGCGGACCAGGTCATAGGGAGCGAAGGTCGAGGTCAGGGTCTGGGCGTGGAACAGGCTTTCCTGCCCATCGGCGCCGTCACGCTCGGTCACCTCGATGCCGAACTGGCGCAGCAACTGACCCAGAAAGCGGGTGTCCGCCAGGCGCGGCATATTGGTCAGCAGAAGGGGCTGATCCGTCAGGATCGAGGCGGCCATCAGCTTGATGGCGGAATTCTTGGCGCCGCTGACGGGGATCTCCCCGAAAAGCTGTGCGCCGCCGTGGAGGGCGATACTGTCCATGACGTCCTTGAAGCGCGCCCGAAGGAAACGCCTCGGGGGGATGGTTCTCTAGCAAGCCGACGCGCCGTTGCCAAAGGGGGCAGGCCGCGTCAGGCCGATGACATTCAGTTGCTGTCCTTGGGCGCCGCCGGGGTGCGGGCCGGCGCCTTGCGCCGTCTCAGATTGGCGCGAAGAGCCGAGGCCAGCCGGATGGCCCGCTCGGCCCGGGCGCGCTCGGCCTCGGACTGCGGAGACGATTCGGCGGCGGCCGGCGCGACGGCGGGGGTTTCGGCGTCAGGGGGTGGGCGAGTCATGGCCGTAGAATGCCGGGATCCCGGGGCTTGTCCAAACTTTCTTTCGGATCGCCAAAAAACCGCTTCCCTCCCCCGAAACCTCTGGCTATACGGCCGCTTCCTCAGTCGGGGCCGCCGTAGCTCAGTGGTAGAGCGCATCCTTGGTAAGGCTGAGGTCGTGGGTTCGATTCCCCCCGGCGGCACCATCTGAGACTGAAAAGGCCCGGCGAAAGCCGGGCCTTTTTGCTGGGGCGGATCGGGGCGCCGGACGGACTGTCCGCCTGTGCCGCGAGGACCGTGTCGGATGCGCGGTAAAAAAACGACGCCCCTGAAATTGCACTGCCAAGCCGAAACGAGTGCAAGTGCAAAGAGTGCAATTTGCGCGCGCTCGCGATTTCAAAGACCGGCGGGCATTATACGACAGGTTGGACACGCGTTAGGTCGATGAGGCTTTCGAGGGTGAGGGCCGCTGAAAACCATCAGGTTTTTCGACAGAATTAGGATAGGAAGGGCGCGCCTAGCGAGACGCGCCCTTGGCGACAATGCGACCGCCCTGCATCACCCACACGATCGAACGCGTGTTGCTGATGGTCCTGCGAGGATCGCCCGACAGGAGAACCAGATCGGCGCGTCGTCCCGCCTCGATCATGCCAATGTCCGCGCGGCCGAGAGCCAGGGCCGCGTCGGCGCCCGTCATTCGCAGGATGCGATCGGGTGCAAGCCCGGCCTCTGCGAGGAGTTCGAACTCCTGGTGCAACCCTTCTCCTGGCGCGATCCATTCGTTGGTGAGGTCGGTGCCCGCGACGAGGGCCACGCCGCCATCGCTCATCCGCTTTATCCAGGCCAGGAGCTTGGGACGCGCGGCCTTCCAGCGCCTGAAGTCCTCGGCAGTCCAGTTTGATGTCGCGTCGTCGCAGCGGTTCCAATCCTCGCGGAGTTCGGGGAAGTCGCGCAGAGAGGAATTGCGCCGGTAGCGTCCTTCGTCAGGCGGAGAGAACTTAGCGTCATAGGCGATGAGCGTGACGTCCACCGAATTGCGCCGGCGAGCCAGTTCGGAGATCAAAGCCTTTTGATCCGCACCGTCGGGATCGAACGCCTCCAGCCAGTCGATGCGCGACCGAAAACCCGGACGGGTCCTGGTCGCCGCCAAATACGCCGGCCTGCGGCCAAGTGGAAGGCTTTCGGCCGACCAGTCGACGCTGTGGGCCAGATGATCGACGCCCAGGCTCACGCCCTGGGCCCAGGTCGTGCGTTGAAGGTGGCCGATGACGGGAATATGGTGGCGGTGGGCTTCATCCACCACCGAGGCCACTTGTTCGGGCCTTAGCCGCGAATAGACCTTGAAGAAATCCGGCTTGTACGGAAGGGCGTCGCGCACGATCTGGCGCAGTTGCTCGTCGCTGAGGTTCGGATCATTGATCAGTTCCGCCGAGGCCATCGCGCGCGGTCCTCTGACGCGTCCAGCATTGAGCGCGTCGCGCAGTCTCAGCCCCTCGATCGTAGGGGTGGCCGGACTGCGCACCGTGGTGATCCCGAAATCCAGCTGCGCCGACAAAGCTCTCTCGGAGAGTGCGCGATCGAAGCGCGGCGGTCCGCCTTCCGGATTGCATCTCGGAAAGAGGAGATGAGCGTGCATGTCGATGAAGCCGGGCAGCAGGAACTTGCCCTTGCCATCGACGACCATCGCGCCGTGCGGAGGATGGCCCGACGCCGAGGCGCGGACATCGACGATGCGACCGTCACGCACCACGACCCTGCCATCTTCGAGAGCCGCGCCGCCCCGTCCGTCCAGCACCGTCACGTGTTCGATCACGATGGCGCGGTCTCTCCTATCGGCCGCTCTATCGGCGCAGGAGGCAAGGGCAAGGGCTAGCAGCGGCAAGCTCACGTAGCTGAGAAGGCGGTGAATCATGGCTTGCGCTCTCCATGACTGCCGCCGCCAAGGAGCCAATAAACCAACATCCGCAAAACGCATCAAATCTAGGCCGAGCTACAAACGCAGCTCAAGGCTCCGCCCCTAACAACCGCTTCGGGTCGGTTTTCGGCTCAACCGCCCAGCCGTAAACCCGCCCCCGACGTCCGCCGCCTCAGTCGTAACCCGACAGCCCGCGCCGCCAGGGGTCGCGCGCGTCCTCGTCGTCGTCCTTGCTCCAGCTGAAGCCGAGCGAGAGTGACTTGCTGGTCGAATCGGCGCCGTAGCCGCGATAGGGCGCGTAGAACCCCGGTCCGCGCAGGCCGTAGCCGTAGGGGCTCGCATAGCCGTAGCCCCAGGGCTCGTTGCGGCCTTCGCGATAGGCCAGGTCAAGCCGGCCGTTCTCGCCGATGGGCATGGAGACCGCCGCGCCGTAGCTGCGATAGCCGCCGGTGCCGATTCCGGCCTCGACCATGCCGTGGACCTGGCGGTCATCCTGAGGCGCGGCTGCGGCGGCTTCGTCGAAGCTGGCGCCGGGGGTACGACTGTCCAGCCAGTGCTGGATCTGCTGTTCGGTGGTCAGGCCGTGGGGCTGGGCGTCCTGGGCCGTGGGCGCCGGCGCGGCGGCCTCGGGCGGGGCGGTCATGGCCTCAGCGACCGTGGAGGCGTTGGAGG
>MGLN01000021.1:0-3413 GCA_001796045.1 Caulobacterales bacterium RIFOXYB1_FULL_67_16 | reverse complement strand
CCTGCGATCAACATGCGCCGTCTCCCTTCCAGATCATCCTAGCACGGCGAATAAGGCCAAGGTCAGGCGTTTCCGTCGCCCCGTCGCAACGGGTCGGGCAAGGGCTCGCCCTCAGGCACGAAACTGAGGGCCACGGAGTTGATGCAGTAGCGGTTTCCGGTCGGCGGCGGGCCGTCGGGGAAGACGTGGCCCTGGTGGCTGCCGCAGCGGGCGCAGAGCGTCTCGATGCGGATCATGCCGTAGCTGGTGTCGCGCACCTCGCGGACATGGGCCGGATCGACCGGCTCGGTGAAGCTGGGCCAGCCGGTGCCGCTCTCGAACTTGGTGCGGCTGCGGAACAGGGGCAGGCCGCATTGGCGGCAGCAGAAGACCCCGGCCCGCTTCTCGCCCAGCAGGGTTCCGCAGAAGGGCGCCTCGGTGCCGTGCGACAGCAGAACGCGCTTCTCCTCAGGGTTCAGGTCGGCTTCGAGCCGGGCGCGTTCCTCGGCGTCGGGCGGGGTCAGGTCGTAACCTGAGGCGGAGCGAAGACCGTCTTGGGGCGTGGCGATGTCTGACATGAGCCAGACATAGGAAGGGGCGGACCGGGGTTCCACCCCTGCCCGCCCCCAAAAGCCTCCGTCCTGTGCGGACGGCTTACTGGAAGAGCGAGCCCACCCAGGTCCGGACCGCCGTCTCATCCGTCGGATTGCCCGTGTAGGCCAGGCCCTGGGCCGGAACATAGGGCGCGTCATTGCCGCGCTGGCGGGTCATCCAGGCCTTATGGCCATAGGTCAGCTCGGCATAGTTGGACGGCAGGCGCAGGACGGTCGGCTCGACGAAGATGGTGTCCTCGCCCGTGGTGGAGCCGGCCAGACGCACGTTCGGCAGGCGGGTCAGCAGATCCAGCGTGTCCAGGCAGCCGCCGGTGCAGCCGCCGTCGACCAGAACCACCACCGGGCCCGCGACAGGATTGGCGACGCCGGTGTCCGGCACGGACGGACGGCCCGGCAGGGTGAAGCTGGCCTGACCCGCAGCCAAGGCTGAATCGAAGGCGGCGACGATGGCCTGGGTCTGTTCAATCACCGCGCCCGATTCCTGAACAAAGCGGGGATCGGCCTGCATCCGGCCCAGGGTGTCGGCGAACCACTGGCGATTGGCCGGGGTGGCGCGATAGGTGATCGAGCCCGCCTCCGGCTGGCGGCTGACCGTGAACTCCGGCGTCCAGATGTGGTTGGCCAGCACATAGCCGCGGCCCGTGGCGTTCAGCGAGCCGCCGTCCGCCCCGCGCAGATCGATGACGAAGCCCTGGGGTCCGCGGATGGCGCCCAGCTGAGCGTCGACGGCGGCGAAGAAGGCGTCGAAGTCGGCCTTGTCGCCCAGGGTGTGGACATGGATCCACGGGCGGCCGTTGACCGTCTCGATCGACAGGGGCGTCGCAGGCGGCGTGTAGACGGTGGCCCGATAGGCCGCCTCCAGGCTGGCGGCGTCGACCGGCTGGGGTTGCAGCTGGTATTCCTTGGTGCGGCGGCCGGTCTGGAAGTTGCACAGGGGCGGCATGCCGCCCGCGAACGGATTGTTGCGGTTCCACAGCAGATAGGGGGCGGTGCGGACGCGGTCAGCCTCGGTCGTCAGATCCCCTTCCCAGCGATCCAGACGTTCGGTGGCGATGTCGGCGGCGCTCTTGCCCAGGCAGTCGACCAGAACCGAACCGACCGGCGGCAGGTTGCGCACGCCCGGCTTGACGTAGGTCACCACATATTTGCCGTCGCGCCAGCCGGTGGCGATGCCGGGCCAGCCGATGGCGAAGAAGGGGCCAAGACCCTCGTAGGTGGGCTTGGCCGAGATGTTGGAATCCCGGAAACCGTTGGCGTAATAGCGCATCAGATAGGCGTGGCTGTCGCCGGAGTTGACGCGGCCGACCTTGGACTGGGCGTCCGCCAGGCCGGTGTCGACCCAGGCGCGGAAGGCCTCGCCCGGCGCGCCGGGCGTGACGGCGGCGGGGTGGTTGGCGGCCAGGGCGTCGTGCATGGCCTGGAGGTCCTGCTGGGCCAGGGCGCGGAAGTCCTGCGCGGAGGCGGCGCCGGCGGCCAGGGTCAGGGACAGGACGGCGGCCGAGGCGGCGGCGATCAGGCGGTTCATGGAAGCTCCTGGGCTGGGGCGAAAGGCTTGGCGGACGTTAAACCTTAAGCCTCCCACGCTTGCCAACCCCCGGCGCCGTCCTTTCGCCCAATTGTCACACCTTTGCGAGGCGAGCCCGGTCTTTAGAAGGGCGGCGGGGTTTCGACGACGGGCCCGAACAGGTCGACGAAACCGGTTTTCAGCGCGGCGTCCGCCTCGTCCATCGTCGCCAGCACGCCCAGGTCCACCAGGCTGGTCACGCCATGCTCCTGAATGCCGCAAGGGACGATGCCGCCGAAATGGTCCAGGTCCGGTTCGACGTTCAGGCTGACGCCGTGGAAACTGACCCATTTGCGCACCTTGACGCCGATGGCGGCGATCTTGTCCTCGCGCGCCCAGCCGGCGCCCTTGCGCTCCACCCAGACGCCGACGCGGCCCTCGCGCACGTCGGCCTTGACGCCGAACCGGTCCAGACCGGCGATCAGCCACTGCTCCAGGCCGCGCACGAAGGCCCGTACGTCGCGGCCGCGCCGGTTCAGGTCCAGCATCACATAGGCGACCCTCTGGCCCGGCCCGTGATAGGTGAACTGCCCGCCCCGCCCCGTGCGATGCACCGGGAAACGTCCGGCGTCGAGGAGGTCTTCGTCCTTGGCCGAGACCCCGGCGGTATAAAGCGGCGGATGCTCCAGCAGCCATACCATTTCCGCAGCCTCGCCCGAGGCTATGGCGGCGACGCGGGCCTCCATGAAGGCCTCGGCCTGGGCGTAATCGACATAACCCGACGACACCACCCATTCGACGGGTCGGTCATCGTCGCGGCGAAGCTTCTGAAGGTCGGGGCTTAACGGGTCGGCAAGCATAAGGCTTCAATGTGCAGCGCGAGGCGTTTGCGCAAGTGACGACCTCACAGTGAGAGAGAGCCTCTGTGTCCCAGATCAACGCCGTCAACGTCGAAATCTCAGTGGTTCTGGGCCGTATGGTGCTGCCCATGTCGCAACTGCTGCGGATGGGCCGGGGCGCGGTGATTCCCCTGGACGCGGCCGAGGGCGAAGAGGTCTGGATCTTGGCGAACAATCACCCGGTGGCGCGCGGCGAGATCGAGATTCGCGACGACCGCATCGCCATCACCGTCACCCGACCGGCCGATCTCTACGATTTCATGGCCGGCTCCGCCTGAGTTTCGGCGGCGAAAGAGGCGCGGCGGCCGATGGCGCGCCGCACGTTCAATTCCCCTTTCCTTTTCCAGCGGCTTCGTCTATTCGCCGCCGCTCCGATGCGAGCGGTCGTGGCGGAATTGGTAGACGCGCAGCGTTGAG
>MGLN01000020.1:1628-4985 GCA_001796045.1 Caulobacterales bacterium RIFOXYB1_FULL_67_16 | reverse complement strand
TGCTCGAAATTCAGCCCCGACGCCCTAAATCCGAAACCCGGCAGGGCTGCGACCGCCAGGCTCGCCAGCAGCGCCAGCGCCTTGCCCTGCCAGTTCCAGGTCCCGCCGGGGATCAGGTCGGGGATCAAGCCGTAAACGTTCGTCAGCAGCAGGTCGTTCAGCAGAACCAGGCCCGCCGCGATCAGCAGCCAGCACCAGGAAATCCGTCCCGGCAACAGCCGCCCCAACAGTCCGCCGCCGACGACCAAGAGGCCGATGACGCCCAATATTCCGATAAGCCCGTTCACAATCCGCTCCATGTCTCTGTGAGAGCGCGGATCGTGCGGCAGGAGGCGGCGGGCCGCTTCTCGAAACCCGGCGAAAACCCCCTCAAAACCCGGCGACGTCGTCCAAAAGCTCGCCGCCGGCAGACAGCCGCGCACGGCGATAGGCGCTCGGCGTCATGCCTTCCGTCATCTGGAAGACGCGGTTGAACGAGGCGAGGGAAGCGAAGCCGCTGTCCATGGCGATCACGATCAGCTTGTCTTTCCGCCTCGCCGGATCGGCGAGCAGACGACGCGCCTCCTCCATCCGCTGAGCGTTCAAGAAGGTCCTGAAGTGATCATAGCCGAGCTGACGATTGATCAGCGCCCGCACGGCGCGCTCCGACGCCCCCATGGCGCGGACAAAGGCCGCCAGGTCCAGGGACGGGTCCAGATGGACCTTCTCCACCTCGATCAGCCGCCGCAACCGCCCCCCGAGTTCGTCGCCCGTGACGGCGGCGAGCCGGTCAGAACCTTCCACGTCCCGGGTCCACGCCGGTTGCTGCCTTCGGTCGCCCGCCAGCACCAGCAGCCAGGCGGAGAAGGCGAGACAGGCCGTGTTCTGGGCGATGACATAGGCTTGCGACGTCCACTCCAGCCCTAGAAGGACATCGGCGGCCATGTCGACGATCAGCAATCCCGCCAGCACGACCACGAACGCAAGGCGCGAGCGACGGCGGCGATCCAGCAGATCGCCCGCCCGGTCGCGGTACAGCCGCCAGGCCAGGTGGCCCATCATGACGACCCCCATGGCGATCAACAGCCAAGACAGGCCCTTCCCCTCCAGCCCCGCCCCGAACACGCCCCGGTCGGCCAGGGCGACGACGAGCCAGGCCAGACCAAGCCCCAACACGGGTCCTCGCGGCCTGAAGGCCCAGTCGAAAACCGAAAGGCAGAACCACCAGAGGAAAACCGCCGTAAGCCCGCTCAGCAGAACGGCGAGGCGTCCGATCTCGCCGGTCAGCCGCAGCCCCGGGTCCGCCGCATTGCCCGCCAGATAGCCGCACAGGCAGACGGCGAAGGGGGCGAAGAAGCGACGGTCCGCCCTCGGCTCTCGACGCCAAAGCGTCACGGCCGCGACCAGCAGCAAGGTCGCTCCGGCGACGCGGACAATGATGTCGAACTGCAAAAGGTTCACGCGAGCCGTCTTCTAGCCCACGGCGAGAGTGCGTCAAACCTCCGCCCCGAGGCGTTCGGGATCAAGGCTCCGTCCCTTCACCCCCCGTTAACCATGATGGCGCAAACGGTTAACGCCTGTTCCTGGGGTCCGTCTTGCGCAATCTCGTCGCCGCCGTCGAAGCGATCGACCCTCTGGTCGTCACCGGCAAGGTCGCGGGCGTCTCGGGCCTGCTGATCGAGTCGCGGGGCGGGCTGTCGCGTCTGGCCGTCGGCGCCCGGGCCGAGATCGGGCGGCGCGGGCTGGAGCCCCTGCCGGCCGAGGTGGTGGGCTTCCGCGACGCCAAGG
This sequence comes from Caulobacterales bacterium RIFOXYB1_FULL_67_16, assembly GCA_001796045.1. GTDB lineage: Bacteria > Pseudomonadota > Alphaproteobacteria > Caulobacterales > Caulobacteraceae > Brevundimonas. The sequence continues at coordinate 3,218 of MGLN01000020.1, read as the reverse complement.
CCCTGCTTATGCCGTTCGGTCCGGTCGAGGGCGTGGCGCCCGGGGCCGAGATCCGCATCATCGACCAGGCCGCCAGCGTGCGCCCGACCACCGCCTGGCTGGGCCGGATCATCGACGCCTTCGGCAATCCCATCGACGGCAAGGGCCCCCTGCCCCAGGGCCAGGCCCCCTATCCCCTGCGCGCCCCCCCGCCCCCGGCCCATTCGCGCGGCCGGGTCGGCGAACGGCTGGACCTGGGCGTGCGGGCCATGGACGTCTTCACCACCACCTGCCGGGGCCAGCGCCTGGGCATCTTCGCCGGCTCGGGCGTGGGCAAGTCGGTGCTTCTGTCCATGCTGGCCAAACAGGCCACCTGCGACGCCGTCGTGGTCGGCCTGATCGGCGAACGGGGCCGCGAGGTGCGCGAGTTCGTGGAAGAGACCCTGGGCGAAGAGGGGCTGCGACGCGCCGTCGTCGTGGTCGCCACCTCGGACGAACCGGCCCTGAAACGCCGCCAGTCGGCCTATATGACCATGGCCATCGCCGAATTCCTGCGCGATCAGGACCTGGAGGTCCTGTGCCTGATGGACAGCGTCACCCGCTTCGCCATGGCCCAGCGCGAGATCGGTCTGGCGGCGGGCGAACCCCCGACCACCAAGGGCTACACCCCCACCGTCTTCACCGAGTTGCCCAAGCTGCTGGAACGCGCCGGACCGGGACCGGTGCGGCCCGACGGCACGACCGCCGCCCCCATCACCGCCCTGTTCACCGTCCTCGTGGACGGCGGCGATCATGACGAGCCCATCGCCGACGCCGTGCGCGGTATTCTGGACGGCCACATCGTCATGGACCGCAAGATCGCCGAACGCGGCCGTTTCCCCGCCATCGACGTGCTGAAGTCCGTCAGCCGGACCATGCCGGCCTGCCAGACCCCGCCCGAGCGCGAACTGAACAAGCGCGCCCGCCAGTCGCTGTCGGCCTATGCCAACATGGAAGAGCTGATCAAGATCGGCGCCTATCGCACCGGCGCCGACCCCATCGTCGACCGCGCCATCGCCCTGAACCCGGCGCTGGAAGAATTTTTGAGCCAGGACAAGGACGACGCCACGCGTCTTACCGATTCCTTTACCCGCCTGGAGCAAATCCTGAACCAAGGCATGATCAGGGAGTGAATACGAAATGACCGCTTGGGCCCAATCCCTGATCCGCATCTCCAACTACGAGGTCGAGACGCTGCAGAAGCGTCTGGCCGAGATCACCGCCCGCCGCGCCACGGCCGAGATGCGTCTCGCCGTGCTGGACGCCGAGGTCGAGATCGAGCGCGACCGCGCCCGCTCGGACGCCGCCGCCGGCATGATGCTGGCCGCCTATCTGGAGGGCTGGAAGGCCCGCAAGGCCGCCGCCGAAAAGGACCTGACCGTGGTCGACGCCGAAGAAGCCGGCGCCCGCGACGCCCTGACCGGCGCCTTCGAAGAGCTGAAGAAGTTCGAACACGTCGCCGAAACCACCCGCCTGAACAAGCTCGTCGCCATCGCCAAGCGCGAAACCGCCGCCTTCGACGAGCTGGGCCTGCGGAAACGTGCGGTCTGACCACGCCGCCTGCTTCTCCCT
>MGLN01000020.1:0-1606 GCA_001796045.1 Caulobacterales bacterium RIFOXYB1_FULL_67_16 | reverse complement strand
TCCCCGGAACGGGGAGGGAGAGTGACATGAACCACTCCCGCCGCGCCGTCCTCGCCTCCGCCCTCGCCGTCGCCGCCTGCGACCGAACCTCGGCCGAGCCGACCTCGCCCAACCTCCCGCCGCTGAAATCCGTCGCCCCCTGCCCCTTCGGCACGGCGATCAAGGCGATGCAGATCGACGACCCCGACTGGGTCGCCCTGGCCCGCGCCAACGTCTCCCAGCTGACGCCCGAGTGGGAGATGAAAATGGAATATGTCCTGGCCGACGGCCTGGACCGCCCCCGCTTCGACCGCGCCGACCGCATCGCCGCCTTCGCCGCCGCCCAGGGCATGGCCCTGCACGGCCACACCCTGATCTGGTACGCCCAGGGCAAAGAGGTGTTCGAGGGCCTGTCCGGCGCCGCCTTCGACCGCGCCTTCGACGACTATATCGCCGCCATGGCCGGCCGCTATCGCGGCAAGGTCCGCAGCTGGGACGTGGTCAACGAGCCGATCCTCGACGACGGCTCGGCCATGCGCGACTGCCACTGGAGCGCCCGCTACGGCCATGACGGCTACATCCAGCGCGCCTTCGAACAGGCCCGGCTCGCCGACCCGGACGCCGTCCTGTTCCTCAACGAATACAACCAGGAATCCGTCCCAGCCAAGGGCGCCCAGTTCCTGAAACTGGTCGAGCGCCTGCTGAAGGCCGGCTGCCCGCTCCAGGGCCTGGGGCTCCAGTCCCACCTGTGGATCGACATTCCCGAGGGCGTCATCGCCGCCTTCATGCGCGAGGCGGCCCACTTCGGCCTGCCGATCCATGTCTCCGAACTGGACTGCACCCTGCGCACCGACAACCGTCTGGACCTGCGCAGTCAGGCCGACCGCCTCGCCCGCCAGACCGCCCGCGTCTCGGAACTGGCCGAGGCCTTCACAGCCCTGCCCCCCGCCCAGCGTTTCGCCTTCACCGTCTGGGGCCTGCGCGACACCGACAGCTGGTATCGCCAGGGCGACAAGGACGACGGCCGCGACAAGCCCCTGCCCTTCGACAGCTTCAGCCGTCCCAATCCGATGGCGGCCGCCCTGGCGACGGCGTTCGCGGCTTGACGCTTGGAGTTGAAATTTTCAGCTTTCCGCGCTACATGGACTGCGCAGATCGATGAGGTGAGAACCCCCTCCTCACACACTCCGCTTCGGCGGCGTAAAGTAGGCGAAAGCCGAAAGGGATGCGGGACCTTGGGACCCCGCCTTCGATCTGATGACAGGCCCCGTCTTCGGACGGGGCCTTTTGCTTTCAGACCGGCAGCAGATAGCCCTTGGCGACGCGCACATCCACGTCGTGCTGGGCCACTCGGTAGGTACTGGCCAATATGTAGCGGCCCATCGCGTCGGGCTTAAGTTTGATGGCCACCAGCAGGACCGCCTTCGCAGACCGGATCCGGCGCACCATGACGAAGCCGTCCCTATCCCTCGGCCCCTGCCCGACCCAGTCCGGCGCGCGAATAATCTCGTCCAGATGCTGGACGCAAAGCCTGAAATCCTCGGGATGCCGATCCTCGGCATGTTCCTGGGCCGATGCGGAAAAGTGAACCCGCCCCGGGACGAGCCGCCAATTCATCGCATCATTG
>MGLN01000019.1 GCA_001796045.1 Caulobacterales bacterium RIFOXYB1_FULL_67_16 | reverse complement strand
AGCGTCGTCTTGCCGTGGTCAACGTGACCAATCGTGCCGATGTTGCAGTGCGGCTTCGTGCGTTCGAACTTTTCCTTGGCCATTCTCTAGCTCCTAGGTCCCCGAACCGGGGGTTCCTGCAGTCTGGGGGTTAAGGGCGCCCGGTTTGGGACCGGGCGCTTTTAGGTCCGCTTTTCCGAAAGGAAAAGCTTAGGCGTACTTCTTGATCACTTCGTCGGCGACGTGCTGCGGCACCGGTTCGTAGTGGTCATATTGCATCGTGAACTGGGCGCGACCCTGCGACATGCCGCGCAGCGTGTTCACATAGCCGAACATGTTGGCCAGCGGCACGAAGGCGTTCACGACGGTGGCGTTGCCGCGCATGTCCTGACCCTGGATCATGCCGCGACGGCCGTTCAGGTCGCCGATCACCGAACCCAGATACTCTTCCGGGGTCACGACCTCGACGGCCATGATCGGCTCGAGCAGCTTGGGTCCGCCCTTTTCCTTCAGTTCACGGAAGGCGGCGCGGGCGGCGATTTCGAACGCCAGCACCGAGGAGTCGACGTCGTGGAAGGCGCCGTCCACCAGGGTGGCCTTGACGTCGATCACCGGGAAGCCGGCCAGCAGGCCGTTGTCCTTGGCGGACTTCAGGCCCTTTTCGACGCCCGGAATGTATTCCTTGGGCACCGCGCCGCCGACGATGGCGGATTCGAAGACGAAGTCCGTACCCGGCTCGCCCGGCTCGAACACCAGCTTGACGCGGGCGAACTGGCCCGTACCGCCGGTCTGCTTCTTGTGGGTGTAGTCGATCTCGGCCTTGCGGCTGATGGACTCACGATAGGCCACCTGCGGCGCGCCGATATTGGCTTCGACCTTATAGGTGCGCTTCAGGATGTCGATCTTGATGTCCAGGTGCAGCTCGCCCATGCCCTTCAAGATCGTCTGGCCCGACTCGTGGTCGGTCGAGACGGTGAAGGACGGGTCTTCCGAGGCCAGCTTGGCCAGGGCGACGCCCAGCTTCTCCTGGTCGGCCTTGGACTTGGGCTCGACGGCGATCTCGATCACCGGGGCCGGGAATTCCATGCGTTCCAGGATAACCGGCGACTTGATCGGGTCGCACAGGGTGTCCCCAGTGCGGGTGTCCTTCAGGCCGGCCAGGGCGACGATGTCGCCGGCATAAGCTTCCTTGATGTCCTCGCGGTTGTTGGAGTGCATCAGCAGCATGCGGCCGACGCGTTCCTTCTTGTCGCGGGTCGAGTTCAGCAGGCCCATGCCGGTTTCCATCTTGCCCGAGTACAGGCGGCAGAAGGTCAGCGAGCCGACGAAGGGGTCGTCCATGATCTTGAAGGCCAGGACCGACAGGGGCTCTTCGTCGGACGCCTTGCGCTCGACTTCTTCCTCGGTCTTGTAGTCGATGCCCTTGGTCGGGGGGATGTCCACCGGCGACGGCAGATAGTCGACAACGGCGTCCAGCAGGGTCTGCACGCCCTTGTTCTTGAAGGCCGAGCCGCACAGGATCGGGTAGAAGGCGCCGGTCAGAACGGCCTTACGGATGCACTTCTTGATCGTCTCTTCCGAGGGCTCCTCGCCGCCCAGATAGGCTTCCATGGCCTCGTCGTCGAGTTCCACGGCATTGTCGATCAGGTACTGGCGGGCCTCGACGGCCTTGTCCATCAGGTCGGCGGGGATTTCCTCGTCCTTGTAGGACGCGCCCAGGCCGTCGTTGTCCCAGACCACGGCCTTCATGCGGACCAGGTCCACCAGGCCGGTCAGGTTCGACTCGGCGCCGATCGGGAACTGGATCGGCACGGCCTTGGCGCCCAGACGGTCGCGGATCGATTCGACCGACTTGTCGAAGTCGGCGCCGATCTTGTCCATCTTGTTGACGAAGACGATACGCGGCACCCGGTACTTGTCGGCCTGGCGCCAGACGGTTTCGGTCTGCGGCTCGACGCCGGCGTTGCCGTCCAGCACGGTCACGGCGCCGTCGAGGACGCGCAGCGAACGCTCGACCTCGATGGTGAAGTCCACGTGGCCGGGGGTGTCGATGATGTTGAGGCGCTTTTCTTTCCAGAAGGCGGTCGTCGCGGCCGACGTGATGGTGATGCCGCGTTCCTGCTCCTGGTCCATCCAGTCCATGGTCGCGGCGCCGTCGTGGACTTCGCCGATCTTATGCGACTTGCCCGTGTAGTACAGGATCCGCTCGGTCGTCGTCGTCTTGCCCGCGTCGATGTGGGCCATGATGCCGAAGTTGCGGTAGTCTTCGATTTTATGCGTGCGGGGCATTAGAGCGTCCCTTGAGGGCTTAGGACGCGAACGCGCCCTTCGAAATGTCGGATATGACGGCGCGGGCGATTTAGCTGAAACCGCCCGCGCCGGATAGTCTTAGATAGGAACCGCCCTTACCTTCGAAAGGGAGACGGTTTTAAGACAGTTACCAGCGGTAGTGGCTGAAGGCGCGGTTCGCCTCGGCCATCTTGTGGGTGTCTTCGCGCTTCTTGACCGCAGTGCCGCGGTTGTTGGCGGCGTCCAGCAGCTCGGCGGCCAGCTTCTCGGTCATGGTGTTTTCGCCGCGCTTGCGGGCGGCGTTGACCAGCCAGCGGATGGCCAGGGCGCGACGACGGTCCGGACGGACTTCGACCGGCACCTGATAGGTGGCGCCGCCGACGCGACGCGAACGGACTTCGACGGCCGGAGCGACGTTGTCGAGGGCGGAATGGAAGGTCTCGACCGCGGTCTGTTCCTTCTTCTTCTCGGCCAGGATGTCGAAGGCGCCGTAGACGATGTTCTCGGCGACGGCCTTCTTACCTTCGTACATGACGTAGTTCATGAACTTGGTGACGACCAGGTCGCCGAACTTGGGATCCGGCAGGACTTCACGTTTCTGGGCGCGGTGACGACGCGACATGGGTTATTCCTCTTGGGGCCCGGCCGACGCCGGGAAGATCTCGAAAAGGCCTCCGGGCGCGACGGCCCGGAAGCGAACGGCTTACTTCGGACGCTTGGCGCCGTAGTGCGAACGGCGCTGCTTGCGGTCCTTGACGCCTTGCGTGTCGAGCACGCCGCGCAGGATGTGGTAGCGAACGCCGGGCAAGTCCTTCACGCGGCCGCCGCGGATCAGAACCACCGAGTGTTCCTGCAGGTTGTGGCCTTCGCCGGGGATGTAGCACACGGCTTCGTAGCCGTTCTTGGCCAGACGGACCTTGGCGACCTTACGCAGAGCCGAGTTCGGCTTCTTCGGGGTCGTGGTGTAGACGCGGGTGCAGACGCCGCGACGCTGGGGCGAACCCTCCAGAGCCGGCACCTTGTTGCGGGTGGGCTTGGGCTTGCGCGGCTTGCGGATCAGCTGGTTGATCGTGGGCATTGAGACAGGTCTCGACTTCTATGGGGGGCGTGTGTCTTTCGACCGAGGCGCCCCACGCCTTCTTTTGTGAACGAGGGACCATTCCCCCGCCCGGGTGTCATCGAGACTGATCTCGTGCCGACAAACAGCCCCCGGTCCGCTCCGGCGGACCGGAACACGAAAACACAAAGGGCCGGAACGCGCGCTTTGGGCGTTCCGGCGGCGCACAGGCCGTCCGTTCGATTGTCACGATCTCGGCGACCGGCGAACCGGCCACGCCTCGAAAGTGCGCGGCTTCTACGCGCGATGGGGGGAAAGGTCAAGGATGGGACGGTTCGACCGCGCAGACGGCCTCGGTCTGGGCTTCCATATAGGACCGCTCGAAACAGCGCGACAGCCACGACAGGTTGGCGCCATTGTAGCGATCCCCTTGATTGGCCGAGGCTTGCAGCCGCGCCAGACGCGTTTCCAGCAGGGCGCGATCCTTGACCAGAAACCCATAAAGCCCCTCGACATAGGCGTTCCAGTCCAGAGGAATCTCGGTCCCCGTTCGCTGATCCGACCGTCGCGCGCCGGCCAGCGCCTGAGCCGCCCCGACCTCATCTCCGGCGAAGGCCAGATAGCGGGCCATATGCAGGTGGGAGATGGCCGATTCCCGGATCCCCAGCAGGGGGCCGCGCGTCAGATACTCGCGGCTGGCCTGGGCCGCCCGGCGATAGCAGCCCCGGTCCGCGTACCACATCGGGCTGCCGGAGATGTCGGTCGAGAACTCGAAATCCTCCCATTCCCTGAGGGCGTTGGCCTCGACAGGGACAGCGGGACAGTTGGCCTCATCATCGACGGGCGTCGGTCGCGCAACCGGTGCGTTAATCTGAAACATCATCATCGCCGCAAGAACCGCCAGCATGCGTCCCCTCCTGTTCCTCGACATAGCGCCACCTGGACGCGAACTAGTCAAACCACAGCCTGAATCCGGCCACACCCAACGCCGAGCTTTCTCCATAAGGGATGGGGGCGTGACATGACGGCTTTGAGGAAAGTTGATCGGTGGGGAGCGGCAGGCGTCGCCGTCGGCATCCACCTGGCGGGTCTTGTCCTCCTCTCAATAGAGAACCAACGTCAGGAGGCGCGCCGTCCGCCCCCTGACCGCCCCACGCTCTATCTAGACTTAGAGCCTGCACCATATCGCCTGCGCAAGCGACCGGCGCGATCCACCGAGCTGGGCGGCAAGACCCTGCCGCAGACTTCTCGGATGTCGTCACAGTCGCCGGCCGACGCCGCTCGCGCGCCAGCACCACGTCCCCAATCGTCCCAGCAAGCGCCGGCCATGGACCTGTCACGGGATTGGCTCACACGGCGAGATGCGATGATTGCACATAGCGCAGGAGCCCGCGCCCGAGCCGCCGGGCGCGAAGGCCCAGCCAACTGCGCCTGGACCGAAACCCTATCGTCGAGCGAGTGGCAGCGTTGCCGGGATTTCGCATCGTCCGATACCGATCCCCCGCCGCCGGGACCAAGATCCGGCGACGAAGATCGCACTAGCGGCTTCGCCCGAGAGGCTGAAGCCAAGCGTCGATGGCGTGACTATCGCAACGGCGACGGAGACTATCCCGGCCTGCGTTCCATGTTCGGCAAGAACTGACGTGAGGCATGCCCGACCGAAATCTCGCCACTCTTCCAGCCCAGCTTTGGTTTGACCGGAGGGGTAATGACGGCATTCAGCATCTACAGGCATAGGCAGCCTTCGGTCCAACGCGATTGGCGCAGGACAGCCGGACTGACCGCTGGCTCGGTGTTGATCAATGGCGCCGTCTTCGCCGCCCTGTCGATGGCGACCCTGGGCGTCAGGGATCGGGCGTTCGCGCCCGAACCGCCGCTGATCTATCTCGATATAGAGCCCAGGCCCCTGTTGCCCGAGGAGCGCCCGAGGGTCCCCGTCTTCGCCTTGACGCCAACCACGGCGCCCGCCGCCGCCCGGAACGACGCCTCCCCTCGGACCGCGCCCGCGCCCTCGACGGTCGCCCGCCCCTCCCCCATCCGACCGCGCATCGCCTCCCCGACGCCGGAGGGGGTGGAGACGCCCGACAGCGCCTGGCGGGTCGATCCCAACCGTCGCGGCGCCGCCATGGCCCGCACCCTGCGCCAGGGCCTACCCGGCTGCGCCTCGCCCGACCTGCTGAACGAGATGGAGCGTCAGCATTGCCGCAACGAATTGGCGCGCCGGGGAGAGAACGCCGCCCCGATCGCCGGCAGCGGCAACCCGGAGCGGGACGCCCGCTTCGCGCGCGAGGGGGCGCGCCGATTGGCGGAGTGGGAGGCGACGCGACGCCCCCTGTCCGGCGGGGTCGGGGTCGTCGGTCCCGCCGACTGCGTGGGCTCCAACTTCGGCACGGGCTGCGCCGGCGCGCACCTCGGCCCGGTTCCCGGCGTGGATATGCAGCAGGGCGCCCGGACCACCATCAATCCCGGCCAGCAGCGCCCCCAAGGCTGGTCCGCCAGCATCGGCGGCGTCAGGATCGGCGGCAAGGACGACTAAGAAAGAGGGGCGGCCCCGTC
>MGLN01000018.1:2878-8744 GCA_001796045.1 Caulobacterales bacterium RIFOXYB1_FULL_67_16 | reverse complement strand
GTGGCTCCAGCGCTCCCCGAGCCCACATATAGGGCGCACATGCCTAATAACCCGTCAACGTCTTGACGGTCGCTTTGTCGGCGAATCGGTCGGACAAGTCGTCCGGGCCTGGGGAAAATCCCGCCAGCAAGCCAGCAAACCCGCCGGCGACCTTCGCAGTTGCGTTATCACGAACGCGTGATCGGAACCGGGCGTCAGCTTGGCCGTTTCGACGGCCCATGACCGTCCCCGATATTCGTCCCGTTTTGATACGCCTGCTGACGGTCGCGCGAACCGAGATCGCCGCCCTGACCGCCCTGTTCGTCGCCGCCGTCGGCGTCGTCAGCTTCGTGGAGCTGGCCGACGACATGACCGAGGCCGACGGCCAGGCCTTCGACCAGCAGGTGCTGGCCCTGCTGCGCCCTTATGCCGACGATCCCGGCCGCCCCTGGGGGCCGTGGTGGCTCAAGGAGGCGGCGGCCGACATCACCTCTCTGGGCGGCATATCGGTGCTGGGGCTGTTCGCGCTGATCGTCATCGTCTTCCTGCTGAGCCAGAGGAAATGGCTGTCGTCCCTGCTGCTGGCCCTGGGCTTGGCGGGCGGGGTGATGCTGAGCGAGGGGCTGAAGGCGGTGTTCGAGCGCGAGCGCCCGCCGCGAGCCCTGCAGGCGGTCGAGACGATCAACGCCAGCTTCCCGTCCGGCCACGCCCTGCTCGCAACCGTCTTCTATCTCAGCGTCGCCGTCATGCTGACACGGGCCTTCCCCCGCCGGCGGTTCAAGATCTTCGTCCTGGGCGTCGGCATGGTCATGGCCCTGCTGGTCGGCCTGACCCGCATCTATCTGGGCGCCCACTGGGCGACCGACGTTTTCGCCGGCTGGGCGGTGGGCTCGGCCTGGGCCATGCTTCTGTGGCTGGTCGCCTACGGGGTCGCGCGCTGGCAGAAACGCCGCCGCGCCCCCTTGCAGGACGAGCCGTCGCCGACGGAGGACGAGGCGGCGGAAACCGTGGCCGTTCCGACCAAAGTCTAGAGCCGTCCTCGCGTCGGACCCAGGTTAGTCTGTCCTGACGATGCGCCGCGAGCCGAACCGCGGGCGCAGACGGGAGAGACGCCATGGACCCTGCCGCCCTCTATGCCGAACGGCTAAAGACGCCGGACGAAGCCGCCGCCCTGATCCGCTCGGGCGCCAGGGTCGCCATGGGCCTGGGCGTGTCCCAACCCCCGGCCCTGCTGAAGGCCCTGGCCGAACGGGCCGAGCGGGGCGAGGTCGAGGATGTGAACCTCTATTATCTCCTCTCCACCGCCATCGCCGGCGACACGGTGCTGCGCTACGAGCTGATGGACCGGATCCGGCCGTGGAGCCTGTTCCACAGCGCCGTCGAGCGCCGGCTGGAGCAGCGCGCCTTCGAGGAGGGGCGGCCCAATCCGGTCCAGTTCATCCCGACCGGCTTCCAGCAATCGCCCCGGCTGCTGTGCGACGAGGTCGGGGTGGATGCGCTGGTCTGCACCGTATCGCCGATGGACGACGACGGCTTCTTCTCGTTCGGGACCAACACCGACTACGCCAAGCCGGTGTCGGAGACGGCCCGGACCATCGTGGTCGAGGTCAATCCGCACATGCCGCGCGTGTTCGGCGACTGCACCGTCCATGTCTCCAGGGTGTCAGGCATCGTCGAGCACGCCGCCCCCCTGCTGGTCACGCCCAGGGCCGAGCCCCAGCCGGCCGACCTGGCCATCGGCCGGATCATCGCCGGTCTGGTCGAGGACGGGGCGACGCTGCAGATGGGGATCGGGGCCCTGCCCAACGCCGTCTGCGACGCCCTGAAGGACCACCGCGACCTGGGCGTCCATACCGAGATGTTGACGCCAGGCCTGGTCGAGCTGATGCAGGCCGGGGTGGCTAATCACGCCCGCAAGACCCTGCACCCCGGCGTCGGGGTCTTCGCCTTCTCGATGGGCGACCAGAACACCTACGACTTCCTGCACGAGAACCGGGGGTTGGAGGCCCGGCCGGTCTCCTATGTCAACGATCCGGCGGTGATCGCCCGCAACGCCAGGATGGTCTCGGTCAACGCCACGCTTCAGATCGACCTGAGCGGCGCCTGCTGTTCGGAATTCCTGAACGGCCGCCAGTTCACCGCCTCGGGCGGACAGCTGGACTTCGTGCGCGGCGCCTACGGCTCCGACGGCGGCAAGTCGATCATCGCCTGTCATGCGACGGCGGCCAGGGGGACCTGTTCGCGCATTGTCACCCGGCTGGACGGCCCCGTCACCACGCCCCGCAACGACGTCCACATCATCGTCACCGAGCACGGCTGGACCAACCTCAAAGGCAAGTCGACCAGCGAACGGGCCCGCGCCCTGATCGCCCTGGCCGCGCCGGAGTTCCGCGACGACCTGACGCGCGACGCCGGGCGGCAAGGGTTGATCTGAACGATTTTTGCGAGTCGTTATCGCCTTTTCATTTGCGACGTCGCGGCCTAAACCCCGCCCCGTCATCGGGGAGTAGCCGCCCGCAACCATCAGCGGGGCCCGCGTCAACATACTTCCTCTCCCGGAGAGGATGGCGCGGGAACGGTCCAGGGTCTTTCAGACCGGATCACGGCAAGACCGGCGGCTTTCGCAGGGATGTCCACGCGGGGCCCGGCTGCGAACGCCACAGGTCCGTCCGCCGAGGCTCCCGCGCATATGGTTCCGTTTTGGAAGCCTTTCTGATCTCGACCGGCCTGGTCTCCATCGCGGAGATCGGGGACAAGACCATGTTGTTGTCCATCGTCATGGCGGCGACCTGGCGACGGCCCACGCCCATCATTCTGGGCATTCTCGCGGCCACCCTGCTGAACCACGCCTTCGCGGCCCTGGCCGGCACGGTCCTGGCCCATTTCATCACCGGCGATTGGATGCGCTGGATCGTCGGCGTGGCCTTCCTGGGCTTCGCCGCCTGGGCCCTGATCCCCGATACGCTGGACGAACAGAGCGGCGAGGTTCAGCGCGGCTTCTGGGCCATCTTCTGGACCACGGCGTCCGCCTTCTTCCTGATCGAGATGGGCGACAAGACCCAGGTGGCCACAGCCATGCTGGCCGCCCGGTTCGAGAACCTGCCCCTGGTCGTGGCCGGATCGACCCTGGGCATGATGCTGGTCAACGGCCCCGCCGTCCTGCTGGGCGAGACGGCGGCGAAAAAACTGCCGCTGAAATGGATCCGCCTGGCCGCCGCTGCGGGCTTTGCGGGCACGGGGTTGTGGATTCTGTTCGCGCCGTAAGCCTGTCGCGCCCCTCGCCATCCGCCCGGCCGGGCCTTACCAAGGATGGATGCGCCTTCCGCTTCGATCCCTGATTTCGCTGGCTGTCCTTGCACTGATGGGGCCGCTGGGCTTGCCGGCCAGCGCAAAGCCGGCCGCGCCCGCCTATGCTGTGGACGGCGACTGCAGCGGTCGGCCCGCGACCACGGTGCGGATGGCGCTAGGCTACTGTCTGGGTCTGGTCTGGCAGGGATCGGGCGCCGACGGACCGCGCATGCCGCGCGGCCTTCTGGCCCTGCCTGGCGGGGACTGGCTGGTCACCGACCTCGGCGGTTGGGAGACCGGGCGCGGCGCGGTCTGGCGGTTGTCGTTCGGTACGGACGGCGCGGCCCGCTGGCGCCGACTGGCGCAGGGGCTCAGCATGCCGCACACGGTGGCGCGGGGCCCCGACGGACGGATCTATGTGTCGGAGATGAACCGCATCCTGACCCTGGACCCCGAGGCGGCCGATCCGGCGGCGACGGTGCGGACCGTGATCGGCGACCTGCCGGACAATCGGCTGCACGACAATCGCCATCCCCTGTCCAGTTTCGTCTTCGACGGCGACGGCGCTCTGCTGGTCAATGTGGGGGCGCCCAGCGACCGTTGTCTGGACGCGCGAGGTCGGCCACGCACCGACGGCTCAGGCGGATGCGCCGACAGCGCCGAAACGGCCCAGGTGCGGCGCCACGCCTATCTGGGCGACGGCCGGTGGGCCGAGGACAGCACGGTCTTCGCCTCGGGCCTGCGCAACTCCATCGCCCTGGTGCGGCATCGGTCGGGGACGATCCTGCAAGGCGAAAACTCGGTCGACCTGACCACGCCCGACCATCCCTATGACGAGATCAATGTCCTGCGTCAGGGCGGCCATTACGGCTGGCCCTATTGTGTGGACTTGGCCACGCCCCTGCCGGGCTGGCGCGCGGACCAGGCCCGCTGTGGCCAGAGGGACAAGCCCCTCGCCCTGCTGCCGCCGCACGCCGCGCCGCTGGACCTGATCTATTATGAAGGGAGCATGTTCCCCGAACTGCGCGGCCGGCTGCTGATGAGCTGGCACGGTTTTCGTCGTGCGGGCGGTCGGATCGTGGCGGCCGAGACGGACGCGCAAGGCCGGCCCCTGACAGACCGTGGCGGACGCTACGCCGTCTATCCGCGTGGCTCGCTGCCCTATCCGGCCGGCGCGCCCAGCGTGCGCGGCAAGGTGCTGACGCCGGGTTGGGATACGACGGCGGGCCGTCAGCCGCGCGGCGCGCCGGTGGTCCTGGCGGTCGCCGCCGACGGGTCGATCTGGGTGACGGACGACCGGAACCGGGCGATCCTCAGGATCGCGCGTTCGGAGATCGCCGACTAGGCCGGAACGGCGCGCCTAGGTCCGCAGCGTCAAAGCCAGATGCTGTAACAGCATGATGGTCTTGGCGTCGCGGATGCGGCCATCGGCGATCATGGCCAGGGCCTCGTCCAGCGTGGGCTCCAGCACCTCGATGTCCTCGCCCTCGTCCGGATGGCCGCCGCCGTCGCCGATCCTCATCGACGGGTCGTACTCGGCGACGAAGAAGTGCAGGATTTCGGTGACGGAGCCGGGGCTCATGAAGGCCTCGAACACCTTGCGCACCGCGCCGAGGCGATAACCCAGCTCCTCCTCGACCTCGGCGCGGATCCGCACCTCGGGCTCGGCGTCGTCCAGCAGACCGGCCGCCGCCTCGATCAGCAGGTCGTCATAGCCGTTCAGATAGGCCGGCAGCCGGAACTGCCGCACCAGCAGCACGGTGCGCGCCGCCGGATTATAGGGCAGCAGCACCGCCCCATTGCCCCGGTCGTAATGTTCGCGGTTCTGGATCTGCCAGACGCCGTCGCGCCGTTTCCAGTCGAAACGGGTGGTCTTCAGCACATACCAGTTGTCCGAGAGAAGCCGGGTCTCGTGGATCCTGAGGCGGTCCTTGACGGTCATTCGGCTTCCCTCGGGCGGTCTGGCGCTAGGCCTTGCGGGCGTCGCGCTTGGCCAGGACGCGCAGGCGCAAGGCGTTCAGCTTGATGAAGCCGGCGGCGTCCTTGTGGTCATAGGCCTGGACGCCTTCCTCGAAGGTCACCAGATCCTGGTCGTACAGGCTATTGGGGCTCTCGCGGCCGATGACCGAGACATTGCCCTTGTACAGCTTGACCTTGACCGTGCCGGAGACGTTTTCCTGGCTCTTGTCGATAGCGGCCTGAAGCATCTCGCGCTCGGGCGAGAACCAGAAACCGTTGTAGATCAGCTCGGCGTATTTCGGCATCAGCTGGTCCTTCAGGTGCATGGAGCCGCCGTCCAGGGTGATGCTTTCGATGCCGCGGTGGGCCGCGATCAGGATGGTCCCGCCGGGGGTCTCGTAGACGCCGCGCGACTTCATGCCGACGAAACGGTTCTCGACCAGGTCCAGGCGGCCGATGCCGTTGTCGTGACCGTACTGGTTAAGGGCGGTCAGGATGGTCGCGGGGCTCATGGCCTCGCCGTTGATCGAGACGGCGTCGCCCTTCTCGAAACCGATCTCGATGACGGTCGCCTTGTCCGGCGCGTCCTCGGGCGAGATGGTGCGCTGGTGGACGAACTCGGGCGCCTCGACCGCCGGGT
>MGLN01000018.1:0-2851 GCA_001796045.1 Caulobacterales bacterium RIFOXYB1_FULL_67_16 | reverse complement strand
TCTTCCAGCACCTTGCCCTCGGAGGAGGAGTGCAAAAGGTTGGCGTCGACGCTGAAGGGCGCCTCGCCGCGCTTGTCCTTGGCGATCGGGATCTGGTTCTTCTCGGCGAAGTCCAGCAGGGCCTCGCGGCTGCGGAATTCCCACTCGCGCCAGGGGGCGATGACGCGGATGTCCGGCTCCAGGGCGTAATAGCCCAGTTCGAAGCGGACCTGGTCGTTGCCCTTGCCGGTCGCGCCGTGACAGACGGCGTCGGCGCCGACCTGACGGGCGATCTCGATCTGGCGCTTGGAGATCAGCGGACGGGCGATGGAGGTGCCCAGCAGATAGTCGCCCTCGTACTGGGCGTTGGCGCGGAACATCGGGAAGACGAAGTCGCGCACGAACTCTTCGCGCAGGTCGTCGATGAAGATGTTCTCGGGCTTGATGCCCAACTTCAGCGCCTTCTCGCGTGCGGGGCCAAGCTCCTCGCCCTGGCCCAGGTCGGCGGTGAAGGTCACGACCTCGGCGTTATATTCGGTCTGAAGCCACTTCAGGATGATCGAGGTGTCCAGACCGCCCGAATAGGCGAGGACGACTTTCTTCACGGGCTTGTCGGCGGGGGCGGACATGGCGGCTCTTTCGGTAAACTCGACGGCGCGATGGGGAGAATTGACGCGCGCATAAGACCGGGGGTCCGGGGATGCAACCTTTTCCCGGGCGCGCCGACGGAAAGATGAAGCTTTGTTCATGTTCAAAGGGTCGCGTTGCCAGCCGACCGACCGTGGTTATGGTTGTCGTCCATCTGTCATCGAGGATGTTTTCCATGCGCCGCGCCCCTTCACTCGTCGCCGCAGCCGCCCTTCTGGCGGTCGTCACCCCCGTCTGGGCCTCGGCTCCCGCCGCTCACGCCTCCGCCCAGGCCGCCGCCCCCGCCCGCGCCGCGCCGGTGTCCGAACTGGTCGCGGAGGTGGACATTCCCTACACCCGCTTCACCCTGGACAACGGCCTGACCGTCCTGGTTCACGAGGATCGCAAGGCCCCGGTCGTCGCCGTGTCGGTCTGGTACAATGTCGGTTCCAAGGACGAGCCCGCAGGCCGCACCGGCTTCGCCCACCTGTTCGAACACCTGATGTTCGGCGGTTCGGAGAACGCGCCCGGCAGCTATTTCACTCCGATGCGCAATATGGGCGCGACGGACATGAACGGGACCACCTGGTTCGACCGCACCAACTATTTCGAGACGGTTCCGACCCCGGCGCTGGAACAGGCCCTGTTCATGGAAAGCGACCGCATGGGCTATATGCTGGGCGCCATCAGCCAGGAGACGCTCGATCTCCAGCGCGGCGTGGTCCAGAACGAGAAGCGCCAGGGCGACAACCAGCCCTACGGCCTGAACCAGTATAAGCAGCTGGAGGCCCTGTTCCCCCAAGGCCACCCCTATCGCCACTCGACCATCGGCTCGATGGCCGATCTGGACGCGGCCTCGATGGAGACGGTGCGCGACTGGTTCCGTTCCAAATACGGGCCGAACAATGCGGTGCTGGTCCTGGCCGGCGACATCACCCCGGCCAAGGCGCGCGAGCTGACCGAGAAATATTTCGGCCCCATCGCGCGCGGCCCGGTCAACACCCCGGCCCAGGCGTCCGTGCCGACCCTGCCGGCGCCGGTCAATGAGACGACCCACGACCGGGTGTCCAACGCCCGCGTCGAGATCAGCTGGGCCGTGCCCGGCATGCTGGATCCGGATTCCGTGCCGCTCAGCATCGGCGCCTCGGTCCTGGGCGGCCTGGCCAGCTCGCGGCTGGACAATGAACTGGTGCGCGGCGAGCAGAGCGCCGTCTCGGTCAGCGCGAGCAACGGCGCCTTCCACCGCGTCGGCATGTTCGAGATCACCATTGACGTGAAGCCCGGTCAGGACCCGGCGGCCGTCGAAGCCCGCGCTCGCCAGATCCTGAACGATCTGATCGCCAACGGTCCGACGGCGGCCGAGGTCGAACGGGTCAAGACCCAGTATGTCTCAAGCACGGTCCAGGGCCTGGAACAGGTCGGCGGCTTCGGCGGCAAGGCCGTGGCCCTGGCCGAGGGCCAGCTCTACGCTGGCGATCCGGAGCACTACAAGAAGGAGCTCCAGGCCTATGCGGCGGCCACCCCCGCCCAGGTCCAGGCGGCCATGCAGAAATGGCTGACCCGTCCGGCCTATACACTGACCACCCTGCCGGGCGAGCGTGAGGCCTATCAGGAGGCGGCGGAGGCTCCCTCGGGCGCCAACCGCACCCCGGCGCCCCCGATCGAGCGCGTGGCCCGCATGCCCAAGCCCGAGATCGCCGCCGTCGCCAACGTCGACTTCCCCACTGTGGAGCGCACGCGCCTGTCGAACGGGGTCGAGGTGGTCTACGCCCAGCGCGACGCCGTGCCTGCGACCAAGATCGCCATCGAGTTCGACGCGGGCATCGCCGCCGACGAGGCGTCCAAGCTGGGGCTGCAGACCCTGATGCTGGACCTGATGGACGAGGGCACCCGCAGCATGAACGCCACCCAGCTGGCCGAGGCGCAAGAAACCCTCGGCGCCGCCATCTCGACCGGCGCCTCGATGGACCGATCGGTGGTCCAGTTGTCGGCCGTGACCCCAAACCTGGAGCCCTCGGTCGCCCTGCTGGCCGAGGTGGTCAAGACCCCCGCCTTCGCCGCATCCGAGCTGGAGCGGCTGCGCGCCACCCGCCTGGCCCGCATCGCCGCTGAGCGCACCCAGCCGGCCGCCCTGGCCAACCGCGCCCTGCCCGAACTGATCTACGGCTCGGCCAACCCCTATGGCCGCCCGTTCAGCGGCAACGGCGACGAGGCCAGCGTCAAGGCCATCACCGAGGCCGACATC
>MGLN01000017.1:24080-25627 GCA_001796045.1 Caulobacterales bacterium RIFOXYB1_FULL_67_16 | reverse complement strand
CAGAAATCGGCCAGCGCCTCATTGGTGGTGATCGGCGTCATTCCGATGCTATAGCCCCCCGCAACCCACCTGTGGCAAGAGCCGCGCTGCATTTCCGCCCCGATTCCAGGCCCGAGACCCATGAGCGACACCCAAAAACCTCTCGAGAACGGCCTGACCTACGCCGACGCCGGCGTGGACATCGACGCAGGCGAGATGCTGGTCGAACACATCAAGCCCCTGGCCAAGTCCACGGCGCGCCCCGGTTCCGAGCCTTCGCTGGGCGGATTCGGCGCCCTGTTCGACCTCAAGGCGGCCGGATTCGAGGATCCGCTGATCGTCACCACCACCGACGGCGTGGGCACCAAGTTGAAGATCGCCATCGAAACCGGTCGTCATGACGGCGTGGGCGTCGACCTGGTCGCCATGTGCGTCAACGACCTCCTGGCCCAGGGCGCCGAGCCGCTGCTGTTCCTCGACTATTACGCCACCGGCCGCCTGGAGATCGACGCCGCCCGCCGCGTGGTCGCCGGCATCGCCGAGGGCTGCCGCCAGGCGGGCTGCGCCCTGGTCGGCGGCGAGACGGCGGAAATGCCGGGCATGTACACCGAGGGCGACTATGACCTGGCCGGCTTCAGCCTGGGCGCCGTCGAGCGCGGCCACGCCCTGCCCTATCTGGACCGCCAGGCGGCCGGCGACATCATCATCGGCCTGGGCTCCACCGGTCCGCACTCGAACGGCTATTCGCTGGTTCGCAAGGTGGTCGAGAAGTCCGGCCTGGCCTGGGGCGACGACGCCCCCTTCGCCAAGGACCGCTCCCTGGCCCAGGCCCTGATGGAGCCGACCCGCATCTATGTGAAGCCGGTCCTGCCCCTGATGAAGGCGGGCCTGGTCAAGGGCGCGGCCCACATCACCGGCGGTGGCCTGATCGAAAACCCGCCGCGGTGCATCGCCGAAGGGCTGAAGGCTTCGTTCGACTGGGACGCCTGGCCCATGCCCCAGGTCTTCCAGTGGCTGGCCGAAACCGGCGGCATCAGCGACCACGAGATGCGCCGCACCTTCAACTGCGGCGTCGGCTTTATCCTGATCGTCTCGCCCGAGAACGCCGAGCCGGTGCTGGCCGCCCTGCTCAACGCGGGCGAGGTCGCCTTCGTTTGCGGACAGCTGGAAGCGGCCTGATCTCGTGAAGACGCGCGTTGCGGTCCTGATCTCGGGGACCGGCTCCAATATGGCCGCCCTGATCGACGCCGGTCAGGCCCCCGACAGTGGCTATGAAGTCGCCCTGGTCCTGTCCAACATCGAAGGCGCGGGCGGTCTGGCCATCGCCGCGGCCAAGGGGGTTCAAACAGTCGCCGTTCCGCACAAGCCCTTCGGCAAGGACCGCGAGGCGCATGAGCGGGCGGTGGACGCGGCCCTTCGCGCCGTCGGCGTCGAGGTGGTCGCCCTGGCCGGCTATATGCGCATTTTGACGCCCTGGCTGGTGCGCGCCTGGGAGGGTCGGATGCTGAACATCCACCCCAGTCTTCTGCCCCTCTATCCCGGCCTCGACACCCACGCCCGCGCCATAG
>MGLN01000017.1:254-24061 GCA_001796045.1 Caulobacterales bacterium RIFOXYB1_FULL_67_16 | reverse complement strand
GCCGAAGCCGGCTGCACCGTCCACCTGGTCACCGAAGGTGTCGACGAAGGCCCGATCCTGGGCCAGGCCCGCGTTCCCATCGTCGACGGCGACACGCCCGCGAGCCTGGCAGAACGGGTCAAGACGGCGGAGCATCGGCTTTATCCGCAGGTGCTGGGTGATTTCTTCAAGGGTCTGGCGCGGGGTTGAAGCCCTCTACCAAAGGCCCGTCATCCTAGGCCTTGTGCCTAGGATCCATACGCTCGGCTTATGGCGTGTGGCACGGTCTGCGAGCGTGCGCTCGTCCCTCCGTCTTGAGTTTATGGATCCTAGGCATGAGGCCTAGGATGATGACTTGTCGGCGCCGCGCCCCCGTCCTCTAAACACCTCCGTCCCCAGATTACGAAAACTTCATGCGACACCGCGCCGCACCGGCGCAAAGGTGCCGCCGACCAAAATCGGGACCTTATCCTTCATGCAACGTATTCGCCTCATGGCCGCCTGCTCGGCCTGCATCGTCGTCGCCCTGACCGGCGGCGCCTCGGCTCAGGACCATTCGCACGGGGCCCATGCCGCGCCAGGCTTCGGCGCCTGGGGCTTCGACCTCGCCGGCCGCAACACGGCGGTGAAGCCGGGCGACGACTTCAACGAATACGCTAACGGGACCTACCTCAGCACCACCGAGATCCCGGCCGACAAGGCCCGGTTCGGCCCGTTCGACGTCCTCTATGAAAATGCCCAGGCCCAGTTGCGTGCGATCATCGAGTCCAGCGCCGCCAACCCGGTCAACGCCAACGCCCAGAAGGTGGGCGCCCTCTACGCCAGCTTCATGGACGAGGCCCGCGTCGAACAACTTGGCGCCGCGCCCATGGCCGCCGATCTCGCCGCCGTGAAGGCCGTCTCCGACCACGCCGCCATGGCCCGCCTGATGGGCGCCAGTCATTCGGGCTTCGGCGGTTCGCTGTTCGGCGTCGCCGTGTTCGAGGACCTGCAGAACCCGAACATCAACTCGGCCTATCTGGGCCAAGGCGGCCTCGGCCTGCCGGACCGCGACTATTATCTGAAGCCCGACTTCGCGAGCCAGCGCGAGGCCTATCTGGCCTATCTGACCCAGACCCTGACCGCCATCGGCTGGACCAACCCGGCCGAGAGCGCCGCCGACATCCTGGCCTTCGAGACCAAGGTCGCCGAGAAACACTGGACCACGGTCGAGCGTCGCCAGATCGACAAGCTCTACAATCCGACCAAGGTCGCCGACCTGGCGACCTTCGCGCCGGGCTTCGACTGGGCCGCCTTCCTTGACGGCGCCCAGGTCGGGAACCTCGACACCCTGATCCTGATGGAGAACACGGCAATCCCGGGCATCGCCCAGGTCTTCGCCGAGACCCCCATCGAGACCTTGAAGGCGTGGCAAGCCACCCAGATCGTCGACCAAGCCAGCCCCTATCTGTCCAAAGCCTTCGTCGACGCCCGCTTCGAATTCCGCGGCAAGACCCTGCGCGGTCAACCGGAGAACCGTCCGCGCTGGAACCGGGGCGTGGCCCTTGTCGACGGCCAGCTGGGCGAGGTCCTGGCCCAGGAATATGTCCGCCTTCACTTCCCCGCCTCTTCCAAGGCCCAGATGGAGATCCTGGTCGACAACATCCGCGCGGCCATGACCGAGCGGCTGAAGACCCTGGACTGGATGAGCGAGGCGACGCGCGAACAGGCCCTCTACAAGATGTCCAAGTTCGGGGTGAAGATCGGCTATCCCGACAAGTGGCGGTCCTATGACGGTCTCGAGCTGACCGCCGACGACCTGTACGGCAATGTCGAACGCTCAAGCGCTTTCGAGTGGGCGTATCAGCGCGGCAAGATCGGCAAGCCTGTCGATCCGCTGGAATGGGGCATGACGCCCCAGACGGTGAACGCCTATTACAACCCGCCGCGCAACGAGATCGTCTTCCCGGCCGCCATCCTGCAGGCGCCCTTCTTCGATCCGAACGCGGACCCGGCCGTCAACTACGGTGGCATCGGCGCGGTCATCGGCCACGAGATCACCCACGGCTTCGACGACCAGGGCCGCAAGTCCGACGGCGACGGCGTGCTGCGCGACTGGTGGACGCCGGAAGACGCCGCCCGCTTCGAGGCGCGCGCCAAGGTGCTGGGCGACATCTATAATTCGCTGGAGCCCATCCCCGGCGTCCACGTCAACGGCGACCTGACCATGGGCGAGAACATCGCCGATCTGGGCGGGCTGCTGCTGGCGCTGGACGCCTACCACAAGTCGCTGAACGGCCAGCCGGCGCCGGTGATCGACGGCCTGACCGGCGACCAGCGCGTCTTCCTGGGCTGGGCCCAGGTCTGGCGCGAGAAGTCGCGTGAGGCGGCGCTGAAAGAACAGCTAACCACCGACCCGCATTCGCCCGGTTCGGTCCGGGCCGCCACCTCGCCGCGCAACATCGACGCCTGGTACGCCGCCTTCGGCGTCTCGCCCGACCAGAAGGAATACATCGCCCCCGAGGCCCGCGCCCGCATCTGGTAAGCGGTCACGCAGCCCAAACGGAAAAGGCCCGGAGCATGGCTCCGGGCCTTTCTTTTTCAGCCGTTAGGCTGAGGTCTTACTTCGGCGTCGTCGCAGCGCCGGCGACAGCGCCGATGGCGGCGCCGGCGACAGTCGAGCCGGTATTGCCGCCGACCACCTGGCCGGCGACGGCGCCGCCCAGGGCGCCGGTGGCGGCACGTTGTTCCATGGTCTGGCCGCAAGCGGCCAGCAGGGCCACGGCGCCGATGACGGGGGTCAGTTTCAGGATGGTCTTCATGGGTCTGCTCCGGGAGAGGGAATATACGAGACTGACCCAACGAAAAGGCCCGCGTCCGGTTCCGGACGCGGGCCTCTGTCTCTTCGCGCTACGCTCGGGGCGCGGCCCCTCGCGACTTGAGCGCTGACTTCGCGCTACGCTCGGGACGCGGCCCCTCGCGACTTGAGCGCTGACTTTGCGCTACGCTCGGGACGCGGTCCCTCGCGACTTGAGCGCTGACTTTGCGCTACGCTCGGGACGCGGTCCCTCGCGACTTGAGCGCTTAGCCGACGATCTGGTCTTCGGTGAAGAACTGGGCGATCTCGATCTTGGCGTTGTCCAGGCTGTCCGAGCCGTGGACCGAGTTTTCACCGATCGACAGGGCGAACTGCTTGCGGATCGTGCCTTCGGCCGCCTGTTCCGGGTTGGTGGCGCCCATGACTTCACGGTACTTGGCCACGGCGTTCTCGCCTTCCAGAACCTGGACGACGACCGGCTCGGCGGTCATCTGCTCGACCAGTTCGCCGTAGAAGGGACGCTCGGCGTGGACTTCGTAGAACTTCTTGGCCTGGTCGGTGGTCAGCTTGACGCGGCGCTGGGCCACGATGCGCAGGCCGGCGCCTTCGATCACGGCGTTGATCGCGCCGGTCAGGTTGCGGCGCGTGGCGTCGGGCTTGATGATCGAGAAGGTGCGTTCGGTCATGGAGAGTGACTTCTTGTTTGGGAGATTGAGTGTCGCGGGCTTATAGCGACGACCTCCCGAGTTTCCAACTGTCCCTTTTTTCATGTCTGACGGCCCCTCGCCCGGCGATAGGCGGCCTTCGGACGATTTCAGATTTCGACCGCCCACATGCTCCAGATCAACAACCTGACCCTGAACGCCTGGGGCCGCCAGTTTCTGGACGACGCCTCGGTCAGCCTGCCACCCGGCTCCAAGGTGGGTCTGGTCGGCCGAAACGGCATCGGCAAGTCGACCCTGTTCAAGGTGATCCTGGGCGAACTGGCCGCCAACGGCGACGAGATCAGCCTGCCCAAGACCGCCCGCATCGCCTCCGTCGATCAGGAACACCCCGCCACCCCCGTCAGCGTCCTGGAGACCATTCTGGAAGCCGACGTTGAGCGCCACGACCTGATGACCCGGCTGGAGACCGCCGATCCCGAGGAGATGGGCGAGATCTGGGGTCGGCTGATCGAGATCGACGCCGAGAGCGCCCCGGCGCGCGCCTCGGAAATCCTGGTCGGCCTGGGCTTCAGCCAGGAAGACATCCAGCGGCCCATGTCGCATTTCTCGGGCGGCTGGCGGATGCGCGTGGCCCTGGCCGCCGCCCTGTTCGCCGAACCGGACATGCTGCTGCTGGACGAACCGACCAACTACCTCGATCTGGAAGGCTCCTTGTGGCTGGAAGCGCGGCTGAAGAAATACCCGCACACGGCCCTGATGATCTCGCACGATCGCGACCTGCTGAACTCGGTCTGCACCCACATCCTTCAGCTCTCGAACCGCAAACTGGAGCTCTACACCGGCAACTACGACACCTTCGAGCGCACTCGGGCCGAAAAGCTGCGGCTCATGGAGGCCACCAAGTCCAAGCAGGAGGCCGAGCGCGCCCACCTTCAGAAGTTCATCGACCGCTTCAAGGCCAAGGCTTCCAAGGCCACCCAGGCCCAGTCGCGCGTGAAAAAGCTGGAGAAGATGGAACGGATCGAACTGCCGCCCGAGGAGCGTGTCGCCCCCTTCGTCCTGCCCTCGCCGGAACGCCCCCTGCCCCCGCCCCTGATCCGTCTTGAACGCGCCAATGTCGGCTACGAGCCGGGCAAGCCGATCCTTCGGAACCTGAACCTGCGGATGGACCTGGACGACCGCATCGGCCTCTTGGGCGTCAATGGCGCCGGCAAGTCCACCTTCGCCAAGTTGATCGCCAAGGCCCTGACCGTCGACGCCGGAGAGTTCCACCGCGACGGCAAGATGCGGGTCGGCTGGTTCCACCAGCACCAGATCGAGGCCATGGATCCCGAGGACACGCCGTTGCAGATCATCCTGCGCGCCATGCCCGACGCCTCGGAAAGCAGCCGCCGCAGCCGCCTGGCCCAGTTCGGCCTGCCCTATCAGAAGCAGGACACCAAGGTCGCCGCCCTGTCCGGGGGCGAGCGCGCCCGCCTGCTGCTGAACCTGGTGGCCATGGATGCGCCCCACATCCTGATCCTGGACGAACCGACCAACCACCTGGACATCGACAGCCGTCGCGCCCTGCTGGACGCCCTGAACCAGTACACGGGCGCCGTGATCCTGATCACCCACGACCGGTCGCTGATGGAGCTGGTCGCCGACCGGTTGTGGCTGGCCGCCGACGGCACGGTGAAGCCGTTCGAAGGCGACATGGACGACTACGCCAAGTTCGTGCTCGACCGCGCCAAACAGGCCGGGATGAAGCCCAGCCAGGTCAAGCCCGAGCCTGCAGCCGAGGCGCCGCCTGTCGCTGCGCCCAGGGCGGAGAAGAAGAAATCAGGGCCCTCGCCTTCCACCCTGCGCCACGCGGTTAAGAAGGCGGAGGAGGAAATGGCCCGCCTTACCGCCCATCTGGCGCAGATCGACGCCGACCTGGCCGCCGCCGCAACCGCAAACGATTCCAAGAAGCTGGAATCCCTCGGCCGCGCCCGCGCCAAGGCGCAGGCCGATCTGGACGCCGCCGAGACTGCCTGGATCGCGGCGGAAGAGGCGCTGGCGGAGGTGGCCTGATGAAGCCGATCCAGTTCAGTCGCGAGGAAACGGCCGTCCTCAAGGCCAGGCTGCGCGCCTATTTCCGCGACGAACTGGAGGTCGAACTGCGCGACCTCCCGGCTGAAATGCTGATCGACTTTCTGGCCCGCGAGATCGGCCCCTTCTTCTACAACCGCGCTCTGTACGACGCTCAGGCGGTGCTGAAGAAGAAGGCGGACGACATGGCGGAAGCCGTCGCAGGACTGGAACGAAGCGAATAGGGCCGACCCCAGCCCTGGGTCAGCCGGCGCTGGCCGCCTGCATATAGGTTTCCTCATAGGGCTGAACCACGATCCAGCCCTCTCCGGCGAACTTCAGCTGAATGCTCTCGCCGGAGCCCCGGCCCATCAGGGTCTTGAAGGAGATGTCGGTGGCGATCTCCGGCGACAAACTCCCCGACCAGACGACCGTGGCGTTCGGATCGGTGAAGACCGGCCCCGTCGCCGCGCTGACCTTCAGGATCAGCGGCTCATAGTGGGAGGTGACGGCCACGACGCCGCTGCCGCTCAGCCGCACGTTGAACAGGCCGCCGGACACCATGCCGGCCACCCGCTTCATCATGGTGATCTGGTTATCGACGCTGCTTTCCAGGGCCAGAACGTCGTTGCCGTTGACGAAGATGGTCTCGTTGTCCAGCCGCAGCAGGGTGATCTTCTTGCCGGCGTCGGCCAAATAGACGCGGCCCTGGCCCTCCATCCTCATCAGTTGCATGCCCTCGCCGCTGACGGCCTTCTTCAGCAGATTGCCCAGCCCCTGCTCCATCAGGCCCTGGCGCGTGAATTTCACCTGTCCGGTGCGCGCCACCATGGCCCCGGCCTTGGCCCAGACCAGACCGTTCAGCCGCACCTCCAGCAGATGGGGATTCTCCAGTTCGAAGGCCTCCGAACTGACGTCCTTCTCCCTATAGGCGGCGACGAATTCGGCGACGGTCTTCACGGGCATCAGGCTCTCCGGCTTGGGGTGTGCGACCGCCTCAGCCTGCCCGCGCACGCCCCGGTCGTGCAAGCGGAAATGAATTGCAAACGACTCTCAATCTTATAATCTCCCGCTCGAATAAGCGGAGCCCCCATGACTCGTTCCACCCTCCACGCCGGCCTCCTGGCCTCCATCCTGACCGTCTGGAGCGCCGGCGCGGCCCAGGCCCACTCCCCCTATCTGCGGCCGAACCAGTTCGACGCGGGACGGCGCGATCACGTGACGGTCGAGGCCAGCTTCACCGAGGACGTCTTCAACGCCGAGGTGGTCATGCGCTCCGACAGCTTCCACGTGGTCGGCCCGAACGGCGACACGCCGATCAGCGCCGTCACCTATCTGCGCGACCTGGCGGTGTTTGAGGCGCCCACCCCGGTCGACGGCCTCTATCGCCTGTCGTCCGGCCCCCGCGCCGGCCGTGCGTCCAAGATGTACAACACCCCCTCCGGCTGGAAGATGGTGGGCGAGGAAGACGGCCCGCACCCGCCCGGCGCCGAGCTGGTCGATGTCCAGAGCATCACCGTCGCCGAGGTCTATGTGGTGCGCGGCGCGCCTGACGAGGCGGCCTTGAAGCCCACCGGCCAGGGTCTGGAGCTTCAGCCCCTGATCCAGCCGAACGAGATCGTCGCCGGCGAGGACGCGACCTTCCGCCTGCTGTTCGACGGCCAGCCCCTGGCCAACACGCCCGTCACCGTCTTCCGCGAAGCCGGCCTGTACGACGGCAAGAAGATCGAGACCGAAACCGCCACCGACGCCTCGGGCGTGCTGACCCTGCGCGTCTCGGCCCCCGGCGCCTATATGACCCAGGTCCGCCACCGCACCGCCGCCCCGGCCGGCGCCCCCACCCCCTACCGCAGCTACACCCACACCCTGACCTTCATCGCCGACGCAGGGTGAGACTGCGTCCCGCCACGCCGCAATCCCCGCTGGAATAAAACCTCCGGTCTATGGACGTCCGCCCGGTCCGTGTTAGCAAGAGGACAGGGGGATTGTGGCATGATGCGAGTTCTGATCGCGGCGGCGGCCGCTTGGGCGGTTGCGACCGCCTCGTGCTGGGCGCAGGAGGTTGAGCGAGCGCCGACGCCGGCCTGGGTCGTCACATCGCCGGCCGCCCCCCGTCCCCCTGTCGTCGACGACGCCCCCATTCGCCTGCTGTCGATCGACGATCAGGTCCGCTTCGACGCCGACGGCGTGCACATCTATTACGGCCGGCGCACCCTGGTTCAGACCTCCCAGGGCCTGCCCAATGTCAGCACGGTCAGCGCCGTCTGGGATCCGGCCTATGAGACGGTTCAGGTCCATGCCGTTCGCATTCTGCGCGGCGACCAGGTCATCGACGTGCTCCAGGACCAGAGCTTTCAGGTCTTGCGTCGCGAGAACAATCTGGAATCCTCCATGCTGGACGGTCGGCTGACCGCCACCCTCCAGCCGCGCGACCTCCGGGTCGGCGACATCCTGGAGACCGCCTTCACCATCCACGACTCGGGCGGGGTCCTGGCGCCCCATCGCGAGCACCTCGTCAACGCCAATGCCGGCCTGACCATCGACCGCTATCGCCTTCGCGCCAGTTGGCCCGTCGGTCAGACTCTCCGGGTGGAGGCGTCTGCCCCCTGGGCCGACATCCGGCCCAAACGCCTCGGGGCGGATCAGGTCTTCGAGATCGACAGCCGCGATCTGGCCCCCGTCAGACTGCCTGACAATCTGCCCGGGCGGTTCATGAACCCGCGCCTGGTCCAGTTCACCGACTTCGCCGACTGGAGCGCCCCCTCGGCCCTGATGGCGCCCCTGTATGAGCGGGCCTCGGCGTTGGAGCCGGACTCGCCCTTGAAGGTGCGCATCGAGGAAATTCGCACCGCCCAGTCCACCCCCGCCGCCCGCGCCGCCGCCGCCTTGCGCCTGGTTCAGGACGAGGTCCGCTATCTGGCCCTCTCCATGGGCGAAGGCGGCTATGTGCCCACCCCCGCCGACGAGGTCTGGCGCAGCCGTTACGGCGACTGCAAGGGCAAGACCGTGCTCCTGCTCGCCCTGCTGCACGGGCTTGGGATCGAGGCCGAGGCGGTTCTGGTCAGCACGAGCGACGGCGACGGCCTGCCCGAGCGGCTGCCGGCCATGGTCTGGTTCGATCACGTCATCGTCCGGGCGATCATCGACGGACAGACCTACTGGATGGACGGGACGTCGGTCGGCGATCGCACTCTGGAGGATCTGACGCCGCCGGACTACCGCTGGGCCCTGCCGGTCAGGGCGGCCGGCGCCACCTTTGAGCCCATCGTCCAGCCGCCCCTGAGGACTCCGGGCTTCGAGACCACGACCGCCCTGGACGCCACGGCCGGGCTGGACGCCGAGGCGCCCTTCACCATGGATCTGGCCTACTACGGCGCGTCCGCCCTGCAGATGCGCCGCCAACTCAGCGCCGTCACGCGCGAGCAGCTGCAGACGGCCATGACGGCCTCCGTGGAAGACAAGAACGAGGCGGTGAAGGTTGAAACCGTCGACACCCGCTATGACGACGGCGCCAACGTCTTCCACATCCTGGTCGGCGGCAAGACCCGGATGACCTGGGTCAACGGCGTCGGCGGCGGCCGCGTCATGGGTCTGCCCGAGGTCTCGGTCTTCATTTCGCACGAGGAAGAACGCACCGGCCTTCTGGCCGAATACAAGGACCTGCCCTACGCCGTTTCACACCCCTATATGAACCGCACCACGGTGCGCGTCCTCCTGCCCAACGGCGGCGAGGGCTTCCGGCTGGAAGGCGGCGACCAGACGGTCGAAGGCGGCGGCTACCGCGTATCTCGTCAGGCCCGGCTGGCGGACGGCGTCGTTGAGGCCGTGCGGACCATCACCAGCCTGTCCTCGGAGGTCTCGGCCGAAGAGATGGCTGAGGCCCGCACCCGATCCAAGGCCATGGTGGACACGGTGCTGCGCCTGCGCGCGCCGGCCGGCTACCAGGCCACGGCGGCGGACCGCGCCCGTTTGACGCCCGGCGACGACAGCGTCGCCGAACTGATCGAACGGGCCGAACACCTCACCGAGATCGGCGACGCCGAGGGCGCCCTGGCCCTGCTGGACGCCGCCGTGACGGCCGAACCCGACAATGCCGAGGCGCGACGCAAACGCGCCGAGGTCCGCCTGTACCAGAGGGACTACGCCGGGGCCCGCGCGGACTATGACCACGCCGTCGATCTGGATCCGGCCGATGTGGAGGCCGCCGTGGGCCAGGGCCGGGTCGCCCTCAGCGAGGGGCGTTACCCGGACGCCGTCGTCAGCTACACGGTGGCGCTTCGTCTCGACCCGACCCAGACCACCGCCCTGGCCGGTCGCGGAGAGGCCTATTATCAGCTGGGCCGGTTCGACCGTTCGCTCGGCGATTACCGCGCCCTGACGACCGCAAGCCCGGATGACGACAGCGGCCTGTGGGGGGCGGCGCGCGCCCTCGGTCGCCTGGGCCGCGCCGACGAGGCCCGCACCCTGATCGCCGCCAAGCTGGAAGACACGCCCGAGAACTATGCGGCCTTGCAGCAGCTGGTCGCCCTGGGCAAGGCCGACGGCCGCCTGCGGGAAGCCCTGCCCGCCCTCGACGCCGGTCTGGCGGCCTCGCCGGAGAATTTCGGCCTTCTGTCCCTGCGCGGAGAAGCGCGCGCCGCCCTGGGCGACGCCGCCGGCGCCCGGTCGGATTTCGCCGCCATGCGTGAGCTGGCAGGCGGCGACCCCGCCCTGCTGAACGGCGTGTGCTGGAGCCAGGCCATCAGCGGCTTCGACCTGGACCAGGCCCTGGCCGACTGCGACATCGCCGCCGAATCCGGTGTCGCCGCCTATGTGGACAGCCGCGCCATGGTGCTGCTGCACCTGGGCCGTTTCGAAGAGGCCAAGGCCGCCTATGATCAGGCCCTCGCCGCCCTGCCCAACCTGCCCGCCTCCCTCTACGGTCGTGGTCTGGCGCGCCTGGCGCTCGGCGACGCGGGCGGTCAGGAGGACCTGGATCGGGCCAAGGGGCTGGACGCGGACGTGCGGGAGGATTTCGCGGTCTTCGAGGCGCGCCGGCCGCGGACGTAGGGCGGCGCGTGACGGGCGCGGATTTTCGGTGCAGCGAAGGTCCGCCTTCCGGTGCGAAGGCTAGGTCTCAAACCGACCCGTAGCGGACTATCGGCTGACGGGCTAGCGTGGCCATATGACTGCCGACCTTTACATGTCTTTCGCTGCCCTACCGGCTGACAGTCGGGCGAGGGTTCTGGCGCGGCTGATCCACATGGAAACGATCCATGTCAGGTCAGCCCACCTTGATGATCCAAACGACACGAAAAGCCTCTATGCGTCGAGCGAGTTCATGCATCGCCTGTCAGGCTTCATTCTCGCCGTTTTGAACACGGACAGCCCGCCGGGACGCGAGGCAGGAATGATGGACACGATCCTTCGTTCGGTCGAGCCGCGTGGACAGTTCTATGTTGATAGGCTTGGCGAGTGGATCACTACGGAAGCCGATTCCAAGGCCCCCTAACCACCCTCAACTGACGTCCGCATCGTCCTCATGGAGCGCAGCGAGAAAGAACTCGACCTCCCCCAATTTCTCGGTCTAGGCCCCGATTTTTCAATGACTTGACCAGCCTAAACGGCGATCGACCTAACACGCCTCAAAACCGTGCCATAATCGCCGTGCGGTCTTTGAAAATCTAATCCCTTCGCCGAAGCCGGCCTCGCTCAGGCCGACGCTCCCACCCGGTCCCCCTCGAAGATTGTACAAAAATAGACTCCATTTTTTTCGAGTGGATTGAGTCTATTTCCCCGCGCAGAGCAGCGGCGGCCTCGCGGCCGCCGCGTCCGTTACGCCGGGCAGCGCGTCTCCGTCTGGCTGGCGTCCAGCTTGATTTCCGACACCGACACCGTCAGCGTCCCGCTGGTCGCCATGTGGAACGGAACCTCGACCCGTGACAGGTCCCCGCCGTCGGTGCGGAAACAGGTCAGGGGGATACGGGCCTCGCGCCACTGGCCCACGGGGGCCGAGCGCAACAGGCCGGTCAGGTCCACCGCCCCGCCGCCCAGTCGGAAGGCCACCGGCGCGCTCGGCGCGGCGTCCACACGGTAACGGAAGCCCAGGGCGACGGCGCCGTTGGCTTGGCGTGTCAGGTCGACGGGCGTGCCCCAGATCTCGACGCTGGCCGCCCCCGTCCCCGCAAAGGCGAACTGCTGACCGCTCTCCTGGGCCAGGTCGTCGACCGGGCGCGAGGCGACGCCGCTTCGCGGACTGGAGGCCGTCTTGGCCGTGCCGGGTCGGGTCTGACCGCCCGCATCGTTCAGCAGCAGACTCCAGGGCGAGACGAACCGGCCGTCGACGAAGTAGCGGTCCAGATTGGTCGCCTGGGCCGAGACTCCGCTCTCCTCCGACAACATCCCGACCCGCGCCGGGGCGGCGTAGGTCAGGCCGTAGCCATAGGCGAACTGCGGATCATAGCCGGGCTGGCCGCGGTTCAACGGCGCGCCCGTGGCGTCCTTGGGCCAGCTGAAGGACAGCTTGCCGTGGAAGTCGTGGCGCGGCTTGCCGTCGGCCCCGCCCACCAGCACGTCGGCGATCCCGCCGCCCTCGGTTCCCGGCAGCCAGGCGGCCACAAAGGCGTCCGAGGCGTTGATCTCCGGATTGGTCCACATCGGCCGCCCGGACAGGAAGACCGAGACGGTCGGAATCCCCGCCGCCTTCAGGCGCTTCAAGGTCTCCAGCGGAGCCGTCGGGACGAAGTCCAGATTGTCCACGTCGCCCTGGAACTCCGCATAGGGGGTCTCGCCGAAAACCACGATCGCCACATCCGGCTTCTGGGTGAACGACCCGTCCGCGCTCAGCGTCGCGCTCCCGCCGCCGGCCTTTACGGCCTCTTCTATCCCGGCCCAGATCGACTGGCCCTGGGGGAAGTCGGCGTTGCTCGTGCCCGTGCCCTGCCAGCTCAGCGTCCAGCCGCCCGAGGCCTGGCCGATGTCGTCGGCGGCCGTTCCCGCCACCAGCACCCGTGCATTCGCCCGAACCGGCAGAACGCCCTCGTTCTTCAGCAGGACCAGCGACTTGCGCACCGCCTCGCGCGCGAGGGCCCGGTGCGCCGGCGAGGCCAGCTCCTCGAACCGGCCCTCCATCGGCCGCGTCGGCTCGAACAGGCCGGTCTTGACCTTGGCGACCAGGATGCGACGCACCGCCTTGTCCACCCGCGCCATCGGGATCTCGCCCGACCGGGCCTGAGCCAGGGTCGAGGCGTATAGCGGCTTCCAGCTGTCGGGCGCCATCAGCATGTCGATGCCGGAGTTGACCGCCAGGGCGCAGCTTTCATTGGTGCAGCCCGGCAGCTGCCCATGGGCGTTCCAGTCGGACACCACGAACCCCTTGAACCCCAGCGGCCCGCGCAGCACGTCGGTCAGCAGAGTCGGGTTGCCCGAGTGCTTGTAGCCGTTCCAGCCCGAGAAGCTGGCCATGATCGACAAGACGCCCGCATCGATGGCCTGGACATAGCCGCCCAGGTGGACGTCGATCAGCTCCTGCTCCGTGCCCCTGAAATCGCCTTGGTCCTCGCCCTCGAAGGTGCCGCCGTCCGCCAGGAAATGCTTGGCCGATCCGGCGATGTGACCGGGCGCAAGCGGCCGGCCCGGCTGCAGCTCGCCCTGGAGGCCCAGGGTCATCGGCCCGGCGTAGGAACGCTGCACCTCCGGGTCTTCGGCATAGCCCTCATAGGAGCGGCCCCAACGGTCGTCGCGCGGCACGGCCAGGGTGGGGCCGAAGGTCCACTCCGCCCCCGTCACCGCCACCTCCAGGGCCGTGGCCTCGCCGATGCGGCGGATCAGGTCCGGATCGCGCGCCGCGCCCAGGCCGATATTGTGCGGGAAGATGGTGGCGCCGGGGACGTTGTTGTGCCCGTGCACGGCGTCGATGCCGTAGATCAGCGGGATCACCGTCCCGCCCCGGCTCTCGTTGGCGGCGCGGAAGGCGCGGGCCAGCTCCAGCCATTTCTGCGGCGGCGCCTTGTCGTCGCCCCAGGGGCCGGAACTGCCGCCGGCCAGGATGGAGCCCAGCGGATAGGTCTTCAGATCGTCAGGCGTGATCGAGGAAATGTCGGCCTGGATCAGCTGGCCCACCTTTTCCTCCAGCGTCATCTTCGCCATCAATTCAGTGACGAAGGCCTCGGTGCGGGCGTCGGAGATCGCCGCCGGGGTCGCCGCCTGCGGCCAGCGAGCCGGATCGGCCCGCGAGGCCTCGGGAACGGCGATGGACGAAACGGCCGTCTGGGGGGTCGTTTGGGCCAGAGCGGGGACGCCCCCGCTCACAGCCAGAGCCAGCACCATCGTGGACACAGTCGCGCGCATCGGATTTCCTCTCGGGATGAACCAGGAGGACGCGCGTCTGATGGATCGGAAACAGGCGGACGGGCGCGACGGAACGGCGACATCCCGACCCTTTCACCCGTGCGTCTGCTCCCGAGCGATCGATCCGCCGCCCTTAGGTCAGGATTAGGGACATCGGGCGGCGAGGCGTCAAGCCATTTTTGAGAACGTTCTCAGGACCCCCCCCGGTGCAGGATGTCGCAGGGCGGCTACAAAGCGTCGTTCAACGCCAGTGCGTCGCCAGCAGACGACCATCGCCGTAGGCCCCGTCCAATCGCCCTGTCTTCGCCCAGTCCAGTACGGCTCGATAATAGCCGGGCGCATAGCCGATCGCGGTGCGCCGGCCGTCCGCCGCCGTCTCGAACCGGACGATGCCGTGATCGGTGTCGGGATACTCCAGCAGGGTGACCGGCCGCCCGTGGGCCGCCAGGTCGATCAGCCTCTGGCGCGTGGCTTCGGGCGGGGCGCCGGTGTCGTCTTCCGCCTGGATCCACAGCATGGGCGCGTCCAGGCGGCTCAGCACCGGCAGCGGGTCGTAGTCCCACGAGGTTCCGACATCGAGCGCCGAGGCCATGGCGACGATCTGTTCGTTCGGCGTGTTCAGCAACAGGCCGGTGAACTCGCCCCGGATGTCGCCGAACCAGGGCTGGGCGCGATATTTGGCCCGAACGGCCTCGATACTGTCGAAGCCGATCGCTCCGCGCGAGGCGATGAAGGCCCCGGTTACATCGGTGATCTCGCGCGCCTGGTCCAGCACATCGGCGCCCCACCCCTTGGCCTTGAGGTCCACCATCACCTGGTCGCTGTCCTCGGCCAGCGCCCCGTAGGCCAGACCGAAGCCCACGGTGACAAAGTCCACCGGCGTCAGGCTGGCGGCCAGCGGCGCGATCCAGCCGCCCTGGCTGGCGCCGTGCAGGCCGACCCGGCCCTCCCGATCTCCGGCCAGCCGACGGGCCTCGACCACGGCGGCGGCGGCGTCCCCGGCCAGGACATGGAAGTCCTGAGTGTAGCGCCCCTCCGAGCCGCCCGAACCCCGCTTGGCATAGACGAACACGCCCACGCCCTCGGCCGGGGCGAACCGCTGGAAGGCGTTGAAGTCCAGCGCATTGGCGCCTTCCGACCCATGCACCTCGACCATGATGGGGACCGGCCCGTCGCCCGGCGGCAGAATCAGCCGCCCCACCAGGCGCGTCCCGTCCTGGCCGACGAAGGTCGTCTCACGCACGTCCTGAACCAGCCGGCGACCGGTCTGGCCCTCAAAAGCAATCCGTCCCGCTTCGCAGGGTCCAAGCTGCGGCTGCGGACCTTCAACGCGGCCGGTGAACCCCAGGGTGCTGACCCAATGACCCTGGGCGTCCAGCATCATCCTGGCCGTGGACCCGTCCAGCCGACGCCACCGCAGCCCCGCGTCCGCCAGCGGCGCGACATCCACCCAACTGCCGTCCTCCAGTCGATAGACGCCGACATGACAGACGACGGCCGGATCGGGGCGCTCATCGACGTCGGCTCCCGGCGCCTGGGCCAGAGCGGGAACGGCGACGGCGGAAACGACGAGGGCCAGGGCGGCGGCGAGCCAGGATTGCGACATGGGTGTTCCGATCAGGGTTGGGTTCTCGCCCAACGCCATTGCCGCGCCGCCGCCGGCTCGCTAGGCCCGACTTCGCGAACGGCGCCGTGGGTGCGCGAACGGGACGGCATGGGTCACAGGGCGAAGACGATCATCGGAGCGAAGTCGGCGCGGCGGTGGGCCGTCGACGCCCTCATGCTCGCCGCCATGGGCCTGTTGCTCGGGTTTCTCGGACCCTTCGACTCGGACGATACGCCCCTCGCGCCCCGCTATGTCTACTGGATGACCTGTATGCTGGGCGGAGGGCTGATCGCCGTCGCGGTGGACGAGGGCCTGGGCCGGCGCCTGCCCGTCCTGTGGAGACGGGTTGTCGTCACCTCGGCGCTCGCCACGCCGTTGGTGACCCTGTTCGTCGTCGTGACCCAGCACCTGATGTTCGCAGAGCATCGCTGGTCGATCTATCTGCCACTTCTCTGGCAGGTCTGGCCCATCATGCTGGCGGCCATGGCGGTTCGGGCCCTCGTCTGGCGTCGGCTTCCCACGCGCGTCGAGACCCGAACCCTCGTCCTCCCGCCCCTGCCCGAGGCCGAGGCGGCCTTCCGGCGCAGACTATCCGCCAAACGACGCAGCGCGCGGCTGATCGCCATCGAGGCGCACGACCATTATCTGCGGGTCCATACCGACGCCGGCGCGGAGTTGATCACCCTGCGATTCGCCGACGCCCTGGACGAACTGGCGCGGGCGCACGGATGGCGCGTTCACCGCTCGTGGTGGGTGGCGGCCGATGCGGTGGAAGAGGTGCGCTGGCGGCGCGGGACGGGCGAAATCCGCCTCGTCGGCGGCCTGACGGCGCCGGTCAGCCGGACCCATGGCCCCGTGCTGAAAGCGGCGGGCTGGCTCTAGACCCGCCCGCCGTCATACGTGATCGCCCGGTCTGCGTCGGACGATCACGAATGGGACGACAGCCTATTCCGGCAGATCCTCGGCCAGGATCGCCATCTCGAACATGAAGGAGCCTTCCTCGTCCTCGTCCTCGAAGACGACGCCGATGAACTCGTCCCCGACATAGACTTCGGCCGAGTCATTCTGCTTGGGACGGGCCTTCACGATGATGCCGCCGGTGTTGAAGGTGCGCTTGAGGTGGGCCTCGATGCGCTTCAGGTCGGTGTCTTTCACAGGGGGCCTCATGGTCTTGGGTTGGCGGCGGACCCTAGAGAAGTCGGGCGTTGAGGGAAACCGGCGCCGCGCATTTTCCGCAGTCACTCATCCTGTCTGCAGGATTGAGTGCGCCAAGGCGGGCGCTACCCCTTGATGAGCTCTGCCGCGTCAGGGCTTCGCGCACGGGCGGCATCGGTCATCAGCGACATAGCCTGAACAATGAAATCCCGTTCGGCCTCGGGAGACGTGAAGAACCGTCGCGGAAGCACCATGGCGCTGCTCTGAACCAGAAACACCCAATACTTGCGGGTTCGATAGAGGTCCGTGACGCAGGGCCAGCGTGCGGTCATCGTCACATCCTCCAGATCATAGACAAGCACTTCGGGGGTCAGCCGGAGCGTAAGCGGCTGCTCATAGGCCTGACCACGCGCGGCGAGCGCCTTTTGCATCGAAGGACCCGCCAATCTCTGCACCACCCACACACCTAGTCCCAAACCAATGACCGCGAACTCGACAGAGACCGCCGCCGCGAGCCACGAGCCGAACAGCCATGCCCCGACGGGGATGCCAACGGACGTCATACAGACAACGAGGATGAGCTTCATCTGGCGCGGCGACAAACCCCGCCGCCCTTTGACATAGGCCAGGGCGGTCGTGGTTTCACCGACAGCCAGAACGCCTGATACTTCCACCAAATTCCCTTTCGACCCGCCTTGTGAAGGTCAGCCGCTGCTTTGCGGCGCCCCCTCAGATCACGAAGTCGTACACCACGTCGGCCAGCGTATGGTCCATGGTCCGCGCCGGCTCTGCGCCAGTGGGGCAGTTGACCAGCCGCGCCGGCACCCCGGCCACGGTGCAGCCCGACGGCACGGCCTTCAGCACCACCGAGCCCGACGCCACCTTGGCGTAGTCGCCGACGTGGATATTGCCCAGCACCTTGGCCCCTGCGCCCAGAAGGACGCCCTTGCCGATCTTGGGATGGCGGTCGCCGCGTTCCGCGCCGGTGCCGCCCAGGGTCACCCCGTGCAGCATCGACACGTCGTCGCCGACCACCGCCGTCTCGCCGATGACGATGCCGGTGCCGTGGTCCAGGAACAGCCCCTGGCCCAGCCGCGCCGCCGGATGGATGTCCAGCTGGAACAGTTCGGAGATCCGGCTCTGGAAGTGGAAGGCCAGGGTCTCGCGCCCCTGCCCCCACAGCCAATGGCCCACGCGCCAAGCCTGAAGCGCCTGGAAGCCTTTGAAATACAGGAAGGGCTGCAGCAGGTTGCGGATGGCCGGATCACGTTCGGCCACCGCCTGCAGATCGGCTTCCGCCGCCGCGACCATGGCCGGATCGGCGGCGAAGGCCGACAGGCAGACCTCGCGCACCGACATGGCGCTCATTTCCGGATCGGCCAGCTTGCGCGCGATCTGGAAGCTGAGGGCGCCGGCCAGGTCGTCGTGCGACAGGATGACCGCGTTCATCTGCGACCCCAGCTGGGGCTCTTCGCGCGAGGCGGCCTCGGCCGAGGCGCGCAGCTGGCGCCACACGCTGTCGGTGTTCGCGACGACTTCAAGCTTGGCCATGCCGGGCTCCTTCGGCGACATCATACCCGCCCCAGCATGGCCTGCGCCAGCGCCGGCGGCAGATCGCCGTTCAGGGCCATATGATAGGCCTTGTAGGCCGTCGCCACCGTCAGGCCGTCCCGCACCGTCCCCCGCCCGATCTCGTCGAGCAGATCCAGGAACGGAACCCGCACGATCGCGATCACCTCGGTCGGATCCGGCGCGACCGGCACAGGGTTCAGTCCCCAGGCGACCCAAGTCCTGCCGATCTCGTCGGTGGTGGAGTTGGACATCTCGACCGTCAGGGCCGGCGCCCAATGGGCGGCCTCCAGCCCCGCCTCCTCGGCCAGTTCGCGCCGGACCCCGTCGAACGGGTCCTCGCCCAGCGGCGCGCCCCCCTCCGGCATTTCCCAGGAATAGTTGGCCAGGGCGAACCTCTGCTGCCCCACCAGCACCACCGTGCCGTCGTCGTGCACCGGCAGGACGCCGGTGCCGACACTCTTGAACCGAACCACGGCATAGTCGGCCGCATGGCCGGTCGGCGCCGTGGCCGGATGCCGCGTCACGGCCATCCACGGATTGTCGAACACCGTCTCGGTTCCGTCGCTGCGCCAGGCCGGCGGCTTGGCCAGGCCGGCGGCCCATTTCGGTTCGTCGGAATTGCTCATGCTGCAGCTATGGCGGATGGGCGAGCGAAAGCCTAGCTAGACCGAATGATCGCCCCGGCCCTGTATCCGTTGAACGCCTCCTTGCCCGCCCCGGTCCCGTCGCAAGAATTGCGCGACCGCCTGGCCACGCGCCGCTCCGCCGCGGCCCAGGCCCTGACCGCCCCCGGCCCTACCGAGGCCGAGCTGGACCAGATCCTGACCCTGGCCGCCCGCACGCCCGACCACGGCAAGCTCTTCCCCTGGCGGTTCGTGGTGCTGGGCCCGGTCACCCGGGCCGAGATCGCAGAAAAGCTGGCCGCCTTGGCCGAAAATCTCGACAAACCCGCCAAGGCCCAGGCCGTCCTGGCCAAGCTGACCGCCGCCCCGGTCACCGTCCTAGTCGTCTCCGCCCCCGTCCCCGACGCCAAGCCGATCTGGGAGCAGCAGCTGTCGGCCGGCGCCGTCTGCATGAACCTGGAGCACGCGGCCGGGGCCTTCGGCTATTCGTCCAGCTGGATCACCGACTGGTACAGCTACGACCCGCAGGCCGTCGCCCTGTTCGGCCTGACCGAGGGCGAGACCGTCGCCGGCTTCATCCACATCGGCACCCTGAATGAGCCCGCCCTGGAACGCCCCCGCCCGGATATGGCTGCCAAGGTCACCCGCCTGCCCTAGGGCCGCCGTCGGACATCTTTAATCTTTCCGTTCTAAGAACAGCAGCTTAACCGGAGACGTTAGGCCGATGTCCTGTGCGGGATGCAAAGACGGCGCGGGTTTCGACCTGCCGATCACCATGGCGTTTCAGCCCATAGCCGACGTCTCGACCGGAACCGTCTTCGCCTACGAGGCCCTGGTGCGCGGGCAGGCCGGCGCCGGCGCCGGCCAGGTCCTGGCCCAAATCTCCGACGAGAACCGCTACGCCTTCGACCAGGTCTGCCGCACCACCGCCATCGACCTGGCCGCCGGGCTCAACATGACGGCCCAGGGCGCCAATCTGTCGATCAACTTCCTGCCCAATGCGGTCTATGAGCCCCGCGCCTGCATCCGCGCCACCCTGGCGGCGGCCATGCGCACCGGCTTCCCCGTGAACAAGATCATCTTCGAGTTCACCGAGAGCGAGGCGATGGACGCCGACCACATCCTGAACATCCTGCGATCCTATCGGGCCATGGGGTTCAAGACCGCCATCGACGACTTCGGCGCCGGCTATGCGGGCCTGGGTCTGCTCACCCTGTTCCAGCCGGACATCGTCAAGCTGGACATGGCCCTGATCC
The DNA here is from genome assembly GCA_001796045.1 of Caulobacterales bacterium RIFOXYB1_FULL_67_16. Classification (GTDB taxonomy): domain Bacteria; phylum Pseudomonadota; class Alphaproteobacteria; order Caulobacterales; family Caulobacteraceae; genus Brevundimonas. Next base: position 4,028 of record MGLN01000017.1, on the reverse strand, counting down.
GCAACATCGACACCGACCCGGTCAAACGCACCATCGTGCGCAACACCCTGAACATGCTGCGCGATCTGGGCGTCGAACCGGTCTGCGAAGGCATCGAGACCCTGGCCGAGCTGAACGTGCTACGCGACTTGGGGGTCAAGCTGATGCAAGGCTATCTGCTGGCCAAGCCGGGGTTCGAGGCCCTGCCCCCCGTCGCCTGGCCGGGCGCCCCCGCCTCACTGGCCGGCGAGTCAATGGCCGGCGCAGCCTGACGGCTCTTCCTCCGGCCGGTGCACCAGCGAGACCAGCACCACCGAAATGATCATCAGCAGGAACCAGGCGCCCAGCTTTTGCAGGGACACCGGCTCCCAGCCCCCGTCCTGCCCCGGATAGGTCCAGGCCCGCGCAAAGGTGCCCAGGTTCTCGGCGAACCAGATGAACAGGGCCACCAGCCCGTATCCCAGCAGCAGCGGCATCGACCGCCGACGCCGGTCCGCCGTGAAATAGAACCACCCCCGCCCGAACAGCAGAGCCGTCGCCAGAAACAGAACGATCCGCACATCCGGCAGCCAGTGATGGGCGAAGAAGTTCACATAGATGGCCGCCGCCAGCAGCCAGGTGGTCCACAGCGGCGGATACCGCCGCACCCGGATATGAAAAATCCGCTGCACCCGCGCGATATAACTGCCCACCGCCGCATACATGAAGCCCGAGAACAGCGGCACGGCGCCGATGCGCAGCAGACTGTCCTCCGGATAGACCCACGACCCGTGCGCGGTCTTGAACAGCTCCATGATCGTTCCCGCCACATGGAACAGGAAGATCACCCGCGCCTCCTCCCAGCTCTCCAGCCGGAAGGCCAGCATGGCCGCCTGGATCACCACCGCCCCGACGGCGAGGAAATCATACCGCGAGATCGGCGCCGTATCCGGCCACCACAGGAAGGTGCCGACGATCAGCCCCAGCATCAGCCCCCCGAACAGACACGCCCACCCCTGTTTCAGCCCGAACCAGAGGAATTCGTAGGCGTAGCGACGCGCCTTCGATGCGTCCGCCCAGGTCTCCGCCCTCGTCATCAGACGACGGCCCCAGGCCTCCAGGGGAAGCCGATGGCTCATGCCTTCTCCCCTTGCGGGAGAAGGTGGGGGCCGCAGGCCGACGGATGAGGGGTCACACAAACCTCGACGCGAATGGGAGAACAGGCGGCAAGACCGAACAACCCCTCATCCGGCCTCGCTTCGCTTGCCCACCTTTTCCCGCAAGGGCAGAAAGACGCAAGCTCTCACTCCACACACTCCAACTTGCCATCTACGGCCGATCCACTTAAGCCCGGGCCTGAGATGCGACGCCCTGCGACCTCCCTGTCAGCCGGTCTGAAGCTGGTTTTGCAGCTGGTGCTGGCGCTTGTCGCCTTTGCGCCTGCGGTGTCGGCCCACGCGTGCGCCGAAGCGAACTGCGCCGCGGTCGCCGTCGTCGGCGAAGCCGTTTCGGATCAGGACCAGGGCTGCATCGATTGCGGCCCGGCCTGCGCCAACGGCTGCTGCCACGCGCCCCACCCCGCATATAGATCAGACCCGATCCTGATCCAGACGCCGGCGCACGCAGCCGCGCGTCACGCCTGGCGCCAGTCGCCGGAACCTCCGCCGGTCGATACCGCCGGCCCCGACCGGCCCCCGCGCGTCTGATCCCGCCGGGGCCTCACAGGCCCACTTCGCCTCGTCCGCGTCGTTCCGCTGCTGAGTGGAGCGCGCCTATCGTCGTCAGGGCCGGCCCGTGCGCCGGCCGAGGATCAGATCATGACCATCGCCTATCATCTCATGGCCGGAGTCGCCTTCGCGACTCTGTTGCCCGCCGCCGCCCTCGCCCAAGACCAGAGCCAGACCTCGCCATACCCGCCCCAAACACCGCCCGCCGAAGAGGCCGCGGAGCTGGAGGAGATCTTCGTCGTCTCCACCCGCTCCCGCCGGCGCGTTCAGGACGAGCCCGTCCGGATCGAGGTGCTGAACGAAGAGGAGATCGCCGAAAAGCTCATCATGCGTCCAGGCAACATCTCGATGATCCTGGCCGAAACCGGCGGGGTGCGCGTCCAGGTCACCTCCCCCGGACTGGGATCCGCCAACGTTCGCGTTCAGGGCATGAGGGGTCGCTACACTCAGTTGCTGGCCGATGGCCTGCCCCTCTACGGCGGCCAATCCTCGTCCCTGGGCCTGCTGCAGATCCCGCCCAGCGATCTGGGGCAGGTCGAGGTGATCAAGGGCGCCGCCTCGGCGCTGTACGGCGGACAGGCTTTGGGCGGCGTGGTCAATCTGATCTCCCGCCGACCGGGCGAAACCCGCGAAGGCGAGTTGATCCTGAACGCCACCTCGCGCGACGGTCAGGACGTCTCGGCCTACGCCGCTGCTCCCCTGACTTCAGACTGGAGCGGCTCCGTCCTGGCGACCTACAACCATCAGGCGATCCAGGACCTGGACGACGACGGCTGGATCGACATGGCCGGCTACACACGCTGGTCGGCCCGGCCGCGGCTGTTCTGGAACGGCGACGACGGCGCGACCCTGTTCCTGACGGCGGGCGGCATGACCGAGCGGCGCCGGGGCGGCACGCGCGACGGCGCCCTGGCCCCCGACGGCCGGCCCTTCCGCCTGGATCAGGAGACCGACCGCCTGGACGCCGGCGCCGTCTATGAACGGCCTCTGGGCGACCGCGCCTGGCTCCAGACCCGCGCGTCCGCCGTCGAACAGAGCCACCGCCACCGGTACGGCGATCTGATCGAAGACGACCGCCACCAGACCTTCCTGGTGGAGTCCTCCGTCTCGGCCGAGGCTATGGGCGCCGACTGGATGGGCGGCCTGGTGTGGCAGGCGGACGACTACGCCTCGGACGCCTTCCCGGCCTTCGACTATCGTTACACGGCCCCGGCCGTTTTCGCCCAGGTCGAACGCGACTGGACCGAGGATCTGACGATTTCGGCCAGCGCCCGCTATGACGACCACAGCCGCTACGGCGGTCAGTTCAGCCCGCGATTGTCCCTGCTGTGGCGGCCGGGTCCGTGGACGGTTCGCGGTTCGTGGGGTCGCGGCTTTTACGCCCCTACGCCCTTCGTGGAGGAGACCGAGGCCGCCGGCCTGTCGCGGCTGGAGCCCATCGCCAATCTGGAGGTGGAAACGGCCTCGACCGCCTCATTGGACCTGGGCTGGGCCAGAGGACCTTGGGAGACCAGCCTGACGCTGTTCGGGTCGGACATAGACGACGCAGTGCGGCTTCAGCCTGTCACCGCAGACCGACCGCGGCTGATCAACGTGGACGGCGTCACCCGCACCCGTGGGGTCGAGCTGCTGGGCCGCTGGCGCCGGGCGCCTTTCGTGCTCACCGCCAACTACATGTATCTGGACGCCGACGAGCCGGAGGAAGCAGGATCGGCGCGGCGCGACAAGCCGATGACGCCCCGTCATTCGGCCGGCTTCGTGGCCATGTGGGAGAAACACGATCGCGGCCGCCTGGGCTTCGAGGCCTATTACACAGGCGCCCAGCCGCTGGACGACGATCCCTACCGCGATCGCAGCGAGGCCTACTGGGAGCTGGGGCTGTTGGGCGAGGTGGTTCTGGGTCGCTACCGCCTGTTCCTGAACCTGGAAAACCTTCTGGACGAACGCCAGACCCGGAGCGATTCCTTGCTCCGGCCGACCCGCACGGCGGACGGCCGCTGGACAACCGACGCCTGGGCCCCGTTGGAGGGGTTCGTCGCCAACGCCGGGGTCCGTATCCGTTTCGGCGGTTGATCCAGACGTCGCGGGC
>MGLN01000017.1:0-165 GCA_001796045.1 Caulobacterales bacterium RIFOXYB1_FULL_67_16 | reverse complement strand
GACGTCGATCGGGATCCCCCCGCGCGGATACCAGTACCCCCCGATCCTCAGCCATTTCGGGTCCAGCAGATCCGCCAGACGCCGGCCGATGGCGACCGTGCAGTCCTCGTGGAAGGCGCCGTGGTTGCGGAAACTGGTCAGGTACAGTTTCAGGCTCTTGGACTC
>MGLN01000016.1:5145-8287 GCA_001796045.1 Caulobacterales bacterium RIFOXYB1_FULL_67_16 | reverse complement strand
CTATCAGCTGGACCTGACGACCCGGTTTGCCCCCGACGTGGCGATCCTGACCAATGTCTCGCCCGACCATCTGGACCGTCACGGCGGGATGGAGGGCTATGTCGCGGCGAAGCGGCGTATCTTTGCCGCCCAGGGACCGGAAGACGTGGCCCTGGTCGGAGTGGACGAAGACTGGGGGCGGGGGGTCGTGGAAACGCTCTCCAACAACGGCCGCCCCATCACCCGCATCTCCACCCTTCCTTCTCCCCTTGCGGGAGAAGGTGGCTCGCGAAGCGAGACGGATGAGGGGTCGCTCCAGCGCCTGCCGTCCTCCGTCGTCGAGCCTGAACCGACCCCTCATCCGAGCCCTTCGGGCCCACCTTCTCCCGCAAGGGGAGAAGGCTATGTGGCGCGAGCCGGGGAGATATTCCGTGATGGGGCGCTGATCGCAGACCTCTCCGCCGCCCGCTCGCTCCCCGGTCGCCACAACGCCCAGAACGCCGCCTTCGCCTATGCCGCCGCCCGCGCCCTGGGCGTGTCGCATGAGGCCGCCGTCAAAGGCCTGCTCACCTTCCCCGGCCTGGCCCACCGGATGGAGGCCGTCGGCCATATCGGCCCGGTCCGCTTCATCAACGACTCCAAGGCCACCAACGCCGACGCCGCGCGTCAGGCCCTGTCCTCCTATCCCAAGGTCTTCTGGATCGCAGGCGGCAAGCCCAAGGACGGCGGCATCGATGATCTGACCGACCTCTTCCCGCGCGTGGCCAAGGCCTATCTGATCGGCGAGGCGGCCCAGGCCTTCGCCCACGCCCTGGGCGACACGCCCCACGTCATCTCGAAAACCATGGACGCCGCCGTGGCCGCCGCCGCCGCCGACGCCCAGGCTGCGGGCGGAGACCAGATCGTGCTATTGTCGCCCGCCTGCGCCAGTTTCGACCAGTTCCCCGACTTCGAGGCGCGGGGCGAGGCCTTCCGCGCCGCCGTGCTGAACCTCGGCGCAACCCCGGAGACAGCCCGATGAGCGCCTCCTACACCCCCGCCTTCTCCCGCAACGACCAGAGCCCGGTCGCACAGTGGTTCTGGACTGTGGATCGCGGCCTGCTGGGCGCGGCCCTGGCCCTGATGGGCCTGGGCGTCTCGCTCAGCTTCGCCTCCAGCCCTGCGGCCATTCTGGCCGATGAATCCATCACCGATCCCTTCCACTACTCGTGGCGGATGATGGTCTTCGCCGGCATCAGCCTGACCCTGATGCTGACCACCTCGCTGATGTCGCCGCGCGGGGTGCGGCGGATCGCCGTTCTGGCCTTGCTGGGCGCCATCGTCGTGATGATGGCCCTGCCCTTCATCGGCGACACGGTGAAGGGGGCGGCGCGCTGGGTGAATTTCGGCCCCTTCAGCCTGCAGCCCAGCGAATTCGCCAAGCCCGGCCTGATCGTCTTCGCCGCCTGGATGTTCGCCGAGGCGCAGAAGGGGCAGGGGGTGCCGGGGGTCACCATCGCCTTCGGATTCTACGCCCTGACCGTCTGCCTGCTGCTGATCCAGCCGGACATCGGCCAGACCCTGCTGATCACAACCACCTTCATGGCCGTCTTCTTCATGGCCGGGGTCCCGTTCAAATGGATGGCGGTCCTGGCCAGCGCGGGCATGGCGGGCCTGGTCTCCCTCTATTTCGTCTTCGGCCACATGCGCGACCGCCTCAGCCGCTTCTTCTCGCCCGAGACCACCGACACCCACCAGATCGACGCCGCCGCAGAGGCCATTCGCGCCGGCGGCCTGGTCGGACGCGGGGTGGGCGAGGGGGTGATGAAGCGCCACGTTCCCGACCTGCACACCGACTTCATCTATTCCGTCGGCGCCGAGGAATTCGGCCTGGTGCTCAGCCTGACCATGATCGGCCTCTACGCCTTCATCGTGGTGCGGGGCCTGCGCCGGGCCATGAAGCTGACCGATCCGTTCGAGCAGACGGCGGCGGCGGGCTTGTTCATGCTGATCGGACTACAGGCCTGTATCAATGTGGCGGTGAACCTGAACCTGATCCCGACCAAGGGCATGACCCTCCCCTTGATCAGCTACGGCGGCTCCTCCATGATCGCCATGGGCCTGACCATGGGCTTCGCCCTGGCCCTGACCCGGCGCCGGCCGGGCGCCTACGAACCGGGCGCCAGCCTGGCCCGGCCGGGACGGCGGTTGCTGTAAGCGGCTCTCTTCTTTCGTCATCCTCCGGCAAGCCGCGTCTTCGCGGCGCAGACCGGGGGACCCCTCGTCATCCTCCGGCCCGCGGAGCGGGACCGGGGGAGGCGCCGAAGGCGATGCGTCCGCCGCTGGCTGTTTGACGCTCGTGTCCGCGACAGGTTCGCGCTTTCGCGCGCCGCTGGGTCCCCCGATCTCGCTACGCTCGTCGGAGGATGACGAAAGGAGATGGAGCTGGAACGCGCACAATCTGGATCGCAAATCTCCGCCTTATCAAGGCGCTGACCCCACCCAACCGCCTTCTCCTCACCACCCTCCAAAACCATGCCATCCTGCTGTCTTCGAAGGTGGAGGACCAAGGGCGTGGTTTCAGACTATTCAAGCGGCACGTGGCGCTTTTGGCGCTTTGTCACCCTGTTTTCGTGCCACGCCCCCCGTGTGCCTGCGGCCATTTGAGACTATGCAGACCCAGCCCTTCGGAGACCGTCCCTGATGTCCAAACTCTGCGTCGTCGCCGCCGGCGGAACCGGCGGCCACATGTTCCCGGCCGAGGCCCTGGCGCGGGAGCTGGCCGGGCGCGGCTGGCGCGTGGTGCTGGCCACCGATCATCGCGGCGAGCAATACGCCCACGCCTTCCCGGCCGAGGAACGTCTGGCCCTGGATGCGGCGACCGGCTCCGGCCCCCTGGGCCTGATCAAGGCCGGGGTGCAGATCTTCAAAGGGGTGGTGCAGGCGCGCGAGGCCTTCGACCGGCTGGGCGCCGACGTGGTCGTCGGCTTCGGCGGCTATCCGTCGGCGCCGGCCCTGGTGGCGGCGGTCACGTCGCAGCGCCCGACCGTCGTTCATGAGCAGAACGCGGTGCTGGGCCGCACCAACCGCATCCTGGCCCCCTATGTCGGCGAGGTGGCCTCGTCCTTCCCCACGCTGGAGAAGGCGCCGGCCAAGGTGCAGGGCCGATCCCATGTCGTCGGCT
>MGLN01000016.1:213-5131 GCA_001796045.1 Caulobacterales bacterium RIFOXYB1_FULL_67_16 | reverse complement strand
TCCCTACGCCGCCCCGGTGGAGGGCGGTCCCGTCCATGTCCTGGTCACCGGCGGCAGCCAGGGCGCGCGCATCTTGTCCGAGACCACGCCCCGGGCGCTGGCGGCCCTGCCGGAAGCCCTGCGCCGCCGCCTGAAGGTGCAGCAGCAGTCCCGGCCCGAAACCCTGGAGACCGCCCGCCAGATCTATCTGGAGGCCGGGATCGAGGCCGAGGTCGCCCCCTTCTTCCGCGACATGGCCGAGCGCCTGGCCAAGGCCCATCTGATCGTCGGCCGGTCGGGCGCCTCGACCTGCGCCGAACTGGCGATCGCGGGCCTGCCGTCGGTGCTGATCCCGCTGAAGATCGCCATGGACGACCACCAGCGCCTGAACGCCAAGGCCCTGGTCGACGCCGGGGCGGCCGCGATGGTGCTGGAGGACGACCTGACGGTTCAGGGCCTGACCGCGACCCTCGACGCCCTGCTGTCCGACCCCGCCCGCCTGGCGTCCATGTCGGCGGCGGCCCGCTCGGTCGCCATCCCGGACGCTGCGGAACGCCTGGCCGACCTGGTGGAGGCGACGGCGAAGCGCCCATAATGTCTCCTCCCAACCGCTGCGCGATAGGGAGGAAACCTCAACCCTTGCGGCCCTGATGCGTTAGGAAGCCCATGCCTCCCGAAATCATCGCCCTGACCCGCCAAGTCCGCGCCCTGTGGAGCCAGTTCGACTGGCTGCCCGAATGGGCCGTGATCGGCCTGGTCCTGCTGGTCTTCGTCGGCGGCGGCTGGCTGACCCACAAGATCGTCTTCGCCATTCTGCGCCGGGTCGTGAAGAACAAGGACGTCTTCTGGCGCGGAGCGGTCGAACGCGCGCGGGTCAAGCTGCGGGTCCTGATCATCATCATCGGCATCGGCATCGGCGTGACCGTCTCGCCGATGGACCCCGGTCCGTCCCAGGACATCCGCAACATCCTGCAGTTCCTGTTCGTCCTGACCCTGGGCTGGCTGGCCTCGGGCCTGCTGGACATGTGGTCGGTGATGCACCTGAAGCGGTACAATATCGCCGTCGAAGACAATCTGCTCGCCCGCAAACACCTGACCCAGACCCGCATCCTGCAGCGCGTGGCCAAGGTGCTCCTGTTCATCGTCACGGTCGGTCTGGCCCTGATGACCATCGCCGGCTTCCGCCAATGGGGCGTCAGTCTTCTGGCCTCGGCCGGTGTGGTGGGCATCATCGCCGGTCTGGCCCTTCAGCCGATCCTGACGAACATGGTCGCCGGCATCCAGATCGCCCTGACCCAGCCGATCCGCCTCGACGACGCCGTCATAGTCGAGAACGAGTGGGGCAATGTCGAGGAGATCACCGCCACATATGTGGTGGTCAAGCTGTGGGACTGGCGTCGGATGGTGCTGCCCCTGTCCTATTTCATCACGACGCCGTTCCAGAACTGGACCCGCGAGAACGCCCGCCTGATCGGCACAGCCTTCTTCTACGTCGATTACGAGGCGCCGATCGACAAGCTGCGCTCGGCCTTCGAGGGGATCGTCAAGTCGTCCAAGCTGTGGGACGGCGACGTCCAGGTCATGCAGGTCACGGACATCACCGAGCGGGTGCTTCAGGTCCGCTGCCTGGCCAGCGCCCGCTCCGCGCCGGTGGCCTTCGACCTCCGCTGCGAGATTCGCGAGAAGCTGATGGCCTTCATGCGCGACGAATGCCGTGAAGCCTTGCCGCGCGACCGCCTGGAATGGCCGCAAGGATCGGAACGGCCTTTTAATCTCCCTCCCCGCTCCGGGGAGGGTGGCCGCGCAGCGGCCGGGTGGGGGCGGCCGCCTGAAGTTCCCGGATGATGAAGTCCAAAACCTCAGGCAGATGATCTCTGACGTCGACGGCCGGGATGCGAAGCGTCTTCAACCCCACCTGCAACAGGGCGTCGTCGCGTCGTCGATCCCAGTCGCTGCGCCCCTCGTGCGACCCCCCATCGACCTCAACCACCAGTCCTCGCGAGAGGCAGACGAAGTCGAGATAATAGCCAAGCAGGGGGTGCTGGCGTCGAAAGTGAAAGCCCTATGCGCGCAGGCGACGCAGCGACAGCCAAAGCCGCGCTTCCGGGGGGCTCATGGATTTTCGCATGGCTCTGGCCTTGGCAATCCTGGCCATTCTGGGCCGCCCCCACCCGGTCTCGCTACGCTCAACCACCCTCCCCTGAAGGGGAGGGAGAAGCAAGGGGCGCCCTCTCCCTCCCCCCTTTTGGGAGGGTGGCCGCACAGCGGCCGGGTGGGGGCGGCGTCAGTCCTTCAGCGCCGCCTGGCCTCGAGCGATCGCCTGATCAAGCGTGAGCCTCTCGCCCGCCGGAGCCTCCCCGCACGCCACCGCCAGCAGCTCCGCAGCATCTCCGCCAGCAGCCGCCGCATAGGCCGGGGCGGGGTCTGGGGTCGCGGGGCCTTCGGTTCCGTCTTCGCGCAAGGATGCGAAGTCGAGCCGGTCGGCCATCTGTGTCCGGCAATCGAAGGCCCAGCGGGACCAGCCGCCGACATAGGTCACATCCCCGACCTTGAACCCCGCCTCGGTCACCTGAAGCTCGCGCATCCGGGCCTGGTCTCCGTCCCGCTCGATGGAGGCGACGTCGGCGTAGACGGCGAACCTGCCGATGCCGGTTTCGACCAACTGAGGGTCGGCCATGGCGAGCAGCAGGGCGATCATGCGACCAGCTTCTCCGCCTGCTTCAGATCCACGCTGACCAGCTGGCTCATGCCGCGCTCGGGCATGGTGACGCCGTACAGCCGGTCCATCCGGCTCATGGTCACGGGGTTGTGGGTGATGACGATGAAACGGGTGTCGGTCCGCGACCGCATCTCGTGCAGCATCTTGCAGAACCGGTCTACGTTCGCATCGTCCAGCGGGGCGTCCACCTCGTCCAGCACGCAGACCGGCGCGGGATTGGCCAGGAAGACGCCGAAGATCAGGGCCGCCGCCGTCAGGGCCTGTTCGCCGCCGCTCATCAGACTCATGACCGACAGCCGCTTGCCGGGCGGGCAGGCGTATATCTCCAGCCCGGCCTCCAGCGGATCGTCGCTCTCGACCAGTTTCAGCTCGGCCTGGCCGCCGTCGAACAGGGCCTCGAACAGGGCCTTGAAGTTGGCGTTGATTACATCGAAGGCGGCGATCAGCCGCTCGCGCCCCTCGGCGTTCAGCTCGTCGATCCCGTCGCGCAGCTTGGCGATGGCCTGGGTCAGGTCGATCCGCTCCGACTTCATGCTGTTCAGCCGCTCGCCGTATTCGGTCGCCTCGTCCTCGGCGCGCAGATTGACGGCGCCCAGGGCCTCGCGTTCGCGCTCAAGCCCGTACAGCAGGCTCTCGGCGCCGGCGGCGTCCGGCGGCCGGGCCACGGCCTCATCGGTCAGCTTGCGGGCTAGGTCTTCCGGCGACATCTGCGCCGTCTCGCGCAAGGTCGCCTCGGCCTCGGTCAGCTTCTCGGCCGCAGCCTCGGCCCGAGCGGCCAGACCGGCGCGGGCTTCGCGCGCCTGGGAGGCGGCGGCCTCGGCGGCGCGGGCGGCGCGGTCAGCCTCGGCCGCGGCGCTCTCGGCTACAGCCATGGCGTCGGACGAGGCCTGTTTGCGCTGTTCGGCGGCGGTCAGCGTATCCAGCAGTTTCCCGCGCTGTTGGGCGAACCCTTGGGGCGCGACCTCGGCCTGCTTCAGCAGGGCGGCTGTCTTTTCAGCATCCTTCTCCAGCGTGGCCAGCCGGCCGCCGCTGTCCTTGGATCGGGCGATCCAGCCGTCGCGGGCGCGGGTCAGGCCCGCCAAGCGTTGCTCCCGGCCCTGGCGGTCGCGAGCCTCGGCGTCACGGTCCGACCGGGCGGTTTGGGCGGCGAAGCGGGCGGCTTCAGCGGCGGCGCGGGCGGCGGCCAGATCCTCCTGCAGACCGGCCAGGGTTTCCGATGGGGCCTCCACCGTCTGCGCGGCGACCAGGGCGGCCTCAGCCTCGGCTACTTCTGCCGCCAGGCGGGCTAGGGCCTCGTCCAGCGCCTGGGCGCGGGCTTCGCGGCGGGTCTGGTCCCGCGTCAGACTTTCGACGTGGTCACGGGCGGCGGTGACGGCCTTGTCGAGGGCGAAGGGCTTGAGACGGGCGGTCTTTACCGTCTCCTCGGCCGCGCGGAAGGCTTCGGCGGCCGCCTTCTGTTGGGCCTGGGCCTGCTCAAGCGCCGGCTTGCCCTTGTCGATCTCGGCTTCCAGCTCAGCCAGGCGGGTGCGTTGGGCCAGACGCACGGCGGCGGGACGGGGCGCCTCGGCGCGGCTGACGAAGCCGTCCCAGCGGAACAGGTCGCCCTCGGGCGTCGCCAGACGGGCGCCGACCGGCAGAGTGCGGGCCAGTTCGGCCGCCTGGGCGCGCGACGCGACGCCGCACAGGGCCAGGCGGGCGGCCAACTGGTCGGGAGCCTGGACGTGATCGGCCAGCGGTTCGACCCCGGCGGGCCAGACCGGGGGGCGGGGCTCGGCGCCGCCCCAGTAGGCGGCGGCGCGGGCGTCCAGGGCCGCGTCCAGGTCTTCGCCCAGGGCGGCGGCGAGGGCGGCTTCATAGCCCCGGTCGGCGCGGACCTTGTCGAGCGCCGGCGGATGGTCGCGCTTGCCGCCGACCAGCAGCTGGGCCAGGCCGCGCGCTTCGGTCTGGAGCCTGCCCAACCGGTCCTCGGCGGCGCGGGCGGCGGTGCGGGCCTCTTGCTCGGCGCGGGCCAGGTCGCCGCGTTTGGCCTCGGCCGCCTCGACGGCCTCGCGGGCGGCGGTCAGTTCGGCCTGGGCGATCTCCAGCGCCTGACGGGCGGCCTCCAGCTCCGGCGTCTCCAGCGGACCCAGGGTCTCGCGTTCGCGCCTCGCCTGTTCCAGCTGTGCGGCGACGCGGGACAGGCGGGTCTCGGCGTCGCGGCGGCGGGCGGCCTCGGCGTTG
>MGLN01000016.1:0-206 GCA_001796045.1 Caulobacterales bacterium RIFOXYB1_FULL_67_16 | reverse complement strand
CCTCCACGGCGGCGAGGGCGGCGGCCAGGCGTTCGACCTCGGCGTCGGCGGTCTTGCGGGCCTCCTCGGCGGCGGCCAGGGCCTTGTCCAGTTCGGGGCCGCGAGCGGGGGCGGCGGCGATCTCGGCCTGGAGTCGGTCCAGTTCGTGATCCAGCCGGTTCAGCTCGCGCTTGGCGTCGGCGGCCATATTGGTCTCGCGTTCCGTA
>MGLN01000015.1 GCA_001796045.1 Caulobacterales bacterium RIFOXYB1_FULL_67_16 | reverse complement strand
GCCTGCGCCGAAACGGTAAAACACATCCACTCCGGGCGCAGCCCCGGCGTCCCGAGCCCTCCCCGAACTTCGCCGCCACAACGGCGAAGACAGAGCCAATTCACCCACGTCCAAAAGGAGTCCCGATGCGTCCTCGCCGTCCGTCCAGCGCCCGCCATGACGACGCCTTCGCCTATGCGCTGCAGCGACACAGGCTCGAGCTGATCGCCGCCGGAGAAGCCGAACCCCTGACCGAGCGCGAAGGCCTGTTCCTGCGGCAGATCAGGGCCCGGCGCCGCACGCTCTATGCCGACTATATCGTCCCCGCCCCGCTTCTCCGGGCGGAGGTCGGCGCCCTGCGACGGGCGCGGGAGGCGCGGGAGGCGCGCGCGGGCCTAACCGAGGCGGCGGAAAATGACGATCTCAGCCCGGCTTCCTGAAGCGATAGACGAACTGGTCGGTCTTGCCGCGAATGGCCGCGTCGAAGACGTTCAGGCTGTGATCGTCCTCGGGATTGGCCACCGCCCGGCTCTCGGCCTCGAAGACGAAGCCGGCGGCCTCGACCTCGCGCCTCAGATAGTCGCCCTCGATCCGGTGCAGGGTCTGGACCGCCGAAATCCCCGTCCCCGGCGCCGCCTGATGGTCGATCAGGATATAGCGGCCGCCGGGCTTCAGGGCCGCGAAGACGGCGGCGTTCATCCGGGCCACATCGGTGTTGAAACCGGGGATGTGGAAGTCGTGGTACTCCTGGCTCATGAAGACCATGTCCAGCGGCTGGTCATAGGTCATGGCGTCCAGCAGGCCGTTGACCCGCGTCACATTGGGATAGGCGGCGACCAGGGCGTCGGCCAGGGGGTTCTCCCGCGCCATGGTCCGCTCGGGCACGAAGGCGTAGACCCGGCCCGTCGGCCCGACCACGTCCGAGAACAGGCGGGTGAAATAGCCGGCGCCCGGCCGGACGTCGGCCACCTTGTCGCCCGGCGCCAGCTGGGCGAAGGCCAGGATCTCGGCCGGATGGCGCAGGGGATCGCGCGCCACCTCTTCCGCCGGACGCTTCGGATCGGCGACCGCGTCGGTATAGAGCGAGACATAGGCCGGTGCCCCCAGATCGCCCGACGCCTCCTGGACGACGATCCGCTCGCCGCCGTCGGAGGCGACGATGATACATCCCGACAGCCCCGCCGCCAGGGCCAGAACCGCCGCACCCGTCGCCCATCGTCTCATCATCGCCGTCTCCCTGGATTTGATGCGATAGGCTCGCATTTCGTCGATCCGCGCAAGCCGGTATCACGCTGGAAACGATTGGAAGCCTCACGCGATTTGCGCCCCGGCCCCTGCGGCGCTAGTCCGGCGACAGATTTCGAAAGTCCCGCCATGCTCCCCTATCAGCCTGCTCCCTTCCCGCTCGCCCGTCCCCGGCGTCTGCGCGCCAGCCCCTGGGTGCGCCGCATGGTCGCCGAGACCGTCCTGACCCCGGCCGACCTGATCTGGCCTTTGATCGTCCACGACGGCGCCGAGGACCGCGTCCCCGTCGCCTCCATGCCCGGCGTCTTCCGCCTGTCGCCCAAGGAAGCCGCCAAGGCGGCGGTCGAGGCGCGCGATCTGGGCATTCCGATGCTCGCCCTCTTCCCGAATATCGACGGCGCCCTCAAGGACGCGGTCGGCACGGGCGCCACCGATCCCGACGGCCTGATCCCCGACTGTATCAGGGCCATCAAGGACGCCGCGCCCGAGATCGGGATCATGACCGACGTCGCGCTAGACTGCTACACCGACCACGGCCACGACGGGGTTCTGGAGGGCGAGCGGATCGTCAATGACGCCACCCTGGACCGCCTCGCCGAACAGGCCTTCATCCACGCCCATGCCGGCGCCGACGTCGTGGCCCCGTCGGACATGATGGACGGCCGCATCCAGGCCGTCCGCGAGGCCCTGGAGGCCAACGGCTTCCACGACACCCTGATCCTCTCCTATGCGGCCAAATACGCCTCGGCCTTCTACGGCCCTTACCGCGACGCCGTCGGCTCTTCGAAAGCGCTGAAGGGCGACAAGAAGACCTATCAGATGGACTACGCCAACTCGGACGAGGCCCTGAAGGAGGTCGCCATGGACCTGTCGGAGGGGGCCGACGCCGTCATGGTCAAGCCGGGCATGCCCTATCTCGACATCGTCCGCCGCGTGTCCGAGACCTTCCGCGTCCCGACCTTCGCCTATCAGGTGTCGGGCGAGTACGCGATGATCCAGGCCTCGGTCGCCAACGGCTGGCTGGACCAGGACCGGGCCATCCTTGAGACCCTGCACGGGTTCAAGCGGGCCGGCTGCGCGGGCGTCCTGACCTATTTCGCCCCCCAGGCCGCGCGGCTGCTGGGCTGATGCGGCCTGACGTCCAGATCCGCGAGGCGACCCCCGCCGACATGGCGGCGATCACCGCCATCTATGCCGACAGCGTCGCCAACGGGCGCGGCACCTTCGAGCTGGAGCCGCCGGACGAGATCGAGATGACGGCCCGGTTCGCCGCCGTCCAGGCCCTGGGTCTGCCCCGGCTGGTCGCCGAAATCGACGGCGTCGTCGTCGGCTACGCCTACGCCGGCCCGTTCCGCACCCGCCAGGCCTATCGCTACATGGTCGAGGACTCGATCTATGTCGCGCCCGAGGCCCGCAGCCGCGGCGTCGCCGGCGCCCTGCTGGATCAACTAATCAATCATTGCGAGGCGCTCGGCCTGCGCCAGATGGTCGCCGTGATCGGCGATTCCGAGAATGAGGGCTCCATCGCCCTGCACCGCGCCCGCGGCTTCGCCGACGCCGGGGTGTTCAAGGCGGCGGGCTGGAAACACGACGACTGGCGCGACGTCGTCTTCATGCAGCGGGAGTTGGGCGCCGGCGGCCGGACCCCGCCCGACGCGCCGGGCCTGCCCCTGATCGACAAGAAGCCGGCGCGGTGAATGACACGGGCGATACATTGCGGCGCCGGGTTGCAACGCCTATCCTTGGCGGCGTGAAGATCGTCTCGTCCCTTCTGCTGCTGATCGGCGCCCTGGCGGTGCTGACCCTGGGCGCCGTCGGCGTCTCGGCAGGGCCGGCCATGGCCGAGGCGCCCTGCCACGAGAAGAGCGCCGAGGCCCGCCATCCCGCGCCGGACCAGACGCCCGCTCACCAGAACAAGGCGATGAAGGCCATGGCCTGCTGCGCCGCCTGCGTAACGGCGCCGGCGCTCGACCCCGCCGCCCGCCCGGGCCCGAGCGTCGCTCCCGCTCGCCTCACCGCCCCCCTGATCGACTTCCCCGCCGGCCGCCTGCTCTCGCCCGAGCCCGGCCCGCCCCGCCTCCTGATCGCCTGAACCCCTGCGCCCCTCGCGGCGCCCTCAGTCACGATCATTCAAGGAGGCCATCATGGCTCCTCATACCCTCGTCGGCGCCCTCGCCGGCGTCTCCCTGCTCGCCCTCGCTCAGGTCGCAAGCGCGCAAGACCATTCCCACCACCAGACTGCGCCAGCCGCCGATCCTCACGCCGGCCACAACATGGCCGACATGCCCCACATCATGACCAGCCCCTACGGCGCCTGGCCCATGAGCCGCGACGCCTCAGGCACCAGCTGGCAGCCCGACTCCGGCGAACATGCCGGCATCCACACCGTCCGGGGCGACTGGACGGTCATGACCCACGCCCTGCTGAACCTGACCTACGACACCCAGTCCGGTCCCCGCGGCGGCGACAAGACCTTCGTCTCGGGCATGCTGATGACCACGGCGCGCCGCGACTTCGACGACGGCTCGACCCTGAACCTGCGCGCCATGCTCAGCCCCGACCCCCTGATGGGCAAGTCCGGCTATCCGCTGCTGCTCGCCGCCGGCGAAACGGCGAACGGCGTCGATCCCCTGGTCGACCGCCAGCATCCGCACGACTTCTTCATGGAGCTGTCGGCCAGCTATTCCAAACGCCTGTCCGACAAGGACAGCCTCTACGGCTACATCGGCCTTCCCGGCGAGCCCGCCTTCGGCCCGCCCGCCTTCATGCACCGGATGAGCGCGATGGACAGTCCCGAGGCGCCCATCACCCACCACTGGCTGGACTCGACCCATATCGTCTTCGGCGTCACCACCCTGGGCTGGGCCCACGACCGGTTCAAGATCGAGACCTCGGCCTTCAAGGGACGCGAACCGGACGAGGAACGCTGGGGCATAGATACGCCGAAACTGGACAGCTGGTCGGTGCGGGGTTCCTGGAACCCGACCGACCAATGGTCGCTCCAGGCCTCCTACGCCGACGTCTCGGCCCCGGAACAGCTGGAGCCCGACGAGGACGAGACCAAATGGTCGGCCAGCGCGATCCACACCCGTCGCCTGGGCAAGACAGGCTGGTGGTCCTCGACCCTGGCCTGGGGCCGCAAGACCAACAGTCACAACGAGTCCAAGGACGGCTGGCTGCTGGAATCCGCCGTCCATCCGAACGAGCGCTGGACCGTCTTCGCCCGGGCCGAACGGATCGAGACCGACGAACTGGTCCCCGGCGACCACGGCGGCCACGGCCCCCTCTACACGGTCGGCAAGGCCTCTCTGGGCGCCGTCCGCGACTGGCGCATCGCCCCCCGCGTCCGCTTCGGCCTCGGCGCCCTCTATGCGGTGAACCGCGTGCCCGACGCGCTCGAGCCGATCTACGGCGGCGATCCGGACGGCGGCATGGTCTTCATGCGGCTGAAGATCGACTGACGGCTCAGGCCCGGCCGGTCTCCTCCGGTCGGGCCGACGGCGCCTCCAGACGGTGCGCCAGCTCATAGCCCACCGCCCCGAGGCCCAGGACCAGCCCCAGACCTCCGGCGATCAGCACCAGCCGAACATGGCGGTGCAGGTGATAGAGCAAGGCGCCGATCATCGACGGTCCATCCTGTCGGATCGTCCCATTTCGATCCGTTCCAGGCATTTTATCGCAAAAACGGCGCCCGTCGGAATCGCAGCTCCGTGAACGCGGTTGGCTCAGACCAGACGGCTCTGCACCACCGCCGCCTCAATGAAGCTGGCGAAAAGCGGATGCGGCGCAAAGGGCCGGCTCTTCAGCTCCGGGTGATACTGGACGCCGATGAACCAAGGGTGGTCAGGCCGTTCGACCGTCTCGGGCAGGACGCCGTCGGGCGACAGACCGGCGAAGACCAGCCCCGCCTTATCCTCGATCGCCTCGCGATAGTTGATATTGACCTCGTAGCGGTGACGATGCCGCTCGCTGATCATCGTCGTTCCATAGATCTGCGCGATCTTTGACCCCTCGGCCAGGGTCGACTCATAGGCCCCAAGACGCATGGTGCCGCCCAGGTCGCCGCCCTGCTGACGCAGAACCCGTTGATTGCCCTGGGTCCATTCGGTCATCAGGCCCACAACCGGCTCAGCCGTGGGGCCGAATTCCGTCGACGAGGCCTTGGGATAGCCGGCCAGGTTCCGCGCCGCCTCGATCACCGCCATCTGCATGCCGAAGCAGATGCCGAAATAGGGGATGTTGCGCTCGCGGGCGAACCGCGCCGCCTCGATCTTGCCTT
>MGLN01000014.1 GCA_001796045.1 Caulobacterales bacterium RIFOXYB1_FULL_67_16 | reverse complement strand
GCCGTGATAGGGGCATTCGATCGTCTCGCCCTCGCCGGGCTTTTCCACCAGTTTCCCGGCCGACAGGGGGGCGGCTCGGTGGGGACAGATGTCGCGCATCCCGTAGACCTGGCCTGCGCGGGTGCGGCCGATCAGGACGGGTTCGCCCATGATCTCGTAGCGTTTCAGGCCTGCCGGGACGACGTCGCGCGACAGAGCGACGAAATACCAGGCGTCGGCGACGAACCCCTTGCCGAAGGGCTGGGCGCCTGTCTTCGACGGCGCGGTTTCGGCTTGCGGGGACTGGACGGGAGGCGCGTCTGCGGGCTTCATGAGGGCCTCATAACAGAGGGACGCGGGGTCTGTCCTCCTGGAGAGCACAGAGAACTTTACAAAACAAAGTTGAGGCGGCATAAGGATCGTCTCACAGGGGAGTTTCGCCATGTTTCGCGCCTTAGGTTTCGCCGCCTTGCTGTTCGCCGCCTCCGCCGCTCAAACTCCGGCCTGGGCCCAGGACGGGCACGGGGCCCATCCCCAGCCTGGGCACGGGCACGGGCATCAGCACGCGGACTTCCAGTCCGACCGCATCCATGTGCGGGTGGACGGGGACATGGACGGCCGCGACATCATTCTGATCCCCGGCCTCAGCTCCTCGCCGGAGATCTGGCAGGGGACGGTGGACCATCTGACGGCCCAGGACGGCGTCGGCTGGAGGGTGCACCGCGTCCATGTCCAGGGCTTCGCCGGGGCCCCGGCGGAGGGCAACGCCCAGGGAGACGCGCCGGCCCCGGTGGCGGCCCCCGTCGCCGAGGAGATCGCCCGCTATATTCGCGAGAACAACCTGTCCAAGCCCGTCGTCGTCGGCCATTCGATGGGCGGGACCATCGGTCTGATGCTGGCGGCGCGCCATCCCGACAGCGTCGGCCGCCTGATGGTGGTCGACATGATCCCCTTCATGGGCGCCATGTTCGGACCGCCCGGAACCACGGCCGACAGCGTCAAGCCGGTCGCGGACCAGATCTACGCCGCCCAGGCCAACAGCCCGCGTGAGGCCTATGTGGCCCAGGCGACCACGGCCATCAACGGCATGATCAATACCGAAAGCCGCCGCGAAGAGGCGCTGGAAGACATGCGGACCAGCGATCAGAAGGTCTCGGCCGCCGCCTTCCGCGAACTGGTGACCACGGACCTTCGCCCCGAACTGACGAAGATCGCGGTTCCGACGGAGGTGCTGTACGTCAAGTTCAACGACCCGCGCATGACGCCCCAAATCACCGACGCGATCTATCAGATGTCCTACGCCGGTCTGCCGGGCGTGACCCTGAAGCGGATCGACGACAGCGCCCACTTCATCATGTTCGACCAGCCCCAGGCCTTCTACGGCGAACTGGACGCCTTCCTGGCGCGATGAGCCATCCGGCGGCGGATCGGATCGTCGGCCTGTACGAGGACAGGGCGGCGGACTGGATCCGCGATCGCGGCGCGGCCTTGTTCGCGGGCCAGGGCGGGCTGGACGAGGCGAAGTGGCTGGATCGTTTCGTCGCCGCCCTGCCGCCCGGCGCCTCCATTCTGGACGTCGGATGCGGCTCGGGCTGGCCGATGGGCGCGGCCCTGCTGGAGCGGGGGTTCAGGGTCGTGGGGCGGGATTCCTCGCCGGCTCTGATCGCCCATGCGCGCGAGACCCTGCCGGCCGGCGTCTGGGAGATCGCCGACATGCGCGACCCGCCGCCGGGCGACCTGTTCGACGGCGTCCTGGCCTGGCACAGCCTGTTTCACCTGACGCCCGAGGCTCAGAGGCGCGTCCTGCCCGCCCTGGCGAACCAGGTGGGGCCTGGCGGGCGGCTGATGTTCACCAGCGGTCCCGCCCATGGCGAGACCCTCGGCGAATGGCGCGGCGAACCCCTGTATCACGGCAGTCTGGACCCCGCCGACTATCGCGCCCTGCTGGTGGAGGCCGGCCTGTCGGTGGAGGGCGACGGGGCCGAGACCGGTGTCTGGCTGGCCCGGCGCGCCTTTCTTTCGGCGAAATAGCCGCTCACGCTGGCGTGAAGTGAGCGGGGCCGTTTCGGCGGCGGTTCATACAGGATACATGTCCGTATGAGCTAAATCCGCCTGAGCGCGGCATCTGAAGGAAAGTCATGGCGGGTCCAGGGTTCGGGGGCGGACAACAGGGCGGCGACAAGCCGGCCCGGACGCCGTTGCAGAAGGCGCTCTACTGGGGCGCGGTGCTGGCCGTCTGGGGGCTGATCTTCCTGGTGGTCTTCTTCGCGGTGTTTGCGCGCGGCCTGCCCGACACCTCGACACTGTACAATGTCGATCGCCAGCCCTCGATCACCTATCTGGACCGCAACGGCGCCCTGATCGCGACGCGCGGCACCCAGATGGCGCCGCCTGCGGATCTGGACGCCCTGCCCGACTATGTGCCGGCCGCCTTCATCGCCATCGAGGACCGGCGCTTCTATCACCACCCCGGTTTCGACCCGATCGGCATGATGCGGGCCATGGCCACCAATATGCGCGCCGGCCGGGTGGTCCAGGGCGGCTCCACCCTGACCCAGCAGCTGGCCAAGAACCTGTTCCTGACCCCCGACCAGAACCTGCGCCGCAAGGTGCAGGAGCTGATGCTGGCGGTCTGGCTGGAAATGAAATTCTCCAAGAAGGAGATCCTGGCCCTGTATCTGAACCGGGTCTATTTCGGCGCCGGCGCCTATGGGATCGAGGCGGCGTCGCAACGTTATTTCGACAAGTCGGCCAAGGATCTGACGGTCGGCGAGGCCGCGCTTCTGGCCGGCCTGTTGAAGGCGCCCTCGCGCTATTCGCCCGTGTCCGAGAGCGAACGGGCCGCCAATCGCGCCACCGTCGTGCTGAACGAGATGGAGGAGGCCGGGGTCATCACCGCCGCCCAGCGCGAGGAGGCCGTGACCCAGCCCATCATCGTGTCGCGCACCCTGGCCACCCAGCACGCCCAGTATTTCATCGACTGGCTGGACCAGTCGATCCGCGGCCTGGTCGGCGAACCGACCGAGGATCTGGTGGTCGAGACCACTCTGGACCTGACCCTGCAGACCGCCGCCGAACGCTCGGTGCGGCGCATCCTGGACCGCGACGAAGGCAAGGGGGTGCAGCAGGCGGCCCTGGTGGCCCTGGACGGCGACGGCCGGGTGCGGGCCATGATCGGCGGCGGCTCCTATGCCGACAGCCAGTTCAACCGCGCCGTCGAGGCGCGTCGCCAGGCGGGTTCGGCCTTCAAGCCCTTCGTCTATCTGGCGGCGGTCGAGGCCGGCTATACGCCCCAGACCCCGGTGGTCGACGAGCCCATCACCATCGGCAACTGGTCGCCGAAGAACTATTCCAACACCTTCAGCGGAAACATGACCCTGGCCCAGGCCGTGGCGCAGTCGACCAATACGGTGGCGGCCTATGTCGCCGACCAGATCGGGCGCGACAGCGTGGCTCGCGCCGCGCGGCGCCTGGGCATCGAAAGCCGGATCGGTCTGGAGCCGGCCATGGCGCTGGGCGCCGTCGAGGTCTCTCCGCTGGAGATGGCCACCGCCTATGACGCCTTCGCCAACGGCGGCCGGCGGGTGGAAGCCTATGGCATCAGTCGCATCCGCACCCCCCAGGGCCGGGTCATCTATCAGCGCGCCGGCGGTCAGAACGGTCAGGCGATCAACAATCCGGCCCTTTTCTACATGAACGAGATGCTGCGCGGGGTCATGACCTCGGGCACCGGGCGCAGCGCGGCCATCGCCGGGCGCGACCTGGCCGGCAAGTCGGGCACGACCTCGGACTACAAGGACGCCTGGTTCGTCGGCTACACCGGCGGCTTCGTCGCCGCGGTCTGGGTGGGCAAGGACGACAACACCGCCATGCGCGGCGTGACCGGCGGCTCTTCGCCCGCCGCCATCTGGAAGGGCTTCATGGAGGCGGCCCTGCCGCGCCTGAACGCCCCGCGCATCCCCGACGGCCCGCCCATGCCCGAGGGCTGGGTCGCGCCCGATCCGATCGGCGACCTGATGTCGGGCATCGGCGAGGACGGCCTGCCGATCCAGCCGGCTGACCCGGCGGCCGGCGATCCCTATGCCGAAGAGCCGGGCCAACCGATTCAGCCGACGCAGCCCGCCCAGCCCGCCGTCCGCCCTGCCACCCCCCAGCCGGCGCCCCGCGATCCGCCGAACCAACAGCCGGAAGGCCGCCAACCGGCCGAGAAACGCAGCGACCCGCTGTTCTTCTGATCCTTCGGGGAAGCCCCCACAGACCTTCCCCCGCTTGCGGGGGAAGTGTCAGCTCGGCGAGCGGAGCGAGGCGGCTGACGATGGGGGACGTCTTCTTGCTTTAAGCAAGACTCCCCTCTCCGACCCTGGTCCGCTGCGCGGACGCCGGGCCACCTCTCCCGCAAGCGGGAGAGGGTCTGGGACGCCGACTACCGCCCCACGGCGTGGAGGGCCGCGCCGTAGTCCTTCAGCCATTTGCGCCACGGCCTGTGGTCGCCGACCAGCCGCTCGACCACCGCCCAGTAGGCGGGGCTGTGGTCGGCGTGGACCAGGTGGGCGACCTCGTGGGCGGCGAGGTAGTCGATGACCGGGGGCGGGGCCATGATGACCCGCCAGGAATAGCGGATGGTGCGGTTGTGCGGGCTGCACGAGCCCCAGCGGGAGCGGGTGTCGGCGATCGACACCTGGACCGGTTTCTGTCCCAGGGTCCGCAGATGGTGTTCGGTGCGTTCGACCAGGGTGGTGCGGGCCTCGCGCTTCAGCAGGTTCTCGACGCGGCGGGCGTAGGCCTCGCCCTCGCCGCCGGAGCGGATGACGGTTCCGTCCTCGACCAGTCGCGCCGCCCCCGCGCCGGGCGTCGCCTCCAGCCGTACGGGCCGGCCGCGCAGGGCGATGACCTGGCCCGGCTGCAGCGGCCGGCTCCTGGGCCGCACGGCCAGGCGTTCGGAGATCCAGACGCTTTTCGAGCGGGCGAAGGCGACCGCCTGGACCAGGCCGCGCTCGGTCGGGGCGATCACCACCGCCTCGCCGGCCCGGGCGTCG
>MGLN01000013.1 GCA_001796045.1 Caulobacterales bacterium RIFOXYB1_FULL_67_16 | reverse complement strand
GTGCCGCCGCCGACGATCAGCAAGCGTCGAATGGGCGGCGGGTTCATGCGGCGTAGCCCGTGAAATGGGCTGTATGGGCCGGAAGGCTCGAGACGGCCTGGCGGATCAGATCGGCGAAACGGCTGGCCTGCCGCTCCACGGTGTCCAGCGGATCCAGTCCGACGAGGGGCGTCGCCTTCCTCGGCCAGACGCCCAGGCCTGTGAAGACGGCAGCCCAACTGTCCTCTCGGAAGGACTCGTCATCCAGCAAGGCGATTTCGCCGCGGGCGCGGAACAGCTCGATCTTGTCCTGCAGGCTATCGGGCGGCGGCGTCTCGCGGCAGTGTCGCCACAGCTCGCCGTCGGTCCGCTGGGCCAGATGGTAGTGCAGGACGATGAAATCGCGGATTCGCTCCAGCTCGCCGGCCGAGCGCCGATTGTACTCGCGCGCCAGGGCGGGATCGAAATCGCGGTCGGGGAACAGCTCCAGCAACCGGCCGATGCCGTTCTGGATCAGATTGATGCTGGTGGACTCCAGCGGCTCGAGGAAGCCTGACGCCAGACCGAGAGATACGACATTGCTCTTCCAGGCTTCTCGCCGACGGCCGGCGACGAACCTCAGCCGGTTCGGCTCGGCCAGGGGCGGGGACTCCAGTTCCCCAATCAGATCCGCGACAGCGGCGTCATCGTCGATGAAGGCGCTGGAATAGACGTAGCCGTTGCCGACCCGGTGCTGCAGCGGAATGCGCCATTGCCAGCCGGCGGCGCGGGCCCGGGCCGTGGTGAAGGGCTCGGGCGGGCGGGTCGATGCGCAGGGCAGGGCGACCGCCCGGTCGCAGGGCAGCCAGCGGCTCCAGTCCTCATAGCCCGCCTTCAGGGTCTGCTCGATCAGCAGACCCCTGAATCCGGAGCAGTCGATAAACAGGTCGGCCGCGATCTGGCGACCGTCCTCCAGCCGGACGCTCGAGACATGACCTCGGTCTCCCTCCTGAAGGACCTCGACAATCCGACCCTCGCACCGGGCCACCCCCAGGTCTTCCGCGAGGCTACGCAGCCGACGGGCAAACAGGCCCGCGTCGAACTGAAACGCATAGGCGTAGTGAGACAGGGCAGATCGAGGATCGTCCACCGGGGGAGCGAACCGCCCGGCGCGGGCCATGACGGCCGGCAGGGACCAGGGCTCCAGGCTCTCGATCCGACCCGCCGCCTTCAATCGAAACAGATAATGACGCCAGGCCTGCCCGCCGACGACCGGACCGTAGTCACCGAAACCGTGGAAATAGGCGGCGCCCGGCGTCATCCAGTCCCTGAACTCAATGCCGAGTTTGGCGGTGGCGGCGGTGGAACGGATGAAGTCGTCCTCGGCCAGTCCCAGCATCTGGATGAACTGCCGAATCGGGGGGATGGTCGCCTCGCCCACCCCGACCGTGCCGATGGCGTCCGATTCGACCAGCGTCACCTCGACGGCCAGGCCGCCCGGCCTCGCAAACCGGCGAGCCAGGGCCGCCGCAGCCATCCAGCCGGCCGTGCCGCCGCCGATCACGGCGACCCGACGCACCGGCCCTAAAGAATGGTCCACCATCCTCTTCCTCCCCGCCGACTTTTCGCCGATCCTGGTTGTCGAAACCCTCGTAGCGCAAAGCTCGAAGGTCGGCATTGATGGTAGCGCTATCAGAAATCGCTTTTCAACGCGTGAAAACCTGTGCATCCTTGAAAAGTGGTCACGCCGTCCAAGAGCGGCGGATCTCGATTCGGGAGGGATGTCGATCCACGACGCTGATAAGCGACGGGAGCGACCAGCAGGAGAGTGAGGCTCATGTCTCGTCAAAATCACGTTCGCCGCGTCGCGCTTCTTTGCGGCGCTTCGCTTGTCGCCGTCGCCGCCATGGCCCCTGCGACCGCCATGGCCCAGGAGGCGACGCCGTCCGAAGACGCCGCCACGGTCGATGAAGTCGTCGTCACCGGCATCCGCGCGCAGCTGCGCTCGGCCCAGGCCATCAAGAAAAATTCCGAGGTCATCGTCGACTCGGTGACCGCCGTGGATATCGGCGCCCTGCCGGACCGGTCGGTGTCTGAGGCGCTGCAGCGCATTCCCGGCATCACCCTGCAGCGCACCAACTCCGCCCGCGACCCCGCCCGTCTGGCGGCGGAAGGCGGCGGCGTCTTCGTGCGCGGCCTGTCGGGCGTTCGCTCCGAAACCAACGGCCGCGACATCTTCTCGGCCTCCAGCGGCCGCGGCCTCAGCTTTGAAGACGTGTCGGCCGACTTGCTGGCCGGGGTGGACGTCTACAAGAACGTCGCCGCCAACATGATCGAAGGCGGCATCGCCGGCACGATCAATCTGCGCACCCGCGTGCCGTTCGACAACAGCGAGCCGCTGCTGGCGATCAACGCCGACTACAACTACGGCGACCTGTCCGAAAAGGGCTTCTGGTCGGGCAGCATCATCGGCTCTGACCGCTGGGACACCAAGATCGGCGAGTTCGGTCTTCTGGCCAACGTCAGCATCTCCAACGTGGGCAACCGCACCGACAGCATTTCGGCTGACCGCTATGATCCCGTCGTTTTGACGGCCAACAGCGCGGACGGCACAGGGCAGGCGGGCGATACCGTCTATATTCCCAAGAACATGGGCTGGCGCACGATCGACTGGGAGCAGAAGCGCACGGCTGTCGCCCTGGCGGCCCAGTGGCGCCCCAACGATCAGTGGCTGTTCACCTTGCAGGCCTTGGGCTCGCAGGCCGAGACCTACAACGTCGAATACGCAATGGGCAGCGAGAGCATCCTGACCCCGAACTCGACTTATTCGTACAATGAAGACGGCTTCTTCACTTCGGGGACGGTCTTCGACGCCAACTACAACACCGACACCCGCATCGGCGACGACACCAAGAAGACCGGCGATGTCTCGCTGAACTTCAAATATACGCCGGGCGGCGCCTGGTCGTTCAGTGGCGACCTGCAGTATGTGAAGTCTACGGCTGAAATCTATTCGATGACGGCCTTCACTCAACTGGAAGACCGGCCGGATCTTCAGTTCGTCATCGATGGCGATCTGCCGACCATCACCTCCACCGGCGGCTCGATGGATGACAAGTCGAGCTACTGGTGGGCCGCCGCGATGGACCACATCGAGGACAACGAGGCCGACGAACTGGCAGGCCGCTTGGACGCCCGTTACGACTTCGAAAACAACGACTTCTTCCGCTCGGTCGAGTTCGGCGTCCGTATGACGGACAAGAACTACACCAACCGCCAGACGGGGTATAACTGGGGTCTACTCTCCAACCAGTACTGGTTGGGTAACGCCAACACCGTGTATCTGGACGACGCTGGCGGTGTGGGCGGCACGCAGGATCCGCGCCTGCTCGACTCGTCCTTCCTCTACACCTTCGACAACTTCTTCCGCGGCGACACAGCGGTGCCGGGCGTGGCGTGGTTCCCGACGGCAGGACTGCTGAATCAGGGCACGGCCTACGCCTACGACATTCTGAAGAACACCCAGACTGCGGGCTGGGGCTGGGCTCCGCTGAGCGACGACTACGACAGCTATCGTCTGGGCGGCGGCAACGGCGGCGTCACCGATCTCCAGGAGAAGACGGAAGCGGCTTACATCTACAGCCGTTTCGGCAACGACACCGCCTTCTTCGGTCGCGCCTTCGACGGCAATATCGGCGTGCGGGTCATCAAGACCACGACCGAGACCAATCAGGTCATCACCCTGCCGTCGATCACCGGAAGCTGCCCGGCTGCGGCCGACTGCACGGCCTTCAACCAGGCTGTCCAATTCGTCTCCGGCGGCGCCCTGGACGCCGGGGCGGACATCAGCAAGGAGTACACCAATGTCCTCCCCAGCCTGAATCTGCGGGCCTTCCTGACCGACACCTTGCAGGCTCGCGTGGCCGTGTCGCGCGCCATCGTGCGGCCGGAAATGTATCAGCTTCAGCCCTTCACCAACCTCTCGATCAACTTCGAGTCTGACGGTTATACGCTGAACCCCACGACGCCCTTCACCGGCACCGGCGGCAATCCGAACCTGGAGCCGCTGAAGGCGACCAACTACGACTTCAGCCTGGAATGGTATTTCGCCCCGACCGGAAGCCTGACCTTCGCCGCCTTCCACAAGGACCTGAAGGACTACATCTTCTCGGGCTCCTCGACGGAGACCTACACCAACGGCGGGGTCACCTACGACTTCCTGATGACCCGCTACACCAATGGCGACGAGGGCAAGATCGACGGCTTCGAGCTGGCCTATTCCCAGTTCTACGACTTCCTGCCGGGCGTGCTGAGCGGCCTGGGCGTCCAGGCCAACTTCACCTATGTCGACAGCAGCGGTGGTCGCAACACCAGCCAGAACATTCTGGATCCGATCCAGAACGGCGCTGCGGACGACGAACTGCCGCTCGAAGGTCTCTCCAAGACCAGCTACAACCTCGCGGTCCTGTACGAGAAGTACGGCATCTCGGCGCGCCTCGCCTACAACTGGCGCGAGGAGTATCTGATGACCACATCGGCGGCCAACATCAATGCGCCTGTCTGGGCCAGCGACTACGGCCAGCTGGACGGTTCGATCTTCTACAACCTGACTCCTGACGTGAAGATCGGCATCCAGTCGACGAATATTCTGAACGAGCGGACCGTGCTGAAGGTCGGCAGCGCCGACAGCAAGGCGCCGTACAATTGGGTGGATACGGATCGTCGGGTCGCGCTGGTTCTGCGCGCAGCCTTCTGATCCTGATCTGACTGAGCGGGGCGTCGACCTGGGTCGGCGCCCCGATTGTTCTGTTATCGGCGTTGGGAGGCGGCGATGGGTATGTTCGCACGCGGATTGGGTTCGGCCGTATCATTGGCGGCGGCGGTCTTGCTGGCCTCTGCGCCCGTGCAGGCGCAATCGCAGATCCCGAGCCTGGTCGAGCAGGGCGGGCGCCACGCCCTCATGGTCGACGGTGCGCCCTTCACCATCCTGGGCGCCCAGGTCAATAACTCCAGCAACTATCCCGCGCCCCTGGCCGAGGCCTGGCCCGCTATCCGCTACGTCGGCGCCAATACGGTTCAGGTTCCCATCGCCTGGGAGCAACTGGAGCCGGAGGAGGGGCGGTTCGACTTTTCCTTCGTCGATCATCTGATCCAGGAAGCGCGTCGGAACGACGTGCGACTTGTCATCCTGTGGTTCGCGACCTGGAAGAACACAGCGCCCAAATATGCGCCGGCCTGGGTCAAGCTGAACCCCGGGCGCTTCCCGCATCTGATCCAGAAGGACGGGACGGAATCCTACGCCCTGTCGCCTTACGGCCAGGAAACCCTGGCCGCCGACGCGCGCGCCTTCGCCGCCCTTATGCGTCACATCCGTCAGGTCGATGAACGTCAGCGCACCGTCATCATGGTTCAGCCGGAAAACGAGACCGGCACCTACGGCTCGGTTCGCGACTATTCTCCGGCGGCCCAGGCCGCCTTCGACGGCCCTGTGCCTCAGGCTCTTCTTGATCGGGTGGGCAAGGCTCCCGGGACTTGGTCCTCGGTGTTCGGGGAGGAGGCCGAGGAATTCTTCCACGCCTGGTCCATCGCCGCATACGTCAACACGGTCGCCGAGGCGGGCAAGCGCGAATATCCGCTGCCGATGTACGTCAATGCGGCCCTGCCGGACCCGCACGAGCGACCGGACCCGACCAGCTACGCCTCGGGCGGCCCGGCCTGGCCGGTGATCGATGTCTGGAAGGCGGCTGCGCCTTCGATCGATATGCTCAGCCCCGACATCTACAATCGTGATTCCCGCACCTATGAGCGGCATCTGGATCGCTATGCGCGGCCGGACAACGCCCTGTTCGTGGCCGAGACGGGCAATGACATCCCCTACGCCCGCTATCTGTTCTCGGTCCTGGGCCGCGGCGGCGTCGGCTATTCGCCCTTCGGCATCGACTACACCGGCTACGCCAACTATCCGCTCGGCTCCAAATCGGTCGATGAAGAGACGCTGAAGCCGTTCCGTGAAAGCTATCGGCTGGTGGCGCCCTGGCAAAGGATTTGGGCTCAGGCGGCCTTCGCCGGCAAGGTATGGGGCGTAGCGGAGCCGGACGACCGGTCGTCTCAGACCTTGGATCTCGGCGACTGGACCGCGACCGTCGGCTATCGTCGTTGGCAGTTCGGACAACCGGACTGGACCTGGCTCGGGCCGCTCGACCCGGTGCTGGGGCGCGACAAGCCGACCGGCGGGGCCCTGATCGCCGAGGTCGCACCGGGCGAGTTCATCATCACCGGCTATCTGTCGCGCGTGGACTTCGCCGCCAAATCGACGACCGACAGCAAGCGCCGCATGGTGGTCCGCTACGAAGAAGGCCATTTCGACGCCGACGGCAAATGGGTCTTCGAGCGCATCTGGAACGGCGACCAGACCGATTACGGACTGAATTTCACCGACCGACCGCAGCTGTTGCGCGTCGTCACCGCCACCTACTGACCTGCCCCTGATAGAAGCGAGAGCCCCCATGACCTCGACCCTCGCCCGCCGCCTGATGCTGGCCGCCCTGATGATCGCGCCCCTGGGCGCCTGCTCGACGCTGATGAACACGGCCTCGGCCGGCGCCATTCAGCAGGCGGCCTTCGAACGTCTTCCGGCGGGCGTCGTCGTCGCCCCGACCGAGGGCCCCGCACGCCGTGTGCGGCTGGAGGTCTACGGCCCCGAGACCATTCGCGTCACCGCCACGGAAGACGCCGACCTTGATCTGCCGGCCAGCCTGATGGTCACGGCCCAACCTTCGACCACGACCCCGTTCGAGGTCGAGACGCGCGGCGATCTGGTCGTGCTGAAGACGGCTGAGGCGACCGCCGAAGTCTCGCGCACCACCGGCGCGGTGCGTTTCCTGGACGAGAATGGTCAGGAGGTGCTGAAGGAGCGTCCGGGCAGCCGCGAGCTGAACCCCGTCGTCGTCGAGGACCAGAAGGGCGATCACCGCTTCCTGGCGACGCGCCAGGTCTGGGAAAGCCCGGCTGACGAGGCCTTCTACGGCCTGGGGCAGCATCAGCAGGGCATGATGAACTACAAGGGCCAGGACGTTCTGCTGGCTCAGCACAACATGGACGTGGGCATTCCCTTCGTCGTCTCCAGCCGCAACTACGGCCTGCTGTGGGATACCAACGCCATCACCCGTTTCGGCGACCCGCGTCCGTACGGCATGCTGTCGGACCGGCTGATTGTTCGCGATGAGGGGGGCGCCTTCGGCGGCCTGACCGCCCGCTATTATCAGGACGGCGTGCTGAAGGTCAGCCGGCCGGAAGGCGAGATCAATTATGAGTTCATTCGCGACCAGCAGCGCTGGCCCGAAGGCCTGAAGGCCCAACCCGGCGCCCCGGTCCAGACCGGCGACATGGGCAAGCCCGGCCAGGCCGGCGTCAGCGTCGTCTGGGAAGGCACGATCGAGACCGCGACCGCCGGGCTACACAAGTTCCGCCTCTATTCGTCCGGCTATGCCAAGGTGACGATCGACGGCAAGGTCGTCGAGCAGAACTGGCGCCAGAACTGGAACCCGTTCGACCATGACTTCCAGGTCCAGATGGCGGCGAACACGCGCGTGCCGATCAAGATCGAATGGACCCCGGAAGACGGCTATATCTCGCTGCGCCATATGGACCCGCTGCCTGCGGCTGATCAGGGCGCGTTGAGCCTGGCCTCGGAAGTCGGCACGGCCATCGACTATTTCTACGTCGGCGGCGACGACATCGACGGCGTCATCTCCAACTATCGCGGCCTGACCGGCAAGTCGGTGATGCTGCCGCGCTCGGCCTATGGCTTCTGGCAAAGCCGTCAGCGCTATAACACCCAGGAAGAAGTTGTCGGCGCCGTGCGGCGTTATCGCGAGCTGGGCCTGCCGATCGACATGGTGGTGCAGGACTGGTTCTACTGGCCTGAAAACGCCTGGGGCTCGCACCAGTTCGACCCGGCCCGCTATCCGAACCCGACCCAGATGGTGAAGGACGTTCACGACATGAACGCCGACATCATCATTTCGGTCTGGCCGAAATTCTATCCGACCACCGAACACTACAAGCAGCTGGACGCCATCGGCGGCATGTACACGCGCAACGTCGATGTCGGCGCGCGCGACTGGGTCGGTCCGGGCTACGCCAACAGCTTCTATGATCCCTATCTGCCCGCCGCCCGCGACCTGTACTGGAAGCAGATGTCCGACAGCTTCAAGGGCATGGGCTTCGACGGCTGGTGGCTGGATTCGGTCGAGCCGGACATGCACTCCAACCTCGACATTCCCGAGCGGACCCTGCGGATGGGGCCGACGGCGGCCGGGCCGGGCGCCTATGTGTTCAACTCCTATCCGCTGGTGAACGCCGAGAACGTCTACAAGAACTTCCGCGCCGAACAGAACGGTCAGCGGACCACCATCCTGACCCGTTCGGCCTGGGGCGGTCTGCAACGCACCGGTTCGATCCTGTGGTCCGGCGACGTGGTGGCGCGGTGGGACAATCTGCGTGACCAGATCTCGGCGGGCGTCAACGCCGGTCTGTCGGGTCTGGCCAACTGGACCCATGACATCGGCGGCTTCTCGGTCGAGGCTCGCTACTCGAATCCGGCCGGCATGAAGCCGGAGGACAAGGCCGAGTGGGACGAGCTGCAGCTGCGTTGGTTCCAGTTCGGGGCCTGGTCGCCGATCTTCCGGTCGCACGGCGAGTTCCCGCTGCGTGAAGTGTATAATCTGGCCAATCCGGGCACGGACTATTACGCCGCCTACGCCGAACAAATGCGGACGCGCTACCGGCTGATGCCCTATATCTACAGCCTCGCCGGTGACACCTATCTGCGCGACGGCACCATCATGCGCGGCCTGGTCATGGACTTCCCGTCCGACCGCAAGGCGCGGGACATCGCCGACCAGTACATGTTCGGTCATGCCCTGATGGTGGCGCCCGTCACCGAGTACAAGGCGCGCAGCCGTTCGGTCTACTTCCCCGCCGGCGCGACCTGGTATGATCTGAAGACGGGTCAGACCTTCGCCGGCGGCCAGACCGTCTCCGTCCAGGCGGGGCTCGACAAGATTCCGGTCTTCGTTCGCGCGGGTTCGATCCTGCCGACCGGCCCGGCCATCACCTACACGGCCGAGAAGCTGGACGGGCCGCTGACCCTGATCGTCTATACCGGGGCGAACGGGACCTTCTCCCTCTATGAGGACGATGGCCAGGACTACGGCTACGAGCGGGGCGAGTTCTCGACCATTCCGATGACCTGGGACGACGCGCGCGGCGTCCTGACCATCGGCGCTCGCTCGGGCGCCTATCCGGGCATGCCGATGAACCGGACGATCAATGTCCGCTTCGTCAGCGGGCCCGGCGCCGATGTCGGCAACTTCGACGCAGCCCCGGCCAGGACGATCCAGTACTCCGGCCAGGCGGTCGAGGTGCGTCGCTAGAAGACGGAGGGCATCGACATTGTGCGCAATGTCGATGCCCGATCCGTTGTTTTGTCGGATGATTTTAAGTTTTTGGGCGAGCTGACCCAGCACGGTTTCAGACGGTGATATACTCCTCATTCCGTCTTCGCCGGGCCGGCCGGGGATCGAGCCTGATTGCACTTAATTGCACATTGCACCGATTTTCGCTGTGCAGTGCAATTTCGAAACGCCCGCCCCGGCGGGGTGAAGGGGAGGCGCCGATGCGCTCGTTTTTGCTGTCCGCCGTCGCTGCGACCGTTCTGGCCGTCGGCGCCGCTCAGGCCCAGGGCCAGACGCCTGCGGCCCCCTTGCTGGACCCGATGTTTCAGGATCACGCCGTCCTGCAACGGGGCCGTCCGATCGCGGTCTGGGGCCAGGCCGCGCCGGGCGCGGTCGTCTCCGTCGGCCTCAGCCAAACTCAGGTCCAGGCGACCGCCGGCGCTGACGGCGTCTGGCGCGCGACCCTGCCGACCTTGAGCGCCGGCGGACCTTATGTCCTGACCGCCCAGACCTCGGGCGCGACCCAGACGGTCTCGGACGTGATGGTCGGGGACGTCTGGCTGTGTTCCGGACAGTCGAATATGGAGTTCGCCGTTCGCCAGGCGACCAACGCCGACAGCGAGATCGCCTCCGCCAATGACCCCAATCTGCGCCTCTTCCTGGTCGGCCGCTCCAGCCTGCCGGCGCCGGCGTCGACCTCGCGCGCGGTCGGCCAATGGCGGCCCACCAACCCGGAAAGCGTCCGCGACTTTTCGGCGGCCTGCTACTTCATGGGACGGGACCTGCGTCGGTCGGAGAATGTGCCCGTCGGTCTTATCGCTGCCTCCTGGGGCGGGTCGATCATCGAAGACTGGCTGAGCCGCGACGCAGTCACCAAGCTGGGCGGCCACGAACAGGCGCTCGAAGCGCTCGACGCCTATGCCCGCGATCCCGCTCAGGGCGACGCCATCTGGCGGCAGGTGACCCAGGCCTGGTGGGCGGCCAATGATCCCGGCACCAAACAGGGCTGGAACCTGCCCCGCACCCAGGATGCGGACTGGGCGCCGATCGCGGGCGAGGGCTTCTGGGAAACCACGGTCCCGGGTCTCGCCACGTTCGACGGCATCGTCTGGCTGCGCAAGGCGGTCGAACTGACCGCCGCCCAGGCGCGCCAGGCCGCCAGGATCGAACTGGGGCCGGTCGATGACGCCGACGTGGTCTGGATCAACGGAACCTATGTCGGCGGTCAGCAGGGCTGGGATACGCCGCGCACCTACGTCGTTCCGGCGGGAACCTTGAAGGCCGGACGCAACCTGATCGCCGTCGGGGTGCTGGACACCAACGGAGGCGGGGGCGCCTGGGGACCCGCAGCCAACAAGCGACTGGTCTTCGCAGACGGAAGCAGCGTCTCCCTGTCGGCCGGCTGGCGTCATCGGGTGGCCGCACCGCTGGGCGATCTGCCCAATCCGCCGCGGACGCCTTGGATCGGCGGCAGCGGCACCACCACCCTCTATAACGGCATGATCGCCCCTCTCGGCGCCTATGGCGTGAAGGGCATGGCCTGGTACCAGGGCGAGTCGAACGTGGGCGACTATGTCGGCTATCGCCGACTGTTGCCGGCCCTGTTCGCCGACTGGCGCCGACAGTTCCAGAATCCCGAGATGCGGATGCTGGTGGTTCAGCTGGCCAACTTCGGTCCGGCCGCCGGCCAGCCGACCAACTCCTTCTGGGCGGCCTTGCGCGAAAGCCAGCGCACGGTTGTCAACGCCGATCCTCTGGCGGGCTTGGCCGTCGCCATCGACATCGGCGACCGCTACGACATCCATCCGACCAACAAGCTGGAGGTCGGGCGTCGGCTGGCGCTGGAGGCGCGGCGGCTGGACGGAACGGCGCAGCCGGTCTCGCCTCAACCGGTTTCGGTCGAGCGCCGACCTGACGGCGTCCATGTTCGCTATGCGGCGGGTGTGACCTTGGCCGCTCATGGCTTCAACCGGCCGATCGGGTTCGAGCTGTGCGGCGCCGGCGACACCTGCCGGTTCGTCGATGCGACCCTGGCTGGCGACGAGGTGGTGCTGGGCTCGGCCCAACCCACCGACGTCAAGGTCCGGCTGTGCTGGGCCGATAGCCCGGTTTGCAATCTCTATGGCCCCGCCGGCCTCCCGGCTGTCCCGTTCGAAGCCCTCATCCGCTGAAGGCCGGGAGGCCGGCGCCTTAGACCAGGCCGGCCCCCTTCAGTCGAATGCACGGGGCGACGGTCACCGGGCGCGTCTCGGGCAGTTCGATGGCCAGTCCCCGGTCCGTCTGGCGGAAGGGCAGGGCCCCGCCGCCCAGCAACTCGACCGCCTCGACCCGACCCGCATGGGGCGCCAGAGCCTGAATCTGCATCCGGCCGTTCTCCGGCCAGTCCAGGGCGAAGGCATACAGGGTCGGACCCTTCGTCGTGAAGCGGATATCCTGGCCGGTCCAGGGCCGCGCCGCGCCTTCTCCGTGCATGCCGGCGACCACCGCCGTCGGTCCTTCGCCGTAGATCCGCCAGGGGCGGGTGTCGAAGATGGCCTCGCCGTTGACCCTCATCCAGGCGGCGATGTCGTTCAGGATCTGGCGTTCGTCGCTGTCGATCGACCCGTCGCCGCGCTGGGGGATGTTCAGCATCAGGTTGCCGTTCTTCGACACCACATCCACCAGTCGCTGGATCACGCTGTGCGCGGGCACGTAGTAGTGGCTGGTGTAGCGGGCGCGGTTGTAGTGCCAGTCGCCGATGCAGGTGTCGGTCTGCCAAGGCTCGGGCTTCAGACTGTCCGAGAAGCCCCGTTCGACGGTCTCGACGATGCCCTTGCGCTTGCGTTCGTCCAGGCGCTTTCCGTTCACGACCGGCAGTTCGCCCCGCCATTGAAGGGAAGCGTTGTAGAACTCGGCCGTCGCCTCCAGCCCGTACCGCTCCAGCGGCAGTTCATAGTTGTCGAAATAGACCATGTCCGGCCGGTATTTGGTGATCAGATCGCGCTGGCGCAGCACCCACGACCGGACGAAGGCGGGATTGTTCGCCGGCGGCGTTTCGATCCACTGGCCGTCACGGGCGTCGTGCCAGGCGTTCATCTCGGCGATCGAGTGGATCCCGTCCGGGGGGGCGAACGTCGGGCCGGTGTAGAGTTCCTGAGGGTCCAGCCCGTCCCACCATTTGCCGGCGCCGTCGGCCTTGGTCAGGCGCGCCGCATCATAACGGACCCCCTTCATCGGCCCCTCGGCGTCGTATCCGTAGGCCGTCTGCCACCAGTGCCAGGCGTGAGCCGCATGGTTGGAGACCCCAAACCGAAGTCCCCGCGCCCGAACCGCCTTCTCCCACGTCCCGACGATGTCGCGTTTGGGGCCGACCCGCATGACGTTCCAGTCGTGGTGGGCGCTGTCGAACAGGTCCAGATTGTCGTGGTGGTTGGCCATCGACATGATGTAGCGGGCGCCGGCGGCCTGATAGAGATCCAGTAGACCTTCGGGATCCCACTGGTCGGCCTTCCACTGGTCGATGAACTCCATGAAGCCGAACCGGCTGGGATGGCCGTAGGTGGCGACATGATGCTCGTAGAAGGGGTGCCCCTGAATATACATCAGCCGACCGTACCAGTCGCCGAACTCGGGCACGCATTGCGGGCCCCAGTGGGACCAGATTCCGAACTTGGCGTCCCGGAACCAGTCGGGAGTATTGTAGCCCTCGATCAGGCTGTCCCAGGTCGGCTTGAACGGCCCGGCCGTCATTTGTGGCGGGGGGGTGGCGCAGGCGCCGAGCAGGGAGGCCGATGCGCCCGCTCCCAGAAGTCCGCGTCGGGACAGGTTCATGCCGGCTCTCCATAGACGACGCCGCGGCCGTCCGTGGCCACATAGACCCGGCCGAACACCCGCGGATCGCCGGCGATGGCGCGATACCGGCGGCCGTATTCGTGGCGATCGTCGCTGACCCTCAACCAGGTTCGGCCCCGATCATCGGACCGGAACACGCCCCGGACCGCCCCTCGCGTCCCGATGGCGAACAGGGCGGGATAGGCCGATCCTGCGGGCGGCTTTCCAAAGTCCAGCATCTCGACCGCCAAGCCGCCGTCGATCCGCGCGAAGGTCTGACCGCCGTCCCGGCTGTTATAGAGGCCCGAGCGAGAGACGAACCACAGGTCGCCCTCGTGGCCGGGCGTCGCTTTCAGCGGAAAGGCCTGTTCACGCCAAGTCGGGCGGTCCCCCGAGACGTCCGGCAAGCCGCGAGAGGGGACCGGCGCGAAGCTGCGGGCCTGGTCCACGCTGACAAACCAACCGCCTGTCGCGAAATCCATGGCGTAGAACAGGCCGGGGTCCTTGCGGTCGGCGACCGGGCGCAAGAGCGGCGGCAGATCCAGGCAGGGGCGCCAGGTCGCGCCCCGATCGTCGGACCAGACCGTCTGCGGCGTAGCCAGCACGAAGGTCGATCCGTCGGCCGAAACCGTGATCGGGGCGTCGCGATACAGGTCCATCCGAGGATTATCCGGGGACGCCGTGATCGCGCCGGAGGCCGGACGGGGTCGACCGAGCGGCTTCCAGCTTCGACCTGCGTCCGCTGACCAGGCCAGGGTGGAGCCGTCGTGCCCCTCGGAACCGACGCCTTCATGCGGCGTGCCGCTGCGCACCACGATCTCGGGCACCATGCCGGCGTAGTCGATCTGGTTGGTGTTGGCGAAGACCGGGGTGGTGAACTGGAGCTCGGGCGAACGATCCAGATCCTCGTGCGCGAAACCCGAGATGTCGCCGAACCCGGTCAGGAGCTGCGGGCCGACCGGCGGGCTGACCAGGGTGATCACCGCCGTCTGCTCTATGCCCTCGACCCAGGGCTTCCAGGCCGTCGGCCCTCCGGCGTCGGCCGCAGACAGATTACGTGTCTCATATACGGTCGCGCCGGTGGCGTAGACCAGCCGGTCGCTGTCGAACGGATCCAGGGCCAGGGCGGCGATCCACCAGCCGAAGTCGGGCCTGTCATTGCCCCAGTTCAGATAGGGTGTGGCGCTGACGTCGTGGCGAGCCGTTTCCCGCAGGCTCTTCCAACTCCGCCCGTCGTCGGTGCTGCGCCAGATCGTGTCGCCGGGCCGCCAGCGGTTGAGGGTCGAGACCATCAGTGCGCCCGGCCGCTGGCGATCGACGGCTATGCCCATAAAGCCGCCGAGCGGACGGGGCGGGGTGATGTCGGTCCAGGCGCCGGTGTTGGTGTCCAGCCGCCAGACGGCGCCGTCAGTGACGCCGTTGGGGCCTATGCCGAGGGTGCAGGTCACATACAGCACGCCCCGGTCGTCCAGTTCGGCCTTGGCCGCCGACAGCTCGGCGCGGGGACCGCCCTCGACCGGCCGCCAGCTGCGACCGCCGTCGTCGGATCGATAAAGCGCGTGCTCGTGCGGGTCGGCCACGCCGACGAACAGGGTCTGTGATCGCCGCCCCCTGGAGCCGCTGCGCGGATCGAAGACGACGAAGCTGAGGCCGCCGTGCGTCTCGCGTCCGGTCGGCAGGCCCAGGCCCTTCAAGGGGAAACTCTCGACCTTGGCCCAGCTCCGGCCTCCATCCGTGGAGGTCTGCAGCCCGTCGTGACGCGAGCCGAAATAGAGGACCTGATTGTCATTGGGATCGATCGCCAGACGTTCCCCCAACCCCCGTCCATCCTCGTTGCCGCCCATCCGGAACGGGACTTCGACGCGCGACCAGGTTTCGCCCCTGTCGTCAGAGCGCAGCATGGCGCCGGGATCGCCGCGGTGAACTCCCACCGCCATATGGACCCGGTTCGCGTCGGTCGGGTCGGCGGCTATGCTCTCCACCCCGAAGTCGGATGACAGAGGACTGGCGTCCTGAAGGGGGCGCCACCGGCCTGAAGCGGCGTCATACCGATAGGCGCCGCCCATGTCGGAGCGCGCGTAGGCCAGACCCCGCTCTACCCGACTGAAGATGATCCCCGGAATAAAGCCCCCCGCCCCGACCTTCACATTGCGCCACCGATAGGCCTGGTCCCCTTGTCCGGATGAGGTCACGCCGCCGAACGCCGTCAGCCCTGGCGCCAGGCCCACGGCCAGAAGGCCGGCTGCGCGCCGCGTGATTCCGTTGGACATGCGATTTTCTCCCTTGGGTGCGGGCTTCTAGCGGCCCATTGTGGTAGCGCTAACTTATTCCAGTTGACAGCATTGTCATGGGTGCATCAAGTTGCCTCTGTGAAAATCGACGTCGGTCAACGGCGCGGGGAGGCGAGGCTTGAGTTCCTGTGAATTTCGCCCGGCGACCGCGCGTCAGAGACGCTTGATCTTTTGCACCCTGAGCGAACTCCCGGTGCGGTCCTGCGGCCGCACCGGGCTTTTCGCGCTTAGTTCCACGCCCGCCGAATGGACGGACCAGACATGAGCTCGCGTTTCCTGAAATCCCGCCGCAACGCCGTATCGATCCTGGCGCTGAGCATCGCCATGGCGGCGGGCGCATGCGCCACCGCCGCGCCCGGTGAGACGCCGACCGTCTATGTGAAGCCGTCGGACACGATCGTCACCGACGCCAGCCGGGCTCACCCGGAGCTATGGCCCCATGCCGCCTCTCCGGCGGCGATGACGGACGGGGCGACCGAGGCCTTCGTCACCGAGCTGATGGCGAAGATGACCCTGGAGGAGAAGGTCGGTCAGACCATCCAGGCCGACATCGCCTCGATCAAGCCCGAGGACCTGCTGACCTATCCGCTGGGGTCGATCCTCGCGGGCGGCAACTCCTCCCCGGGCGGAGACGAGCGGGCTTCGGCCCGGAAGTGGGTTGAACTGGCCCAGGCCTTCCGGGCGGCGGTGGCCCAGCGCCCCGGCGCCAAGATCCCGATGATCTACGGCATCGACGCGGTTCACGGGCACAACAACATCGTCGGCGCGACCATCTTTCCGCACAACAGCGGCCTGGGCGCCATGCGCGATCCGGACCTGATCCGACGCATTGGCGAGGCCACGGCCCTGGAAGTCGCCGTGACCGGAGCGGACTGGACCTTCGGCCCGACCTTGGCCGTGCCGCAGGACGACCGTTGGGGCCGCGCTTACGAAGGCTATGGCGAAAATCCGGAGATCGCCCAGAGCTATGCCGGGCCCATGACTCTAGGCCTCCAGGGCGCCCTCTCGGCCGATCATCCGCTGGCGCCGGGCCACATCGCCGGATCGGCCAAGCACTTCCTGGCCGACGGCGGCACCACGGACGGTCATGACCAGGGCGACTTCGCCGGGTCGGAACAGGAGCTGATCCGCACCCATCTGTCGGGCTATCCCCAGGCCATCGACGCCGGCGTCCTGTCGATCATGGCCAGCTTCTCCAGCTGGAACGGCGTCAAACATTCCGGCAACGAGACCATCCTGACCGACGTGCTGCGCGGACCGCTGGGCTTCGACGGCTTCGTCGTCTCCGACTGGAACGCCCACGGCCAACTGCCCGGCTGTTCCAACGAGAGCTGCGCCCTGG
>MGLN01000012.1:3220-4996 GCA_001796045.1 Caulobacterales bacterium RIFOXYB1_FULL_67_16 | reverse complement strand
CAGGGGGTCACGTCAACAGCGCAACACTGGACCGGCGGGCCGTGGCAGGATGCGGTTAGATTTTTATTCTAACAAAGAAGATAAATCAGGTTATTTTTCGAAAGTTCTGGCTGCATTCGGAAGCTTGCACATTTGTGAAACAATAACGCAGCAACATAACACCGTCAGCCAACGCCTTAATTCATATTGCGCTGGTACTTACAGATTATCCCGCAGCCACCCGGCCACGCGCCCCACCACATTGCCGCGGTGAACCTTCGGAGCATCCGCCGCCGTGATCTGGCGGGCCATCAGCTTGCGGGCGGAGACGGCTTCGCGTGGGCCGTAGGCGGCCCTCAGCAGCACCCCGGCGGTAGCGCAGAAGGCGGGGCCCGAGGCGGCGTCGGCCAGGTGCGGCGCCCGTTGGGGCTTTCCGAGGCGGACGGGGCGGTCGAACACCCGCACGGCCAGTTCACGCACCCCGTTCAGCTGGCTGGCCCCGCCGGTCAGGACCAGGCCCGCGCCGGGCTCCAGGCCCACGCCGGCGTTCCGCAGCCGGTCGCGTAACAGCTCCAGCGTCTCTTCGACGCGGGGCGCAATGACCGTCTTCAGCATGGCGCGCGGCACAATCACCGGCCCGGCCGAGGCGTCCTCGCCGCGCGGCGGGGCCTCCAGCATTTCACGGTCCTCGTTGGCGCTGGCCATGGCCGAGCCGTGCAGGGTCTTCAGCCGTTCGGCCCCGACCTTGGACGTCGACAGGCCGCGCGCGATGTCGGAGGTGACGTGGTCGCCGCCGACGTTCAGGCTTTCAATATGCAGCAGGGAGCGCCCGCCCCAGACGGCGGCGCTGGTGGACCCGCCGCCCATGTCGATACAGACGGACCCCAGGTCCATCTCGTCCTCTTCGAGCGCGGCGAGCGACGAGACGACCGGCGCGGCGGCCACGCCCTGAAGATCCAGGTGCGCCAGCTCCAGGCAGTGGCTCAGAGTCGTAAAGACGTTCTCGGCCATGGAGACGACCAGCAGGTCCAGCCCCAACGAACCGCCGCGCATGGCCCGCGGATCATGGACGCCCCGCGCCCCGTCCACCGACCAGGCGATGGGCAGGACGTGGATCGGCCGTCGGTTCGGCAGCCGGATCTGGGCCAGGGCCATGCCGATGGCGCGGGCCAGATCGGCGTCGCCGATCGGATTGGCGCCCAGGGACACCCGCGCCTGAACCCGGTGGCTGGCCATCTGGCCGATGGCGGTGGTGACGACGACGCCCGAGACCGGGCTCTGGGCCGCGCGCTCGGCCCGTTCGACGGCGTGGCCGATGGCCTGAGCGGCCTCGTCCATATTGATGATGGCCCCGCCCTTCACGCCCTTGGACTGGACGTGGCTGGCGCCGGCGACGCGGATGGTGCGGTCGGCGTGACGCACGCCGTCGGGCTTCATGATGAAGCAGGACACCTTGGACTGGCCGATGTCCAGGGCGGCGACCACGGGGGCGCGACCGACGCGGGGATCCATGCCCCGGCCCTGATCAGACGCCGCCCCGCGCTGCTTTCCCGCCATGGTCTGTCCTGGTCCCTGTCTTAAGCGTCGGCGTCGGGTCGCACCGCGACCTCGTCCGGGGTTCGGAGATCGACCCGGGCGAAGCCCAGATCAAGCAGACGTTCGCGCTGATCCAGCGCATCGAGGCGGATCAGGGCCGCCTCCTGATCGACGGCCGGCAGCTGAATCAGACTGCCGTCCTTGAGCCGCAGATCCCAGCGGCGCTCGTCCACCCGCACCAGGGCGTCCACCCGGCTCATC
>MGLN01000012.1:0-3200 GCA_001796045.1 Caulobacterales bacterium RIFOXYB1_FULL_67_16 | reverse complement strand
GGCGTCGATGACCCGGATCTGACCGGCCTCCTGCCAGACGGCGAGCCGGTCATGCTCCTTCACCTCGATGATCAGGGTGTCGGGCAAAAGACGCACCACGCGCGCCTCCTTGACCCAGCCCACGCCCTGCACCCGGTCGCGAATGGCGTTCAGGTCCAGACTGGTGATCGGCTGACCGGAATAGAGGCCAAGGGCCTGCTGTATGGCAGGTTCGGCTTCCGCCGAGGCGCCTGTGATATGGACCCGCTTCAGCGACAGGCCCATGCCGGCCGTCATTCCGTCGATCCCGTGGGAGAGGGACTGGCCGATCCGCTCGGCGCGCGCCCCCGTCGCCAGAACCCCGACGACCAGCAAGGCGCCGGCGCCCAGGGCGATCATGACGGTGCGGGGTGAAACATCGATGCGGCCGATGGCGGCCATCTTGCCGGGAAGGGCGGACGCAGGCCTGGGCGCGCCGCCGCGCGAACGCCCTCCCTTCTTGGGGGCTGCACCGCGCGAGGAACCCGTACTCTGTCGCCGACCGCCGCGAACTACCGCGGGCATGAGGCGTCCTCCACCATCCACCGAACCAGGTCTTCGTAGCTCATTCCGGCATAGGCGGCCTGCTCCGGAGCGAGCGAGGTCGGCGTCATGCCCGGCTGAGTGTTGACCTCCAACAGAACCAGATCGTCCTTAACATCGTCATAACGGAAGTCGCTTCTGGACACGCCTTTGCAACCCATGGCGACGTGGGCCGCCTCCGCCTGACGCAGGGCCGCTTCGAAGACGGCGGGCGGCAGGACGGCCGGCAGGACGTGAACCGAACCGCCCGGCGCATATTTGGCCTCATAGTCATAGAAGCCCTTGGTCGGGGTGATGTCGGTGACGGTCAGGGCGCGGGGTCCGGTCGCCTCGCCGATCACGGCGACCGCCAGCTCCTTGCCGGCGATATAGGGTTCGACCATCACCTGCTCGCCATAGGCCCAGCCGGGTTCGCCCACCTCGGCGACGGGCGCATCACCCTCCCTCACCAGATAGACGCCGACGGACGAGCCCTCGGAGTTCGGCTTGACCACATAGTGGGGCGCGATCACGTGGCGCGACGCCACCTCATGCCGATCGTACAGACCGCCGCCGGGAACCTTGATCCCCGCCGCCCTCAGCACCGCCTTGGACTTGTGCTTGTCCATCGCGAGGGCCGAGGCAAGGACGCCGGAATGGCTGTAAGGAATCCGCAGGGTCTCCAGCACCCCCTGAACGCAGCCGTCCTCGCCCCAAGCGCCGTGCAGGCAGTTGAGCACGACATCAGGCTTGATCAGGCCGGACAGGACATTGGCCAGGTCGCGCCCGGCGTCCACGCGGCTGACGCGCACGCCCTGCCGTTCCAGCGCCTGGGCGCACTGCTCGCCGGAGGTCAGAGACACCTCCCGCTCGGCGGACAGGCCGCCCATCAGGACGGCGACATGAAGGTCTTCGAATGCGCGGGTCATGGCCTCTCCGATTGCGGCCGAGATGTTTAACAGGCCGTCAACCTTATCGCCCACGCGTCGTGAAATTTGTGCGTCAAACGCTAGAGATCAGAGGCGCCGGCCGATCCGCTTGATCTCCCAGTCCAGCTGAACGCCGGTCTTCAACAAGACATCGGCGCGCACCGCCTCGCCCAGGCCTTCGATGTCGGCGGCCGTGGCGTCGCCCGGGTTGATCATGAAGTTGGAGTGAAGCTCGCTGAACATGGCCCCTCCCCCGGTTTCGACGTGGAGTTTTCCGCGCCAGCCGGCTTCGTCGACCAGTTTCCACGACGAATGGCCCGGCGGGTTCTTGAAGGTCGACCCGCCGGTCTTTTCGCGGATCGGCTGGGTGGTTTCGCGACGGCTGGTGATCTCGTCGATCCGGGCTTGGACGGCGGCGGGGTCGTCGGGCGTCCCGCGATAGACGGCCTCGACCCAGATGATGTCGGCCGGCGCCTGCGAATGGCGATAGGTGTAGCCGAAGTCGGCCAGGGCGTAATCGACCCGCTCGCCCGACCGCGTCAGGCCCCATGCCGAGACCAACACATCCTTGGTCTCCGATCCGTAGCAGCCGGCGTTCATGGTCAGGGCGCCGCCGACGGTGCCCGGAATACCGGCGTAAAACTCCAGCCCCGCCAGCCCCGCCTTTGCGCTGGCCTTGGCCACCATGGAGTCCAGCGCACCGGCGCCGGCCGTGATGGCGTCGCCGTCCGTCGTCACCTGCGCCCAGGGGCGCCCGGCCAAGCGGATAACCACCCCCTCAACCCCGCCGTCGCGGATGATGACGTTGGACCCCACGCCCAGCACGGTCACGGGCGTGGAGGGATCCAGCGCCTTCAGGAAATCAGCTAGGTCGTCCGCATCCGCCGGGATGAACAGAACTTCGGCCGTCCCGCCCACCCGGAACCAGGTGAAGGGCGCCAGGGGTTCGTCCCGCAGCAACTTGCCGCGCACGGGAGGAAGGTTGTCACGCCAGGTCATCAGATCCTCACTCTCACTTTACCTTCTCCCGTGGGGAGAAGGTGGCCCGAAGGGCCGGATGAGGGACTGCCGGTGGGCCAGCCCGCACCACCTTACCCCTCACCCTTTCGCGCAAGAACGATCGCTTCGCTCTCGTGCGCTCAAGCCCTCCCCCGACGGGAGAGGGTGATTATCACCCCAGCGCCTCCAGTTGCGCCGGCAGGCCATAGGCCCAGCTGGTGATGTCGCCTGCCCCCAGCAGCACCACCACGTCTCCCGGCCTGGCCTCTTCCTTGATCAGGCGCGGCAGGACGGCGGCGTTTTCCAGCGCCTGGACATGGCGGTGGCCATAGCGGCGGATGCCGTCGGTCAGGGCGTGCTTGTCCACCCCCTCGATGGGCTGTTCGCCCGCCGGATAGACGTCGGCGACGATCACGCTGTCGGCGTCCGAGAAGCTGGTGGAGAACTCGTCCATTAGGTCGCGCAGACGGGTGTAGCGGTGCGGCTGGACCACGGCGATCACCCGCCCCTCGCTCACCTGACGGGCCGCCTTCAGCACGGCGGCGATTTCGACCGGGTGGTGGCCATAGTCGTCGACGATCCGAACCCCGTTCACCACGCCCGTCGTCGTGAAACGACGCTTGACCCCGCCGAACCCGGCCAGGCCCTCGCGGATCGCCTCGTCGGACACATCCAGCTCGCGCGCCACGGCGACGGCGGCCAGGGCGT
Source organism: Caulobacterales bacterium RIFOXYB1_FULL_67_16 (assembly GCA_001796045.1). Taxonomy (GTDB): domain Bacteria; phylum Pseudomonadota; class Alphaproteobacteria; order Caulobacterales; family Caulobacteraceae; genus Brevundimonas. Next base: position 24 of record MGLN01000012.1, on the reverse strand, counting down.
TCGAGACATTGTGCCAGCCCGCCA
>MGLN01000011.1:9391-22968 GCA_001796045.1 Caulobacterales bacterium RIFOXYB1_FULL_67_16 | reverse complement strand
TCGCCCAAGCGCATCGGGCCTTTCGCGGTGCCGAAGGCCATGGCCAGCGGCCCCTCGGCCGTGCTGTCGACCTGGTTCCAGATGCGCGGCGTCAACTATTCGATCAGCTCAGCCTGCGCGACCTCCGCCCACTGCATCGGCGCCGGGGTCGAACAGATCCAGTGGGGCAAGCAGGACGTGGTCTTCGCCGGCGGCTGCGAGGACATCGACTGGTCCATGTCGAACATGTTCGACGCCATGGGCGCCATGTCGTCGGACTTCAACGAAACCCCCTCGGTCGCCTCGCGCGCCTATGACGTCAACCGCGACGGCTTCGTCATCGCCGGCGGCGCCGGCATCGTGGTGCTGGAGGAATACGAGCGGGCCAAGGCGCGCGGCGCGACCATCTATGCCGAGGTCACCGGCTATGGCGCCAACTCCGACGGCTACGACATGGTCGCCCCCTCGGGCGAGGGCGCCCAGCGCTGCATGAGGATCGCGCTGGAACAGGCCGGTAATCCGAAGATCGACTATCTGAACCCGCACGGCACCTCGACCCCGGTCGGCGACTCCAAGGAGATGGAGGCCGTCCGCGCCGTCTTCGGCGACCAGATGCCGATGATCTCCTCGACCAAGTCGCTGACGGGCCACTCGCTCGGCGCGGCGGGCGCTCAGGAAGCCATCTACTGCCTGCTGATGATGCAGAACGGCTTCGCCGCCGAAAGCGCCCATATCGAGACCCTTGATCCGGCCTTCGAGGGCATGCCCATCCTGCGTCAGCGCCACGAGGGCGAACTGACCCACGTCATGTCCAACAGCTTCGGCTTCGGCGGCACCAACGGCACGCTGATCCTGTCCAAGGTCTGAGTCCGTGTTCGCCCTGCGGGTGGATGATCTGAGCGGGGAGGCGGTTCGGGCCCTCCTGGCCTTCCACCTGCAGGGCATGCACGCCTCCTCGCCCGCCTGCCACGTCCACGCCCTGGACCTGACCGGCCTGCTTCAGCCGAACGTCACGGTCTGGAGCGCCTGGGACGGCGCGGCCCTTGCCGGCATCGGCGCCCTGAAGCTGATCGACGCCGATCAGGCCGAGGTGAAGTCGATGCGCACCCACCCCGACCATCTGCGGCGCGGCGTGGCGGCGGTGCTGCTGGAACAGATCATCGCCGCCGCACGGGCCGCAGGCGTCAAACGGCTGAGCCTGGAAACCGGCCGCGGCGACGCCTTCGAACCGGCCCTGGCGATGTACCGCCGCCGCGGCTTCGTGGATGGCGGTCCGTTCGCCGGGTACGAGGCGAATGAGTTCAGCCAGTTCCTGCATCTGGATTTGTAAGGGCCGTCCTGCGGAAGTGTTAGGAGGCTGGGCCTTCGCCACAAGTCAAGAACGACGATGGTCGGCGGAGGTCGATCTGAACGTCTGATTTCCGGCGGGAGGTTTAAGTCACGCTTCGACCCGTTGCGGACGCCGACGTGGGCTATGGCTTAAGCCACCCCAAGCCGACAGACAGAACGGCGTAGACAAGAAATGCGCCGAACACGCCGAAGATCAGCAGGGAACAGCCGAAAAGCCCCGGTTCGCTTTCTCGTCGAGCGATGAGGTGACTCCGGAACGCCACGCCGAGCGTTCTACCAGTCTTCAAACCAACCACCACGATTACGAAGCAGATGCTCGCGACGGCTAGAAATATCCAACCTGTCTGATCGATCTGCATCTAGCGTCCCTGTCCGATCAGTGAACATACCGCCGAATACAGTTGCGGCAACGTCCGCTCACCACCCCTAGCAGCCGCCGGGTAGGTCCGCTTTGGTAGCCAGCCATCCCAATTCCAAAAATATTCCGTCGTCAAAACAATCGCCTGACTGAAAAATTCAGCCTCCAACCCACCACGCCTTCCAGCGGACCTATAATGCCGCCCGTCGATCTCGGAGGAAGGCCCGCCAAATTGCACTCTTTTGCACATTGCACCGATTTTGCCGTTGCACTGCAAATTGGCCTCCCCCAAAACTCTTGGGGGGAGGGACGGATTTTTGCGCATTCCGTCGCCAAAACCGGGCTCCGCGCCGATCCTGTCTCCAAAAGCCTGTTTACAGCGGCAAGCCTTGCCCTTAGAGAGCGTCGCCGTGACCCGCCCCATGACCAAAGCGATTACCTCGAAAACCACCGGCTTCGGCGGGGCGGTTTCGGGTGTGCGCGAGGTCTGAAGCGCCGAACCCCGATCCCAAGCCCCGCCGATGCGCGGGGCGGTCGATCCGGCTGAACCCCGCGCCTCCATCCTTCCAGGAGACGCCTGAATGTCCTTTTCCCCGTCCAATCCTCCTCACGTCGGCATCGTCGGCGCCACCGGCCTCGTCGGCGAGATGATGCGCGGCCTGCTGGCCGAGCGGAACTTCCCGCTGGCCTCGCTGCGCCTGTTCGCCTCGGCCCGGTCGGCGGGCAAGACCGTCCGCTTCGGCGAGACCGAGATCGTGGTCGAGGATGCGGCCAGCGCCGACTACGCCGGTCTGGACATCGTCTTCTTCTCGGCCGGCGGGGATACCTCCAAGGCCCTGGCGCCCAAGGTGGCGGCCGCCGGGGCGGTGGTGATCGACAACTCGTCCGCCTGGCGCAGCGACCCCCAGGTGCCGCTGGTGGTCGCCGAGGTGAACCCCCACGCCCTGGCCCACCTGCCCAAGGGGATCATCGCCAACCCCAACTGCACCACCATGGCCGCCATGCCGGTGCTGAAGCCCCTGCACGACGCGGCGGGGCTGAAGCGTCTGACGGTCTCGACCTATCAGGCCGTCTCGGGCGGCGGGATCGAGGGCATTCGCGTGCTGGAGGACCAGGCGCGCGCCACCGTGGGGCAGGGCGCGGCCCTGGCCCGCGACGGCGGAGCCGTGGACTTCGGCGCGCCCGAGAAGTGGGTTGTGCCGATCGCCGCCAATGTCGTGGCCCTGAACTACAAGCTGGGCGAGGACGGTTATACCGACGAGGAGCTGAAGCTGCGGGACGAGAGCCGCAAGATCCTCGAGATCCCCGGCCTGCCGGTCTCGGGCACCTGCGTCCGGGTGCCGGTCTTCACCGGCCACTCCCTGTCGATCAACGCCGAGTTCGAGCGCGCGATTTCGGTCGAGGCGGCGCTTGAGCTGTTGGGCCAGGCGCCGGGCGTGGTCGTAACCGCCGTGCCGAACCCGCTGGAGGCCGCCGGCCAGGACCCGGTCTTCGTCGGCCGGGTGCGTCTCGACCCGACGGTCGAGCACGGCCTGGCTCTGTTCGTCTCGAACGATAATCTGAGGAAGGGCGCGGCCCTGAACGCGGTTCAGATCGCCGAGGTCCTGGTTCAGCAGCGCGGCTGATCCAGCCCCAGGCGGGGTTCAGTCGTAGCGCACGCCGCTGAGATAGAGCCCCGCCGAGGGGGCGACGGGGCCGCACCGGGCGCGGTCCTTCGCCTCCAGCGCCGCCTTGACGTCATGGGCGGTCCAGCGGCCCAGACCCACCTCGACCAGGGTGCCGGCCATCGACCGGACCTGGCGGTGCAGAAAGCTGCGGGCCTGGAAGACCAGATGCACCTCGTCGCCGAAGCGGGAGACGCGGGCCACGTCCAGTGTCTTGACCGGCGACTTGGACTGGCAGCCGACGTCGCGGAAGGTGGTGAAGTCGTGCAGGCCGACCAGGACCTGGGCCGCGTGGTGCATGGCCTCGGCGTCCAGGGGCTTCTTGACGTGCCAGACCCGGTCACGCTCCAGCACCGGCTGGGGGCGGCGGTTCAGGATCCGGTACAGATAGCCCCGGCCGGTGGCGGAGAAGCGGGCGTGCCAGTCGGGATCGGGCGCGTATTCGGCCGACAGGACGCAGACGTCCTGTTTGATAAGATGGGCGTTGACGGCGTTAAGCACCGTATCGACCGGCCAGTCGCGCTCCAGATCGGCGTGGATCACCTGGGCCGTGGCGTGAACGCCGGTGTCGGTGCGGCCGGCGGCGGCGATCCGCACCCGCTCGCCGGAGAAGGCCAGTATGGCGGCCTCGACCGCGCCCTGGACCGTCGGCTGGTCCTCCTGGGCCTGAAAGCCGTTGTAGGCCGTGCCGTCGTATTCGAGGGTCAGCTTGTAGCGCGGCATCAGCCGAGCACGGTCCCGGCCGGCAGGGGGAAGCCGCGCAGCATCTCATCGGCCGATTGCGCCGCCTTGCCCTCGCGCTGAACCCGGATCAGGCGCACCGCGCCGGTCCCGCAGGTCACGGTCAGGGCGTCGTCCAGCACGGTTCCGGGCGCGCCGGAGCCGTCGGCCAGGGCCGACAGCAGGGCCTTGATCCGAACCGGCCCCGTCTCGGACGGGGTCTCGAACCAGGCGCCGGGGAAGGGCGACAGGCCGCGGATATGGGCGTCCACCTCGGCCGCCGGACGGGTCCAGTCGATCCGGGCCTCGGCGGGGGTGATCTTCCGGGCGTAGGTGGGTTCGCCGACCTGTTCGGTCGGCGTCACCCCGCCCCGATCGATGGCGGCCAGGGCGCGGGGCCACAGGGCGGCGCCGACATGGGCCATGCGCTCGGACAGGCTGGCGGCCGTGTCGTCGGGCCGGATGTCCATGATTTCGCTGAGCAGGATCGGCCCTTCGTCCAGGCCCAGGCTCATCTGCATGATCTGGACCCCGGTCTCGGCGTCGCCGGCCATGATGGCCCTCTGGATCGGCGCGGCGCCGCGCCAGCGGGGCAGCAACGAGCCGTGCAGGTTCAGGCAGCCCAGCCGGGGCGCGGCCAGCACCTCGGCGTTCAGGATCTGGCCGTAGGCGACGACGCAGGCGGCGTCGAGATCCAGGCTCTGGAAGTCGGCGACGGCCTCGGGCGACTTCATGCTCTCGGGCGTGAAGACCGGCAGACCCATGGTCTCGGCGAAGGCGTGAACCGGCGACGGCGTCAGCTTCTGGCCCCGGCCCTTCGGGCGCGGCGGCTGCGAATAGACGGCGACGATCTCGTGGCCCGAGGCGAGAAGCTCGGCCAGGGACGGCACGGCGAAATCGGGAGTTCCCATGAAGGCAAGGCGCATGGGCACGCCTTTAGAACTTTAGGCCGCCTACTGCCAGCGGGTGAAGACGCCGCCGCCCTCATCCCACTCGCCGCCCGCGTCCAGGGCGTCGTCGAAGTCCAGCAGCCGGTCCAGCAGCAGGCCCGCCACCACGCCCAGCAGGGCGACGCCCGCCAGGGTGGCGACTCCGGCGACGCCGATCTTCTGGCTGCGGGTCAGGCGACGGCGGCCCTGGGTGTCGATGACCAGGGACTGGCCGCGGCGGATGGGGCGAGGGCTGCGCTTTGTCATCAGGCGGCGATCCTGTCCTTGGCGGCCTTCTTGACCTTGGTCACGGCGCGTTCCCGCTTCAGCCGCGACAGGTGGTCGATGAAGAGGACGCCGTTAAGGTGGTCCATCTCGTGCTGGATGCAGACGGCGTAGAGGCCCGAAGCCTCTTCCTCCACCGACTGACCGTCACGGTTCAGATAGCGAATGCGGACGCGGGCCGGGCGTTCCACCTTGTCGAAATACTCGGGGATGGACAGGCAGCCCTCTTCATAGGTGTACAGCTCGTCCGAGGCCCACAGGATCTCCGGATTGGCGAAGAAGCGCGGGTTCTTGCGCGCCTCGGCGGCCTCCGGCGTGTCCTCTTCCTCGGTTTCGCAGACGGTTCCGTCGCGATCCCCCAGGTCCATGACGATGACCCGGTCCAGGGCGCCGATCTGCACGGCGGCCAGGCCGATGCCCGGCGCCGCGTACATGGTCTCCAGCATGTCGTCCATCAGGGCGCGCACGGCGTCGTCGACGCCCGCGACCGGCTGGGACACCTGTTTCAAGATCGCCAGGTCGGCGGCGTTGTCGATGGTGAGGATGCGTCGGATGGCCATTGTCGGGACGTAGGCGCGCCCCGGCGTAAGGTCAAGATTTCCGGGCGTCGCAGGCCGTTCTACAGAGGTGCTGCGGTCCGTAAGACAGCGCCGAAGATGTTCCAAACGGTCCAGCCCACGGCAAGCGCGAGGACCAGTGCGCCCGTGCCCATGGCCCGAAACCGGTGGGCGGCCAAGGCGGCGAAGCGTTCGGGTTCGTCTGCGCGCAACACCTTATGGCGTCGGTGGCCGCGCGTGTAGATGACCCCCGACGCTCGCGCCTTAAGCCACGGAACCCCCTCCCGCAGAACCAGAAAGAGACCCGCGATATAGGCGGCGATGATGACCATGCTGTTCCCCCAAACGGCCTGACCATTTGTCGGTCCGGCTGCACGACTGTCAACCGGACGACGCCAGACCTTGAGGGGGTCGCCTATTCCTTGCCCGGCAGGGGGCGGGGCTTGCGGTTCTCGTCGATGGCCACATAGGTGAAGACGCCTTGGGTCACGCGGACCGAGGTCGCCAGAGGCTGGCCGCGCGACCGCTTCCAGGCCTCGACGTGGATGCGGATCGAGGTGCGGCCGGTGCCGATGACCTCGGCGTAGATGCTGACCTCGTCACCGACGGCGACCGGCTGGTGGAACACCATGCCGTCCAGAGCCACGGTGGCGCAGCGGCCCTGGGCCAGTTCGAAGGCCGGGGTGGCCCCCGCGACGTCCATCTGGGCCAGAAGCCAGCCGCCGAAGATGTCGCCTTCGGGATTGGTGTCGGCCGGCATGGCGATGATGCGGCCCACAGGCCGGGTTTCAGGTGGATATTCAGGTGCGTCTGGCATGGGCAAGCTCTGGCGTTCGGGGAAGGCGGCGTTCCTAGCGCGGCCTTGCCGTCTTGTCGCCCTTGGCTCGTGGTTTCTTGGGCTTGGTCGGCGCCTTCGGCGGCGTCAGGGTCAGGCGCGACGCCGCCAGGGCCTTGGAATCCCTCAACGCCCGCCAGGCGCCGCCCAGTTCCATGGCCAGCAGCAGGTGGTCCTGGGTCAGGATCCCGTGTCGAGCCGCGCGCAGGTCGGCAATGTCGTTCAGGAGACGCGAGGCGGCCTTCAGCTCGGCGCGGTCCGAACGGGCGCCCAGGTCCTGAAGCCGGGCGAAGCGCCACCCCGTTTCCGGCGGATGGTCCAGGGTCAGGGCGAAGCGATCCTCGGGCGAAAGCCGCGCGGCGACGAAGGTCCAGTCGGCCGTCCCCGGCGATCTTCGATAGTGGCCGGGCGTCGTCGGCAATCCGGCGCGAGCATAGACCTCCAGAGCTCCGACCTCGACTTCGTCCAGGGCGGCGTCGAGCGGTCCCGGATTCGACGGGGGGACGTCGGCCGGCCGGTCAAAGGGCGAGACCGTCGGGGCCGTCGTCTCCCGTCGCCCCGCTGGGTCGGGAGCCTTCCCGAGCAGTCGGACCATCAGGAGCCGCAGCCGCTCCCGCACCGTCAGTCGACGTTGATCGCGCTGGTCACCGAGACGTCGTAGACGACGCGGGTCACGCTCTGGACGAACTCGAAGAACTTGCGCGCCTCGGCGGCGCCGGCCAGGGGCACATAGATCACGTCTTCCGGCATGATCTGCATATTGGTGGCGGCGAAAACATTGGCGGCTTCGTTGAAGTTCAGCTCATAGACCACCGGCACCCCCTTGGGTGTGGCGGGCTGAGTGATACCCAGGGCTTCGGCCACTTCCGGACGTTCGAAGCGGAAGATCATGACGCGCCGCGCGTTGGCCGTGTTGGTGTTCAGGCCGCCGACACGGGACATGGCCCCGGTCAGGGTCATGGGGCCGGCCGGCATGTCGACCTGGGTCACGGCGTTCAGGGCGCCGAAGGTGGAGAAGCGACGCGGCTTGTACTGGACATTGACGACGTCGCCGCGTTGCAGCCGGACGTTCTCGCTGTACTCGGTCGTCACCGCCGTCATGGGCGCCGTATAGGTCCGGCCGCCCCGCTGGATGCTGATGGTCAGGTCGTCGGTTTCGCGGGCAGAACCGCCGGCGGCGGCGATGACGTCCAGGATGCGGTCGCTGTTTACGCCGAGTGGCGCGCGGCCGGGCTGGCGAACTTCCCCGAAGACATTGACCGTGTTCGAGGCGTTGTCGGCGATGCCGACCAGCACCTGAGGATTGGCGACCTTGCCCGCCAGGGCGCGGCGGATGGCGGCGGCCGCCTGGGGCGCCGTCAGTCCATCGACGCGGACCTGCCCGGCGAAGGGCACGGCGACCGAGCCGCTGCGGTCCACCGTCACGCCGGGCAGGGCCTGAGAGCCGCCCGTCAGGGTCGACTGGGTGCGATTGGCGCTGGAACCGCCCAGGGCGCCGCCGAACAGGGCTCCGGACGGATCATAGATGGAGACGGCCAGGGTGTCGCCGATGCCGATCACATCGGCGGGCTGTTCGCTGGAGGCGGCGACCAGGCTGCCGAAGAACTGAGGCGGCACCGCCTTCATCCGCTCCGTCACCTCGTAGGTGAGCGGCACCAGGGCGTAGCTGCCCTGGGTCTGGGCCGTTGTGGCTCCGGCGTCGATCGAGGCGCCCGAGGGCCCGTCGCGGGGAAGCGTCGAGCAGCCGGCGAGGATGGCGACGATGGCGAGGGACAGGATGGTGCGAGTCATGAAACGGGTCGGCCCTTGTTCGCGGACTGATTACAAGCCTTTGGCCGCTCTCGCCAGAGGCGACGGCGGCTCCAGCCCGATCGCGCGCGCCACGATGTCGAAATGCGACTCCCAAGTGGGCGCTGCGGCGGCGGGCGGGGGCGGGGACGGGGACGCCAGCGTGGCCCGCTGGATCGCGGCAAGCCAGCCCAGTCCGTCCAGAGGATCGATCAGCTCGGCCTCCGGCGTGAGTTCGCGGTGGGGCGGGATGTCAGAGGCGATCAGGGCGACCCCCATGGCGCGGGCCTCGACCGCCGGAAGATCGAAGCCTTCAACCGAGGAGGGCGCCAGCACCGCTCGCGCGCCCCGCATCAGCCGCGCCAGCAGGACGTCGGAAAGATTGGAGGCCTGGTGCACCACCCCCTGAAGATTGGGCGACCGCTCGAGATGGTCCAGCACCGCTTCGTTTTCCCAGCCGTATCGGCCGACCAAGACCAGAGACGGGGTCCGGTCGCCGAGGGTTTCTTCAAGGCGCCGCCAGAGGGTGAGCAGAAGGGCGAGATTCTTTCGCGCCTCTATGGTGCCGACGTGCAGGAAGTAGGGGCGGGAGGCGGCGAAGGCTTCGCCGAGGCCGAAGGCGGGTTCCAGCCCCAGATGGGCGACGTGGGTCGGCGGTTGCGGCAGGCCGCGGCGTGAGGCGAAGGCGCCCAGCTCCTGCGCCGTATAGGCCGAGTTGACGATGACCCGGCTGGCGTGGCGCAGGGTGTTGGAGACGCGGGCGTCGTGCTTGTCGCCGTCGCCGGGTCGGCAGAACTCCGGATGGGTGACCGGGATCAGATCGTGGATCAGGACGACCCGTTCGACTCCGGCCGTCTCAAGCTCCTTGAGCGCCGAGGCGTCGTGCAGGGTCGTGTGGCCGACGTTCAGATAAAGGTCCGCTTCCGGCAGGGGCGCGACGTGGCGGGAACGGAAGAACTGCTTCAGCACCCGCCCCTTGTCGGCGGGCTTGTCAGCGGTCGGCGCGGGCGGAGGGCTTATGACGGAACGGTCCGGTCGCGTCGGGGCGGCGAGCGCGGCCAGAAGCCGGGCTTCGTGGATCGGGTCGCTCTGTGAGTCCGCCGTCCCGTTCCACCGGGCCCGCAGTTCGATGACGAAGCCACGGAACCAGTCTTGTTGAACGGCGACCAGCCGGTTCTTCCGGCCGCGCACCGGGATGGTGACGACATCGGGGCGGGACAGCAGCCATTCGGCATAGGCCAGGCAGACCCGGTCCACGCCGGTCGGGGCGGATCGGTCGGCCCGGCTCATCAACCGGCTGGCGTCGTAAAGGATACGCATGATCGGGCGCTCAGGCCACGTAACCCGCCTGCATCAGCTCGGCGATATGGACGATGGCGGTCGGCCGGCCCTCCTCGACCACGAACAGATTGGCGATCTTGTTGGCGGTCAGCAGGTCGACAACGTCGCTCATCCGGGCGTCCGGCTCGACCGTGATCGGGTTGGCGCCCATGATGTCCGCTGCGGTCAGATTGGTGATGTCGCGCTGGAAGGCGCGGCGCAGGTCGCCGTCGGTGACGATCCCGGCCAGGGCGCCGTCGGCTCTCAGAACCGCGACCGCCCCCTTGCGGCCTTCGGTGATGGCCGACACCACCTCGCTGAAGCTGGCGTTCAGCGGCACGCTGGCGGGGGCGGCGGCGTTGTCGCCCATCCATTCGCGCACGCTTTGCAGGCTCATGCCCAGGGCGCCGCCCGGATGGTGCAGGCCGAAATCCATGGCGGTGAAACCCCGCCGGTCCATCAGCACCATGGCCAGGGCGTCGCCGAGCGCCAGAGTCATCAGGGTCGATGTCGTCGGCGCCAGGCCGTTGGGGCAGGCCTCGGCCACCTTGGGCATGGTCAGGCAGACGGCGGCGTTGCGTCCGAGGAAGCTGGTCGGACGCTGGGTGATGGCGATGACCGGTATGCCGTTGCGCTGGCAATAGATCAGCGGGTCGCGCAGTTCGCGGCTCTCGCCTGAGTTCGAAATGGCCAGCACGGTGACGTCCGGCCGCAACATGCCCAGATCGCCATGGCTCATTTCGGCCGGGTGGACGAAGAAGGCGCTGGTGCCGGTCGAGGCCAGGGTGGCGGCGATCTTGCCGCCGATATGGCCCGACTTGCCCATGCCGGTGACGATGACATAGCCGGGGCGGCTCATGATGACGTCCACCGCCCGCGCCAGCGACACGTCGACGGACCGTTCCAGGGCCTCGAGCGCCTCGATGTTCAGCCGCAGTACATCGCGCGCGCGGTCCGTCATCACGACAATGTCTTCTGGGGACGAATGGACGGTCTCGGTCATGGTCTGACAGGCCCGTGTCCGGGCGCTCCTTATTCGAGGCGCGCGATCTGCCCCATCCCAAGGCCGCGCGCAACACGACCTTTCAGACGACTTTGTCGCTTTCGGGTCAACCTTTGCCGCACTGGTGCGTTCAGGACGTCGGGGAAGTCAAATCGAGTTGGAATTCATGCCGTCTCACGCCGGAGCCGCCACCCTGCTGTTGCCTATGCCGCCTGTCGTCGCGGACGGCGCCGCGCTGTTTCTGGACCTGGACGGGGTCCTGGCGCCTATGGCGCCAACCCCGGACGCGGTCGGCCCCGTGGCCCGGCGAACGACGGTGCTGAAGGCGGTCGAAGCCCGTCTGAACGGGAGGGTGGCCATTGTCAGTGGCCGGACCATCGCAGAAATTGATCGGATTTCCGGCTCGGCCCTGACCTCCGCGTCGGGCGTCCATGGACTGGAGCGCCGGTTAAAGGACGGATCGATCGAGCGCCACACGGCAGGAGAAGGCGTTGCAGAGGCTCTGCAGGCTTTTCACGCCTTCGCAGCCGAACGGCCGGGAATCATCGTCGAGGACAAGGGTGTGTCCGCCGGCCTCCACTACCGCCAAGCGCCGGATCAGACGGCGGCGGCGGTCGCCCTGGCGCACCGCCTTCAGGCCGAGACCGGTCTGACGCTTCAGCCGGGCCACATGGTGCTGGAACTCAAGACGCCCGGCGCCGACAAGGGGACCGCCGTCACCGCCTTCATGCAGGACGAGCCCTTCAGGGGGGCTGTGCCCATCATGCTGGGCGACGATCTGACCGATGAACACGGGTTCGAGGCGGCCGCTGCTCTGGGGGGGTACGGCGTTCTGGTGGGGCCGGAGCGGGAAACCGCTGCCCGCTATCGTCTCGAGGATGTGGATGCCGTCCTGTCCTGGCTCGAAGCCGTGGCGGAGGCCTGATTCGATGAAGCCCAATCTCGATCTCTTTCCGATCGGCAACTGCGCCATCAGCGCCCTGATCGACCGCCAGGGCCGCTACGTCTGGGCCTGCGCCCCCCGCGTGGACGGCGATCCGGTTTTTTCCGCCCTGATGAACGGCGACGCGCCGGATCACGGCTATTGGGCCGTCGAACTGGAAGGTCTGAAGCACGTCAGCCAGGCCTATGTGCGCAATACCCCGGTGCTGCGAACCGTGCTGACGGCGGAAGACGGGGCGTCAGTCGAGATCATCGATTTCGCGCCGCGCCATCCGAAACATTCAAGGACGTACCGCCCTCTCGCCTTCGGTCGCATCGTCCGTCCGCTGGATGGCACGCCGCGAATCCGCATTCGGCTTCGTCCGTCCGCAGACTGGGGCGCCCGGCCGGCGCCCTTCACATCAGGCTCCAATCACATCCGCTTCATCTGTCCGGACGTCACCTTCCGTTTGACGACCGACTGCCCTGTGTCTCACGTGCTGGAAGAGCGGGTCTTCCGACTGGAGCGGCCACACACCTTTTTCTTCGGCCCGGACGAAGGCTACGACCAGGAGGTCGGTCCCGGCGTCCAGGCGGCGCTGGATCGCACCGTCGCCTATTGGCAGGAATGGGTGCGCAAACTCTATCTGCCGCTGGACTATCAGGAAGCCGTCATCCGCGCGGCCATCACCCTGAAGCTCTGCGCCTATGAGGAGACGGGGGCCATCGTCGCCGCCATGACGACCTCTGTGCCCGAGTTCAAGGAAAGCGGCCGCAACTGGGACTACCGCTACTGCTGGATTCGCGACGCCTACTACACGGTTCGCGCCCTGAACCGGCTCGGGGCGGTCGATATCCTCGAGAACTATCTGGGCTATCTGCGCAATCTGGTCGACGACTCAGCCGGGGGCCATGTCCAACCCGTTTATGGGGTGGGGCTTGAGCCGGGTATCGGGGAGAGCATCGTCGAGACCGTCGAGGGCTATCGCGGCATGAAGCCTGTGCGGATCGGCAATCAGGCGCACGAGCATCTGCAGCATGACGTGTACGGACAGATCGTCCTGCCTCTTGTTCAGGCCTTCTATGATCAACGTCTGCTGCGCCCCGGCACGATCGCGGATTTCCACGCCCTGGAGAAGGTCGGCGAACGCGCCTTCGCCATGCACGACCAGACGGACGCCGGCCTGTGGGAGTTCCGCACCATCGCCCGAGTCCACACCTATTCCTCCGTCATGTGCTGGGCGGCCTGCGATCGCCTGGCCAAGGCGGCGCAACATCTGGGGCTGACGGGGCGCAGCGAAATCTGGCGGGAGCGTGCGGCGGTCATCCGGGAGCGGGTTGAGACCGAGACCTTCCTGCCCGACGAAGGACGGTTCGCGGCCAGCTTCGGCGGGCGTGAATTGGACGCCTCCCTGCTCCAGCTGACGGACCTCGGCTTCCTCGACGCCCATGATCCGCGTCAGGTGGCCACCTTCGACGCCATAGAGCGCGACCTGAAGAAGGGCCCCTTCCTGTTTCGCTATGTCGAGCCCGACGACTTCGGCGAGCCCGAGACGGCCTTCAACTTCTGCACCTTCTGGTTCATCGAGGCCCTTCATCAGAACGGCCGGGTCGAGGAGGCGCGCGCCATCTTCGAGGAGATGCTGGCGCGCCGCACCCACGCCGGCTTGCTGAGCGAGGACATTTCGGTCGAGGACGGCGAGCTGTGGGGCAACTATCCCCAGACCTACTCCCTGGTCGGAATCATCAATTGCGCCGTGATGTTGAGCCGTTCCTGGACCGACGTGCGTTGATACGCCGAATCCCGTTTGACCCTGGGGCTGGGGTCGCTGTCGAAGTGAAGTCATGAGCCGTCTCATCGTCGTATC
>MGLN01000011.1:5687-9354 GCA_001796045.1 Caulobacterales bacterium RIFOXYB1_FULL_67_16 | reverse complement strand
TCCGCCGGCGGGCTGGCCATGGCCCTGTCTGCGGCCTTGCGGAAGTACGACGGCCTTTGGTTCGGCTGGTCGGGCGAGACGGTCGAGAGCTTCACCGGCGAGATGAAGGTGGAGGACCGGGCCGGGGTCACGGTCGGCCTGGTCGATCTGGAGCCGCAGGATGTCGACGAATACTACAACGGCTACGCCAACAAGACCCTGTGGCCCCTGTTTCACCACCGGATCGACCTGGCCCAGTACGAGCGGTCGTACGGCGAGGGCTATGAGCGGGTGAACCGCCGGTTCGCTGAGGTCCTGGCGCCGGTGATCCAGCCCGACGACGTGATCTGGATCCATGACTACCACATGATCCCCATGGCGCGGGATCTGCGCCGTCTGGGGATACGCAACCGGATCGGCTTCTTCCTGCATACGCCCTGGCCGGCGCGGCAGTTGCTGGTCACCCTGCCGCATCACCGGCGGCTGGTGGAATCCATGTTCGACTTCGACCTGATCGGGTTCCACACACGCGAGTGGTGCGACCTGTTCACCGACTATGTCGTCAGCGAGGCCCAGGGCGAGCTGTTCGGCCACGGCGGGCTGGAGTGTTTCGGCCGCCGCGTTCAGACCGGAGTCTTCCCCATCGGCATCGACGTGGACGGCTTCCTGGCGGCGCGGAATTCGACCCTCGGCGCACGGACCTATGACCGGATGGCGGCTTCCGCGGCCTTCCGGGCCATGATCGTGGGCGTGGACCGGCTGGACTATTCCAAGGGACTGGAGGAACGGCTGCTGGGGTATGAGCAGTTCCTGCACGACAACCCCTCCATGCGGGGCGAGGTCTTCCTGCTCCAGGTCACGCCGATCTCCCGCGACGACGTGGACTCCTATCAGGACCTGCGGGCGCGGCTGGATTCGCTGGCGGGTCGGGTCAACGGGGCGTTCGCCGATATGGATTGGCAGCCGATCCGCTATCTGAACCGCACCTATCGCCGCGATCAGCTGGCCGGCATCTACAGAGCCGCCAAGGTCGGTCTGGTGACCCCGCTGCGGGACGGCATGAACCTGGTGGCCAAGGAATATGTGGCGGCGCAAAATCCCGACGATCCCGGCGTGCTGATCCTGTCTCGCTTCGCCGGCGCGGCGGAGCAGATGGGCGAGGCCCTGCTGGTCAATCCCTACAGCCGCGAGGAGCTGTCCGACGCCATCCAGAAGGCCCTGACCATGCCCCTGGCCGAGCGAATCCGGAAGTGGGAGGCCCTGATGCAGGTGGTGCGCGACACCGACGTCGGCATTTGGCGCGACGCCTTCGTCAAGGCCCTGCTGTCGGTGGAGGGCGAACCGGAGAACGCCCAGTGGGCGGGCGCCGCCTGATCTATCGAATGTCGAAGGCCAGCAGCAGGGTGCGCTGGGCCGGATTGGCGTTGTCGTCGGACAGCAGATAAAGCCGCGTCGTCTGACCTCGCCGCTCGGCCGCGACGCCTTCGAAATTGTCCGTCGTGCCCGGCAGCTTCAGTTCGATCAGGATCGGACCCAGGGTTCCCTCGGGGGTCAGGCGGCGAACACGCCCGCGCATGTCGAACGGCGGCGTATAGCGACGCTCGACCACGAACCATCCCTCGCCCAATGGGTCGTGATCCAGTCCGGTAAAGCGGTAGTCGCTGTCCTTGGGCGCCTCGGCCGGGGGTGCGACGACCGTTCGGCACGTGTCGCGCGCGCAGTCCCAGACGCCGCCGCCCTCGCCCAGCACGCGCCAGCCGTCCTGGGGCGGATGGACGGCGGCCAGACCTTCCATGCCCTCGTTGTCGGGGAAGGCCACCTCAGGGGAGGAGACGGGCGTCGGCGACCGCAGGGCCGACAGGGGGCCGTAGTTCCGGATGCGGTGACGGCGCTCGAAACTGATCAGCAGATCGCCCGACCGGGTCAGGGCCAGGCCCTCGGCGTCGCCGTCCAGCTTGTCGGCGATCGGCTGGCCGTCTTCCAGCGTCAGACGACGCGACGCCAGTCGGTCCACCCCGACCAGCCGGCCCTGAGCGTCGAGCCTCAACGCGCCGCGCACCAGATCGCCGGCGTCGGATACCGCGACGAAGCCGCCGTCGTCGGTCAGCTTCAGGTCCGAAAGCCCGTGCAGGGGCGAGCCCAGGCCCGCCACGATCTCGACGCCGCCCGCGAAACGGACCCCGGGCGCCAGCACCGCGCCGGGCAGGCCCAGGCCGACCGCCTTCAGTTCGGCCGGGGCGAAGGTCCAGCCGTCCCCGTCGGACAGACTGGGTTGGGGCGGCCCCAGGGTGGCGGCGCAGGCCGTCAGGGCCAGGGCGGCCCACACAGCCGCCAGACGGGGAAGGCGGGTCACGCGGCCCGTCTCTTGGCTACCCGGCGCGCAGGCGTCGCCGCCTCCTGGCTCTCGAACAGTTCGGCCAGCTTTTCGGTCATGGCTCCCGCCAACTGCTCCACGTCCACTATGGTGACGGCCTTTCGATACCAGCGTGTGACGTCATGGCCGATGCCGATGGCCAGCAGCTCGACAGGCGACCGGTCCTCGATCTCGGCGATCACCTGGCGCAGGTGTTTGTCCAGATAGAGGGCGGCGTTGGCCGACTGGGTCGAATCGTCGACCGGCGAGCCGTCCGAGATGACCATCAGGATGCGGCGCTGCTCTGTCCGGGCCAACAGGCGATTGTGCGCCCACTGAAGGGCTTCGCCGTCGATATTCTCCTTCAGAAGACCCTCGCGCATCATCAGGCCCAGGTTCTTCTTGGCCCGGCGCCAGGGGGCGTCAGCGGCCTTGTAGATGATGTGGCGCAGGTCGTTCAGACGCCCGGGGTTGGCCGGCTTGCCGGCGCTGATCCAGGCCTCGCGGCTCTGTCCGCCTTTCCAGGCGCGGGTGGTGAAGCCCAGGATCTCTACCTTGACCCCGCATCGCTCCAGGGTTCTGGCCAGAATGTCGGCGCAGACCGCAGCCACCATGATGGGCCGCCCGCGCATCGAGCCGGAGTTGTCGAGCAGCAGGGTCACCACCGTGTCGCGGAAGGGGCTCTCGCTCTCGGCCTTGAAGGAGAGGGGGGCGGTGGGGTCGGTGACGATCCGGGTCAGGCGGGCCGTATCCAGCATCCCCTCTTCCAGATCGAAGGTCCAGGCGCGGTTCTGCTGGGCCAGCAGGCGGCGTTGCAGCTTGTTGGCCAGGCGCGAGACGACGCTGGACAGGACCGCCAACTGCTGGTCCAGCAGATTGCGCAGCCGCTCCAGCTCCATCGGGTCGCACAGGTCGGCGGCGTCCACCACCTCGTCATAGGCGGTAGTGAAGACCCGATAGAAATCGACCGCCCGGCCGTCGTCGGCGGTCTGCTGGCGATTGGGCTGCTGGCCCTCGTTCAGCTCCGGCCCGTCCTCGGCGCCGTCTCCGTCGGGATCGGCGGGCGCGCCTTCGGGGCGGCTCTCGCGCTCCTGTTCCGACGATTGATCGTCGGCGTCGCCCTCCATGGATTGCGAGCCCTCGCCGCCCTCTTCTTCCTCTTCCTCGTCAGGCGCATCCTCGGCGTCGGGCTCCTGGGGATCGGGCTCTTCGTCGCCAGGATCCTCCGACGCGTCGTCGCCCTTGCCGTCGCCGGGATCCAGGTCGAGGGCGCGCAGCACCTCCCGCATCTTTTCGGCGAAGCGCGCCTGATCGCCGGCGCTCGCCGCCAGGGCG
>MGLN01000011.1:5005-5669 GCA_001796045.1 Caulobacterales bacterium RIFOXYB1_FULL_67_16 | reverse complement strand
CGTTCCCGCACCAGCAGGGCCACGGCTTCCGACACCGGCACCCGCTCGGCCTCCGCGATCCGCAGGGCGCCGGTCTTTTCCAGACGGGTGACCAGGGCGGCGCCCAGATTGTCGCGCACCCCCGCGAGGTATTCGGAGCCCACGGCCTCGACCCGCGCCTGTTCCACGGCGTCGAACACCTCGGCAGCCTTGCTGTCGAGCGGCCGCATGCGGGCGTCGATCGCCGCGTCGTGGTTGGCCAGACGCAGGGCCAGCCGGTCGGCCTGCCCCCGCAAGGAGGCGCTCTCGGGCCCCGACGGATCGCGCGGCGGATGCGGCAGGGTCAGGACGCCGCCGACCAGTTTCGGACCGTCCGACCCGAACATCACCTCCAGCTCGGGCTGCTCGGCCAGGGCGCGGGCGGCATGGCCCAGCGCGCGTTTGAAGGTTTCGGCGGGAGTATCCGGGGCGGCCATGGCCTCCAGTTAATCCCTTCGCCCCTGCGATAAAAGCGGGATTAGGCCGGTTTTCGGATCGGCAAGACCCGACCGTAGGTCAGGCAGCGCCAGGCCCACTCCAGCGGACCCATGCTGAACCGCGACAGCCACAGCGGCGACCAGATCAGCTGAAGCGCCCACACGCCCGCCACCAGGGCCCACATGCCGACATAGTCGACTTGGCCGAA
>MGLN01000011.1:4199-4997 GCA_001796045.1 Caulobacterales bacterium RIFOXYB1_FULL_67_16 | reverse complement strand
ACGCCCCGCGTCGGGCGACGAGCACGATCAGACTGACATAGGCCAGGGTCACGAAGATGGGGAAGGAAGCGACCACCTCCGCCAGGCCGCGCGTGGGGTGCGACTTTGCGGGGGCCATGATCTCGGCCCATTCAAGGGCGCCCAGCAGCGCCAAGACGGCGACGCCGACGACGATCACGGTCAGATATAGCCAGGTCGGCGCGCGCCCGCTGAGGAAACCGGCTTTGAACAGGCCCATCCCGGTCATCATCAGGGCCACGGTCGAGAAGACGAACATCGACAGGCTGGCACCCTGTAGAAACATCCAGGCGATCAGATTCTGTCCCATCGCGCCCGCCCAACCGCTGCGATAGGCGGCGATGGCGGTTTGCACGGCGTTGGCCGTGTACTGGGGCTGGCCCTGTTTCATCGCCTCCGCCAGCTCGGGCGGCGCGGCGACCATCAGCCAGGCCAGGCCCGCCTGCATCGCCCCCAGGGACAGGGTCACCCCCAGGCCGATCCCGATCAGCACGCCGGGCCGCAGCGACCGCATCAGCATGACGAACAGGCCCGACCAGGCATAGAGCAGCAGTACGTCCCCATACCAGAAGGCCAGCCCGTGGATCAGGGCGATGACCGCCAGCCAGAACAGCCGCCGCCGCAGCAGACGCCCCCGCGCCTTGTCCCAGCGCTCCCCCCCGACCAGAAAGATCGAGGCGCCGAACAGCATGGAAAACAGGGTGATGAACTTCTGGTGGAAGAAGACGTCCACGACCCAGCGAGCCACGGCGTTCGCTCCCGTCACGGGGAAGGGGCTCA
>MGLN01000011.1:0-4133 GCA_001796045.1 Caulobacterales bacterium RIFOXYB1_FULL_67_16 | reverse complement strand
GCGCCAGGACGGCCCCCTCGGCCATCGTCTGTTCGTTCGCTTGCGTATCCATCGGCATAGGATCCCCCAATCCCGCAGCCTCCGCTGCAAATGTCAGCCCTTGGGCATAAGGCCCAGTCTGTCCTTCACAGCCGGCTTGGCCTCGAAGGCGATGAAGGCCGCGCAAAGCCCCGCCCACAGGGCGTAGCTCACGCCGACGATCATGGCGATCGGCAGGCCGCCGACGCCGAAGATCAGCAGGGTCGTCTCCGTCGCCCCCAGGGCCTGCATCACGTCGCCCGCCTCGAGCCAGCCAAGCAAGGCCATGCCCAGCACCCAGATCACCTGAAACGCCGCAGCCGCCAGGCCGCCGAACAGCATGAACCGCCACACCACGCCCAGGCGCGAGCCCGGCCGGCCGCTGCGTCGGCGCTCCTCGATGATGCGCCACAGGGCGACGGGAACCACGACCAGGCCGATCAGCAGCACCAGCAGTCGCCAGTCCATATCCCGTCCCGCGCCCATCGCCTTGGGCGGCCAGAGGGGCAGGGTCAGCAACAGAGGCGGCCAGGCCGCGCCGGCGACCGAGGCCAGGATCGGATACAGGGGCGCGGGGCGCGAATGGATCGTCGCCTGACCCGGCAGATCGGCATAGGTCTCGAACCGGCTCATCGGGTCGGCGCCGGCGTCTCGCCGGAATAGTCGTAAAAGCCCCGCCCGCTCTTGCGGCCCAGCCAGCCGGCCTCGACATATTTCACCAGCAGGGGGCAGGGGCGGTATTTGCTGTCAGCCAGGCCGTCGTACAGCACGTTCATGATGGCGAGGACCACGTCCAGCCCCATGAAGTCCGCCAGTTCCAGCGGCCCCATCGGATGATTGGCCCCGAGCCTGAGCGCCTTGTCGATGGAGGCGACGTTGCCGACGCCTTCGTACAGGGCGAAGATGGCCTCGTTCATCATCGGCACCAGGATCCGGTTGACGATGAAGGCGGGGAAGTCCTCCGCGTCGGTGGTGGTCTTGCCCAGGCTCTCGGCGAAGTCGACCGCCGCCGCGTGGGTCTCGGCCGATGTCGCTATGCCGCGGACGATCTCGACCAGACGCATCACCGGCGCCGGCTTCATGAAGTGCAGGCCGATGAACCGGTCCGGGCGGTCCGAGGCCGAGGCCAGACGAGTGATCGAAATCGAAGAGGTGTTGGAGGCCAGCAGGGTCTGTGGTCCCATGAAGGGCGCCACCTCGGCGTAGACCGCTTTTTTCACCGCCTCGTCCTCAAGGGCGGCTTCGATCACCAGATCTGCCCCGGTGACGGCGTCGGCCAGGACTTCGGTTGCGCTGATACGGGCTAGGGTCGCGTCGGCGTCGGCCTGTTCGACCAGGCCGCGTCCCACGTGGCGCGACAGACTGGCGCCGATTTCACCCAGGGCCAGCGGCAGCCGGGCGGCGGCGACGTCATAGAGCCGGACCGAATAGCCGCCCAGCGCAACGGCGTGGGCGATGCCTGCGCCCATCTGTCCGGCGCCCAGGACGGCGACTGTGGTGATCGTGCTCATGAACCGTAGTCAAACAATGGTCGGGGCCGGCACCTTTAGGAAGCTGGCGGCGCGGCGCAAGGGTGGAAACGACCCGAAGAGTCGGAATCCCCGCCGCCGTGTCGCCTCAGCCCAGCATTCCGATCAGAACCGGCGCGGCGGAAGCGTTGAACAGGATGCGGACGAACTGAAGCAGCAGCAGGACGACGATGGGCGAGATGTCGATTCCGCCCAGCGGCGGAATGATGCGGCGGAACGGCTCCAGGATGGGCGCGGTGATCCGGTCCAGGAAGTCGGCGACCTGGCTGACGAAGCGATTGCGGTGGTTGATCACGTCGAAGGCGAACAGCCAGCTCAGAATCGCCTGGATGATGATGAACCAGACCATCAGGCTGATGACGGCGTTCACAAGCCAGACCAGGGCGGTGCCCATATGTTATTCTCCTGCAAGGGGCGAACTTCGGCTTCTAGACGCAGCCGCCCCGTCCCACAATCTTCCGTGCGCGCCTGCGCGGATTGCGCGCACAAGCCCGTTGACACCACGCCCGCGCGCCTTCTATGTCCCGCCCTCGCCTGGAGGCCCGATCCAGCACTGGAAACGGGGCCGTAGCTCAGTTGGTAGAGCGCGTCGTTCGCAATGACGAGGTCAGGGGTTCGACTCCCCTCGGCTCCACCAAATCCTTGTTCCACAAGGGTTTGGTCGGAAACAGGCGAAAAAACTGACACCACGCTGCTACACACGGCCTCCAAGAGACCGTCGAAAAAGCGTTCCTCTACAGTTAGTTCACCGTCCCGAGGCTGTAGCACCACCTCGTCGCACACACCGTCCAAACGGCCTCCCAGACCCTCTCCACGGTCACATAATGCTGGGCGGCGGCAATCGTCTGGCCTGATCGTCCGGGGATCGACCTACTACCTTCGTCTTCGTGTCCCTCGACCGTTGGCCGGGATCATCGGCAAGACGCACGTCATGAAGTCTCTGGGCACGGGATATCGGGCGGATGCTGTCCGTCAGGCTCGGATCGTCGCAGCGATGTTGGAGCAGGAGTGGCGGGACATCGAGACCCACGGCGTTCAGCCTGTCATCGTGCTCCCACCCGAGCGACCAAAGCCCGCAGCCACGCCCACGGCGGCGCCAGCGGACAAAACGCTTCGCCAAGCCTTTGAACTCTTCCGATCCGACCCTGCAAAGCAGCGCACTCGGAAGACGGACCTCCATTATCTTAACCTGATCGAACTAACGGTCGGCCTCTGGGGGGAAGACCGCACCATCCGCTCCATCGACCGCGAAGCCTCGCGTGAGCTTCTCGAAGTGCTCCGCTGGCTCCCCTCCAACGCCGAGAAGAAGTTTCCGAAGCTGTCGCCTCTCGCCGCCGCGCGGATGGCGAAGGAGAAGGGGCTTACCGGAAGGCTCTCGCCCGCGTCGGTCAACGGCTACATGTGCAAGTTCCGGGCGGTGATGAACTTCTGTCAGAACGAGGGCTGGATCGAACGGAACCCAGCCAAGGGACTTCAAGTCATCGACCGGGTGAGACGGCGAGATAAACGTCTGCCTTTTTCCACCGAGCAGCTACGCCTGATCTTCGACGCTCCGATCTTTCGCGGTTGCGTTGACGACTGGGCCGGATACTCCACGCCCGGCCCCGCACGTCCACGTCGCGGGCGTTTCTGGGTGCCTCTCATCGCCCTGTTCTCGGGCATGCGAATGAACGAGATCTGTCAGCTACACGTCGCAGACATCCATCGGCTCGATGGCGTGGACTGCTTCTTCGTGACCGAAGGTCCGTCCGATACTGACAACGGAAAACGTCTGAAGACCGCCGCCAGCGAGCGGTTCATCCCGGTCCATCCGATGCTGATCGAAATCGGGTTCATGGCCTTCGTAGAGCAGCGGCGAGCGGCGGGCGCCGTTCGTCTGTTCTCCGAACTCCAAAAGTCCAGCACCGGCTACTACAGCGACCCCTTCTCGAAGTGGTTTCGTCGCTTCCTTGAGCGCGCTGGCGCGATCCGAGAGAAGACCTGCTTCCACTCGTTCCGGCACTGCTACCGGGATGCGCTGCGAGAAGCCCGTATCGAGCATGAAGTCGCTCTCGCCCTCGGAGGCTGGTCGTCAGCGAACGGAAACGAAGGCGGCGAAACCGCCGCTGCTTACGGTCGAGGCTATCGCGCCCAGACGCTGTATGAAGCCATCGGCCGGATAGCCTATCCCGAACTCGACCTGTCCCACCTCGTCAGACACGGATGACGAAGATGCGTTTGCGGGCAGTCAACGAAACCACGGCTTCGGTCGTTAGTCGTATATGTTCCGACGCATTCACCGTCTCGCAGTCGCGTGTGCCGCAATAGTCCTTTTCGGATGTTCGAAGCCGCCTGAAGCGGCCCCGACCCCGGCGGGCTTCCATCGCATCGACGCGGTTGGTCCCTTTTCAGTGGCCATTCCTGATGGACTCACTCGCCTGCCTGTCATTGGCGTGGATACAGAGGTGGACGAGTTCGTAGGGGATGGTCTGCGCCTCGGTCTCTCGCATGGATCGTATGGTTCAGTGCCGCCTCCACAGGTCGGGTTGATCGACCATTCGACCGGTGACCTTGAGGTCGATGGAAGGTCGGGGACGTGGGCAGCCA
>MGLN01000010.1:7003-10031 GCA_001796045.1 Caulobacterales bacterium RIFOXYB1_FULL_67_16 | reverse complement strand
CCGACCCTGGTCCGCTGCGCGGACGCCGGGCCACCTCCCCCGCAGGCGGGGGAGGGTCCGGGTCAGCCCCGGAACAGCAGCGATCCGTCGCCGTAGGAGTAGAAGCGGTAGCCGGCGCCGACGGCGTGGGCGTAGGCGGTCTTCATCGTCTCCTGGCCGGCGAAGGCGCTGACCAGCATGAAGAGGGTGGATTTGGGCAGGTGGAAGTTGGTCATCAGCACGTCCACGGCGCGGAAACGGTAGCCGGGGGTGATGAAGATGGCGGTGTCGCCGTGGAAGGGGCGGATCTCGCCGGCCTCGGTCGTGGCGGATTCCAGCAGGCGCAGCGAGGTGGTGCCGACGCAGACGATGCGGCCGCCGGCGGCGTGGACGGCGTTCAGGGCGGCGGCGGTCTCGGGCGAGACCTCGCCCCATTCGCTGTGCATCCGGTGTTCGGCGACGTCCTCGACCTTGACCGGCAGGAAGGTGCCGGCGCCGACGTGCAGGGTGACGGCGTGGGTCGAGACGTCCCTGGCCCGGATCGCCTCGAGCAGGGCGGGGGTGAAGTGCAGGCCCGCCGTGGGGGCGGCGACCGAGCCGTCGTGTTCGGCGAAGACGGTCTGATAGTCCCAGCGGTCGCGGTCATCCTCGGGCCGTTTGGCGGCGATATAGGGGGGCAGGGGCATGACGCCGACGGCGCGGATCGCGTCGTCCAGGGCCGGGCCGGACAGGTCGAACTTCAGGGTGATCAGGCCGTCGTCGCCCTTGGTCGCCACGGTGGCTTCCAGCGTCTGGAAAGCGATTCTGTCGCCGGGCTTGATCCGCTTGCCCGGCTTCATGAAGGCGGACCAGACGTCGGGGGCGTCGCGGTGGTGAAGCGTGGCTTCGACGGCGACCGTCAGGGTCTCTCCTTCGGGGCCGGGACGGGTGCGGACGCCGGACAGGCGGGCGGGGATGACGCGTGTGTCGTTGAAGACCAGGGCGTCGCCGGGCCGCAGGAAGTCGGGCAGGTCGCGGATGATCCGGTCGTCCAACGTCCCGTCCTTGACCACCAACAAGCGGGCGGAATCGCGCGGATCGGCGGGACGCAGGGCGATGCGGTCCTCGGGCAGGTCGAAGTCGAAATCGGCGGTCTTCATCGGCGGGGCAAAGGCCATGGGGGCGCGGCCGGGTCAAGGTCCGCGCTGAAGGCCGTGACCTTGTGTCCGGCTGACGAAGGCGGAGCGGTCGGGCAGGGTGGCGAGATGAAAATCCGCACCGTCGTCGCCCTCTCCGCGCTCGCCTTCGCCGTCTCGGCCTGCGAGATCGACACCTCCGCCCTGGAGGAGATCCAGGATACGGCCGCCAAGGCCCAGGCGACGGCCGATCAGATCAATACGCGCTCGGCCCAGGCGCAGCAGATCATCGAGAACCCGGCCAGCGCCTTGCAGGCCGTGGTCGGGGCGACCCTGTCGAAGACGGCGACCGACCAGCCGGGCGTCTATGTGCTGACCGATCTGCAGACGGGGTGTCAGTTCCTGGCCACCTATGGCGCCGACGGGACGACGGTCAGTTCGGTGGCCCCGCGGGTCGAGCCGGCGCCGGGCGGCGGGACGCGCCAGAGGTGCGTCGCCGTGCCGGGGCTGACGGGCGGGCAGGGCGAGGCGGGGGGCGAGGCGGGGGAACAAGAGGGCGCCGAGGGCTGAACCTCCGTCCCCTTTCGGTGTTGATGGGGCATGAAAACCCTCGCACTCCTCCCCTCCGTCCTCATCGGCGCCGTCGCCAGCGCCCGGTCCATGACGCCCATGGCGGCCATAGCCGGGGCCCGGCTGGCGCATCGGAAGACGCCGGGGCGCTTGCTGCTGCTGGACCATCCGCTGTTCAAGTTCGGCGGTCTGGCCATGGGCGCAGGCGAGCTGTTCGGCGACAAGATGAAGTCGGCCCCGGACCGGACGGTCTTCCTGGGCCTGCTGGCGCGGGTGATGAGCGCGGGGATCGCGGGCTCGGCCCTGGCGCCGCGCGGGCGCGAGAAGCTGGGCGCGGCGCTTGCGGTCGGGACGGCCGTGCCGTTGGCCTATCTGGGGCTGGCCGGGCGGAAAAAGGCGATGAAGCGGATCGGGCAGACGAAGAGCGGTCTGATCGAGGATGCGATCATCGTGGCGGCCGGAGCGGCGGTGGTGGCGATGGCGACCGGCCGACGTCGTTGAGCCGTTGACCCGGGGGGCGGGACAAGTCAAACCGCCGCCATGCTTCAGAACCTCGAAACTCTCGCCCGCGAGGCCAAGTCCTGGCCGTTCGAACAAGCCCGTAA
The DNA here is from genome assembly GCA_001796045.1 of Caulobacterales bacterium RIFOXYB1_FULL_67_16. Lineage (GTDB taxonomy): Bacteria > Pseudomonadota > Alphaproteobacteria > Caulobacterales > Caulobacteraceae > Brevundimonas. The sequence continues at coordinate 7,762 of MGLN01000010.1, read as the reverse complement.
TCTGCTGGCCCATGTGCTGAAGAAACGGCTGGGCGAAAGCGAGCGGGCCGAGGCGCGGGCGCTGATCGACGCGGGCAAGGCCGACGAGGCCCTGGCGAAGTTCGAGGCCCTGCAGAAGCCGGTGCTGCTGGAGACCGGATACGGGCCGTCGGGTCTGCCGCACATGGGCACCTTCGGCGAGGTGGCTCGCACCACCATGGTGCGCAACGCCTTCCGCGCCCTGACCGGCGACCACTGGGCCACGCGGCTGGTGGCCTTTTCGGACGATATGGACGGCCTCAGGAAGGTGCCGGAAGGGGTGCCGAACCCGGAGATGCTGCGCGAGGATCTGAACCTGTCGCTGACGCGGGTGCGCGATCCGTTCGGCACGCACGACAGTTTCGGGGCGCACAATAATGCGCGGCTGCGGGCCTTCCTGGACTCGTTCGGCTTCGACTACGAGTTCATGAGCTCGACCGAGACCTACAGGTCCGGCGTGTTCGACGCGACGCTGCTGACCCTGCTGGAGCGGTTCGACGCGGTCATGGCCATCATGCTGCCGACCCTGGGTGAAGAGCGGCGGGCGACCTATTCGCCCTTCCTGCCGGTCAGCCCGATCACGGGCCATGTGCTGCAGGTCCCGACGCTTGAGCGGAACGTCGAGAAGGGGACCATCGTCTTCGACGACCCGGCGGGCGGGCGCACCGAGCTGCCGGTCACGGGCGGCCATGTGAAGCTGCAGTGGAAGCCGGACTGGGCCATGCGCTGGACCGCCCTGGA
>MGLN01000010.1:6731-6986 GCA_001796045.1 Caulobacterales bacterium RIFOXYB1_FULL_67_16 | reverse complement strand
CGGGCAAGGATCTGATCGAGAGCGTGCGCGAGAGCGGCAAGATCTGTCGCGCCCTGGGCGGGACGCCGCCGGAAGGGTTCAACTACGAGCTCTTCCTGGACATCGAGGGCAAGAAGATTTCGAAGTCCAAGGGCAACGGCCTGACGATGGAGGAATGGCTGCGCTACGGCACGCCGGAGAGCCTGAGCTGGTACATGTTCCAGTCGCCGAAGTCGGCCAAGAGCCTGCACTTCAACGTCATTCCGCGCGCCATCG
>MGLN01000010.1:4640-6653 GCA_001796045.1 Caulobacterales bacterium RIFOXYB1_FULL_67_16 | reverse complement strand
TATCTGCCCGAGGCCACGCCGGAGAACGAGCCGCTTCTGGACCGGCTGATGGACCATGCGCTGAACTACTACGAGGACTTCGTGAAGCCCTCGAAGTCGTATCGCCTGCCGGACGACAAGGAGAAGGCGGCGCTGGAGGATCTGGCGGAGCGGCTGAAGGCCCTGCCGGCGGACACCACGGACGGCGAGCTGATCCAGAACGAGGTCTATGCGGTGGGCAAGGCGCATGCGTTCGAGCCGCTGCGGGCCTGGTTCGCGGCCCTGTACGAGGTGCTGCTGGGCGCCAGCCAAGGGCCGCGCTTCGGCTCGTTCGCGGCCATCTACGGCCTGCCGCAGACGATCGACCTGATCGAGAAGGGCGCCCGCGGCGAACTGGCGCAGGCTTGACGTAAGGTCATATTTCTTAACTGTAACGCGATCCTATGACGACGTGGCCGGGGAGGCGACGTGCGGTACGAGATCGACGAGCAGGCGCAGATCCTGTGGGCGGACCTGGTGTCCGCCGGATCGGCGGACAGGGTGCTGGAGGCCATGCTGGCCCTGATCGGGGCGCGGCCGGAGCTGTGCGGCTGGGACTGGATCATCGAATGTTATCCTCTCCCGCAGGACGCCACGGCCGATCATCTGAAGATCCTGTCCGAGGCCTGGGGGCCGCCGCCCGCGGTGGAGGCGATCACCGTCTTCGTCACCCAGGACAAGCTGCTGCACCTGTGGGCGCGGGCGCTGGACTTTCAGTTCACGCGCCGCAAACACCTGATCGCGCGGGACGTCGACGGCGCGCGGGATCTGATCGAAAAGCGGCGCAGCCTGCGGCGCGCAAGATGAACGGAAAATAACGGCGAAGCTCCGGGAGCCTTCAGGTTCGGCCGGGCATTGTGTCCTCATCGGCAAACCCGATGAAGGAGATACAGTGATGTCGAGCAAGTTTCTGAAGACGGGTCTGGCCACGGCTGCAGCCTTGGCGGCCCTGGTGACCGCCGCCCCCATGGCCGCCCAGGCCCAGGCCAATGGCGTGACCAACTGCGACGCCCCCGGCGGTCGCCAGCGCGCGGGCGCCCTGATCGGCGCGGTCGTGGGCGGCGTGGTCGGCTCGAACCTGGCGCGCAACGAGCGCACGGCCGGGACCATCGTCGGCGCCGGCGCCGGCGCGGCGGCGGGCTCCTATATCGGCTGCAACCAGCAACGCACCCGCGCCGCGGCCGAGGCGAACGCCAACACCTATCGCGCCGGAACCACGCTGCGCATCCGCAGCGGCCCCGGCACCGGCTTCCGCCAGTCCGGCAGCCTGTCGGCCGGCCAGCCCTTCACCGCCGTGGCCCGCCAGGGCGACTGGATCCAGATCGCCGGCGGCGGCTGGGTGAACGCCAACTATGTGACCCGCTGATCGGCGTCACGTCCAGAAAGACCGTGCCGGCGGGGCCGTCTCCCCCGTCGATCACCCGCCGGGACGGTCGTCAGGCTCGCGGTTCCCTGCTTGAGCCGAGGCCCCGTCCGGTCCGCCGGGCGGGGCCTTTTACTGGCTGACCCAGAGGATGCGGGCCATCCATTCGATCTCGCGCCGGGGCACGACCCGGGGCGGATAGTCGGGATTGATCGAGGACAAGGTGGCTGTGCGGGCGTTCAGCGCCGTCAGCTCCTTGGCCACCACCTCGCCCGAGGTCAGGCGCGCCACGACCCGGTCGCCGCGCCGCACGGTCGGGTCGCCCCGGTCGACGATGACCCGGTCGCCCTCGCGGTACAGGGGCGCCATGGAATCCCCGCTGATCCGCAGGCTGAAGGTGGTGGGATTGACCTGCGGCAGCTCGGTCTGGTCCCAGCCCTCGCCGGTCGGCAGACCCGCCTCGTCGAAGAAGCCGTCCAGACCCGCGCGGGCGAGGCCCAGCAGGGGCACGGTCGAGGGCGAGGGCGGCGCGTCCTCGGCCAGGGCGGCGAACTCGGCCAGGGACACCCCGGCGGCCTGCAAAATCAGGGTCAGGCTCTCGGTCGAGGGCCAGCGCGGCCGCGGCGGATCCC
>MGLN01000010.1:1038-4622 GCA_001796045.1 Caulobacterales bacterium RIFOXYB1_FULL_67_16 | reverse complement strand
CCCGACGGCGACAGGCCCTCGCGCCGCGCCAGGGCGTCCACGGCTTTCCAAAGCTTGGCGTGCGAGAGGGGCATGGGGGTCCCGACGGTGAGTCGGGGGGAGTGTAGGGGATAGGGTTAGGAATATCTACCTAGAGGTCCGCTCGTACTCGGCGGCGATCTTGCGTTCCTGCCAGGTCCAGAAGGTGCCGACGATGATGCAGAGGATGATCAGGTAACCGATCAGATTCATGGCGGTGTAGATCGAGGCGGTTGGGGCCCGGTTCGACGTCAGGATCATGATGTGGCCCATTACCGCGATCAGCTGAAGGCCTGCCGCCCATGTCGGCCAGGATTGAGGCGCCCGCCAAGCGATGGCGATGAGGGCCAGGAGGGCTGCCGTATCGATTGCAAAAAGGCCGTAGGGCCAATCCCGAAAACCCGCGTTTTCTTGGGCGATAAGAGAAGCGAACCAGGCAGCCAAGTAAACGCTTGCGCCGAGTTTCTCTCGCGATCCCCCCTTCAGGAAAGCGAAGAGGCCCATGCCGACCATAAAGACCGCGCCGACGATCACATAACCTATGTTCAGCATGCAAATCGCCCCCGCGCTGAGTGCACGGAGGCGATCATGACCCAATTCGAGTTAAGCGAGAATGTCAGTAAGCTAAGCTTACCAAGAATTCACGCAACCGAACGCAGACGGGCGGTCGCGCGCTCGTCCTTCGGATCAAGCCAGTCATCGGGCTTGGCGATCGGACCGGCGGCGTAGGTGCCGAAGCCGAGGCGGCGGTGGTCTTTCTGCAGTTCGGCGTGGCAGGCGACGATGGATTCGCGGGCGGCGGCCAGGGCGGCGATGGTTTCCATGGCCTTGGCTTGCGAGGCCGTGGCGGCGACCGGCGAGAGCGAGAGGGCGGCGCGGGCGCCGATGAAGGATTGCACCAGAACGGTCGCCTGGGTGATGGCGGCGTCGATGGCGTGTTCCGTCGCGTGCAGATCGCCGGCGACGCTGGCGATGACTTCAGTCCGATCCATTAGAAATCCCCTCAAAACAAGGTTTACAATGGATGAATCTTAACACGGCTTAACCGTATTCGATAGAGTCTTGTTAACCTTTTAAGCAATCGCGCGTAGACGCGCCGTCGTTCGACGATCCTTGTCTTGTAAAGCTTTGGCGAAAGCCGATGGAAATCCTCAGGGATTGTCCAGCAGGAAGTGGGCGGTCAGGGAGGCGATGGGTTGGCTGCGGGCCTCCTGCCAGGCTTCGGCCTGGACGTGGGCGACGCGGCGGCCGGCCCGGCTGATGGCGGCGCGGGCGTAGACGTCGACCGGACGGCCGGTGCGCAGATAGGCCACGGTGACATTGATCGGACGCGGCAGGCGGGGGCTGGGAAAGGCCAGGGCGACCTGGGCCATGGCCGTCATTTCCAGCAGGGCCGCCGTCGATCCGCCGTGCAGGGCGGGCAGCATCGGATTGCCGATCAGCCGGTCGGCGAAGGGCAGGATGACGGTGATTTCGTCGCCGCTGACCAGGGTCTGGAGGTTCAGGAAGCGGGCGTAGGGGATGCGGTCGAGGAGGTCGCTCATGATTGGGCTTCCTCGCGGGCCGGGCGGATGCGGTTCACCACATAGGCGGACTGGGCGGCGGCGACGGGGTCGGACGAATCGACCTCGAACGCCCAGGCGCGGACGAAGGCGATGGTCGGCGTCAGGCGGAAGCATTTCGCCTGGGCCATCAGATCCATGCGGGGATGGGCCGCGCGCATATAGTCGACCCGCAGGTCGAGGGTGGCGACGGGCTGGAACTCGTCCATGGCGGTCCAGACCGCCAGGCCGCCGATATGATCGAGCAGGGTGGTGACGAGGCCGCCGGCCAGCACGCCCGTGTCGGGATCCCCGACCAAATCCTCGCGCCAGGGGACGCGGATCCGGGGCTCGCCGTCGTGGAGACCGTCGAAGACGAAGCCGAGGGCGCCGGTGTGGGCGGAGCCCGCCGCCAGCTGGGGCAGGATGGTGTCGACGAAACTGTCGTGCATGCGAACGGACGCTCGTGAAGCCGATGATCCCCTCCTGTATGGAGGGGGGACCCGACGGCGTCGAGAGCGTTACGACCCCATGATCCGACCCGAAGACCTGCTGCACCCCACGCCCGCCGGCCTGTATTGCCCGCCGGGGGACTTTTACGTCGATCCCGTACGGCCCGTGGATCGGGCGGTGATCACTCACGGTCATTCGGACCACGCCCGGGCGGGGCACGGCGTGGTCCTGGCCACCCGCCAGACACTGGCCATCATGGCCGAACGCTACGGCGTGGACTTTGCGGGCCGGGAGCAGGCGGTCGAGTACGGCGAAGGCGCCGCGATCAACGGGGTGGACCTGAGGCTGGTCCCCGCCGGCCATGTGCTGGGCTCGGCCCAGGTCGAGGTGAAATGGAAGGGCCTGACCATGGTGGTCTCGGGCGACTACAAGCGCCGACGCGACCCGACCTGTCCCGCCTTCGAGCCCGTGCCCTGCCATGTCTTCATTTCGGAGGCGACCTTCGGCCTGCCGGTGTTTCGCCATCCGCCGACGGAGGAGGAGATCGGGCGGCTGATCCGGTCTCTGGGCCAGTTTCCCGACCGGGCCCATCTGGTCGGCGCCTACGCCCTGGGCAAGGCGCAACGGATCATCGTGAGCCTGCGCGAGGCGGGCTGGGAGCGACCCATCTATGTGCACGGGGCGATGGAGCGGTTGAACGCCCTGTACGAGCGCGAGGGCGTCCCGCTGGGGCCGATCCTGCCGGCGCGCGGGCTGGGCAAGGGCGCCTTGGGCGGCGAGGTGGTGATCGCTCCGCCCTCGGCGATCCAGGACCGGTGGTCGCGCAGTTTCGCCGATCCGGTGACGGCCTTTGCGTCCGGCTGGATGGGGGTGAGGGCGCGGGCGCGGCAGAAGGGGGTGGAGCTGCCGCTGGTGGTCTCGGACCATGCCGACTGGGGCGAGCTGATCGCCACCTTCGAGCAATTGAAGCCGGACGAGGTGTGGATCACCCACGGCCGCGAGGAGGGGCTGCTGCGCTGGGCCGAGCTGAACGGCCAGACGGCGCGGGCGCTGCGCCTGGTCGGCTATGAAGAAGAGGACGAGGCGGACGCGGGAGAGCGGCCGGACTGACGACGGCTCAGCCGGCCTTGCGCCTGGACGACGGCGAGGCCTGGCGGGTTTCGACCTGTTCGGCCTTGGCCAGGGCGGCGTTCATGGCCATGCGCAGCCGTTCCGGCTTGATCGGCTTTTCGACCACGGCGGCCATGCCGACGGACAGATAGTGTTTGGCGTCTTCCGGATCGGCGTTGGCGGTCAGGGCGACGATCGGGATGCGGCTGACGGGACCTTCCAGGGCGCGGATGGCCTCGGTGGCCTGGACCCCGTCCATGCGCGGCATCTTGATGTCCATCAGGATCAGGTCGTAGCGGTTTTCCTGAACGGCCTGGAGGGCTTCCATCCCGTCCTCGGCCAGTTCCGAGCTGCAGCCGAACATTTCGCACAGGGCCTGGGCCACGACGCGGTTGGTGGCGTTGTCGTCCACGATCAGGATGTGAGGGGCGGACTGGAGATCCAGGGCCGAGAGATCCGAGA
>MGLN01000010.1:0-1028 GCA_001796045.1 Caulobacterales bacterium RIFOXYB1_FULL_67_16 | reverse complement strand
CCGCGGCCCTTGTTGTTCTCGGCCCAGATGCGGCCGCCCATCCGATCGACCACCTGGCGGCAGATGGACAGGCCCAGGCCGGCGCCGTCGGGGCCGGAACCGTGGACGAAGGGTTCGAAGATGGAGTCCACGCGGTCGGCGTCCACCCCGGGGCCGTCGTCGCGGACGCGGGCCTCCATATGGACCTGATCGCCCTCGACCCAGGCCTTGAGCCCGGCCTCGACCAGGCCGTTGCGGGCGAACTTCAGGGCGTTGCCGATCAGGTTGCTGAACACCTGTTTCAGACGCATGCCGTCGATGACGGCGGCCAGTTCGGTGTCGCCCTCGTAGCCCACCATCAGGGTGACGCCGTCCTGGGAGGCGCGCGGCTCCCACAGGGCCTGGATGTCGTCCATCAGGGGGCGCAGGGGGGTGGGGGCGGGGTTCAGCTCCAGCTCGCCGGCCTCGGCCTTGGACAGATCGACCGCGTCCTGGAGGATGCGCAGCAGGCTCTCCGACGAGTCGACGATGGTCTGGACATGGGCCTGGGCCGTGGCGTTCAGGGGCTGGCGGCGCAGCAGCTCGGCGACGGCGAGGACGCCGTTCATCGGGGTGCGCAGCTCGTGGCTCATGATGGCCAGGAACTGGCTCTTGGCGCGGGCCGCGGCCAGGGCCTGGGCGCGGGTGTCGTTGAGAATGGCGGCCTGGTCGGCCAGCTGGGCGTCATGGGCGCGCTGGCGGTCGGTGGCGACCTTCAGCAGGGTCGCGGCCGTGCCGACGCCGTGATAACGGCCGTTCTTCGTGACGATGAAGCCGCGCAACAGGGCGGCCGGTCCGCCCTTCAGAATGATGTCGCAGAAGGCGTCCATCTCGACATGGCCTTCGACCACCACCGGCTCGGGGTCCATGGCCAGGCTGATGGGGCGTCCGTCGTAGAGGGCGTGGCCGAAGCGGCCGGCGATCTTCTGTAGAAAACTGGTGCGTTCCACGAGACCCAGGGGGCGGTCGTTCTCGACCACCGGAATCACCAGGGTGTCCGGCTCGCGTTC
>MGLN01000009.1:17128-17808 GCA_001796045.1 Caulobacterales bacterium RIFOXYB1_FULL_67_16 | reverse complement strand
TTCCAGATCACCCCGTCGATGGCCGACTTGTCGTCCTTCAGGGTCAGATAGACATGGCCCGAGGCGTGACGATTGACCTTCGAAACCTCGCCCCTCAGCCGCACGTGGCCGAATCGCTCTTCCAGCGTCCGCTTCAGCGCGAAGGACAGTTCCGAGATCGACAGGGGCGGATTGTTGTCGCGCGGGGCGGCGGCCTCGGCCGGGCCTTCGAACACATAGGAGTCGTCGCTCATCGGTCCATCCTAGCCTGCGTCGATCCGCGCGGGAACAGGATCGACGCCGCCCCGTTCGCCATCCATGGCCGCCGACCCGCCAGGAACCGATCCGGACGACCGCGATCCGCGCGAGCGCGACCTCATGCGCCGCAGCGGCGCGGGCGGCGCCATGAGCCCGTGGCTGATCATCGGCGGGATCGCCCTGGTCGGCCTGGCCGTCTACATCCTTTCCGCCCTGTTCTGACGCTCAGGTCCGGCGGACGCTTGACCGTCCGACCTAGGCCCGTCATTGCCGACCTCATGATTATTCTTCTCGTCGGATCGGGCGGGCGCGAACACGCCCTGGCCTGGAAGATCGCCCAGTCGCCGCTGGTCACCCGTCTCGTCGCCGCCCCCGGCAATCCCGGTATCGAGAAGCTGTGCGAGCTTCGCCCGATCAAGGCCGACGACGCTGACGGCCTCGCC
>MGLN01000009.1:0-17103 GCA_001796045.1 Caulobacterales bacterium RIFOXYB1_FULL_67_16 | reverse complement strand
CTCGGCCGGCATTCCCTGTTTCGGCCCCACCGCCAAGGCGGCCCAGCTGGAGGTGTCCAAGGCCTTTTCCAAGGCCTTCCTGGAGCGCCACGAAATCCCCACCGCCGGCTACGGCGTCTATGACACGGTCAAGGACGCCAAGGCGGCCCTGGACGTGTTCAAGCCCCCCTATGTCATCAAGGCCGACGGCCTGGCCGCCGGCAAGGGCGTGGCCATTAGCCCGGATCGCGCCGACGCCGAGGCCGAGATCGAGCGCATGCTCGGCGGCCGCTTCGGCGCCGCCGGCGCCCGCGTCGTGATCGAGGAGTTCATGGACGGGGAGGAGGGCTCTCTCTTCGCCCTGTGCGACGGGAAACAGGCCGTCCTGTTCGGCGGCGCCCAGGATCACAAGCGCGCCTTCGACGGCGACACCGGCCCCAACACCGGCGGCATGGGCGCCTATTCGCCTGCGCCCGTCTTCACCCCCGAACTCGTCCAGCAGGCCGACGAACGCATCGTCCAGCCCACCATCCGCAAGATGGCCGAGGAGGGCGCCCCCTATCGCGGCGTCCTCTACGCCGGCCTGATGGCCACCGCCGACGGGCCCAAGGTGGTCGAGTTCAACGCCCGCTTCGGCGACCCCGAATGCCAGGTGCTGATGATGCGCATGGCCGGGGACATCGTCCCCTATCTGCTGGGTTGCGCGCGGGGCGACGTGTCCGGCCTGCCGGCCCCGGCTTTCAAGCCGCAGACGGTGATCTGCGTCGTCATGGCGGCCAAGGGCTATCCCGACAGCCCTCTGGAAGGCTCGATCATCCGCGGCGTCGACCAGGACTTCGGCCCGCACGTCCAGGTCTTCCACGCCGGCACCAAGCGCCGCGACGACGGCCAACTGTGCGCTGCCGGCGGCCGCGTCCTGAACGTCTGCGCCGAGGGCGACGACATCGCCCAGGCCCGCGAACGCGCCTACGCCGCCATCCGCGCGATCGACTGGCCCGGCGGCTTCAACCGTTCCGACATCGGCTGGCGGGCGCTGGGCCGCGCTTAGGCCCAGCGCCGCCCGCCTTCAGGCGACCAGGGCGTCCATGCCCCAGCTCGACCAACCGGCGTCCGCGACCAAAGTCTGGTCCATGAGGTGAACGCTGGCCGGGCTCGCCTCGACCACGCTCGCGGCGCTCAGGTGTGTCGCCGCGGCCGCTGCTTCCTGAACGTCGGTCAGGTCGATGTTGAGGTGGTTGATGGTCAGCGAACCGGCGCCCGACTGAACCTCGGCCCCCAACTCCACCGAAGCCAGGAACTCGTCCTCGGACAGGATGCCCAGATCGATCAGATAGTCGAAGACGTCGTCCAGATCGATCTCTCCCGACTTGAGATCGCTGTCCAGCACAAGGGCGGTATAGGTGCCCGTATGATAGACGCTGGCCGAAAAGTCGTCGGTCACATACCGCCCGACCAGGTCTCCAAAGGGCGCGAAATCACCCTTGTGCACCCAGATCATGATCTCGTTGGTCAGGGTCGAAGCCCCGCCGCCCTCGACGCTGGTCAACCAGATGTCGAAGGCGACGTTGAACCCGCCGGCGTTGCCCGTGTAGTCGACGGAATAGTCCAAGGTCAGGTTGTCGATCTCCGACACCTGAATCGGGAATGTCCCGCCGACGTCCGTCGCCTTCTGCCCACCGCTCATCGGCGCCGGGCCGAAGATGATCTCCGGATAGGCCTTGATGTTCGTGAAGACTTCCGTGGCGAACGGGAACGACCACTGGAAGGTCACGTCGGCGTTCGGCGATCCCGGCTTATAGGTGCTGGCCACCGAGTAATCGGCTCCTTCGACCAGATGTCCTGGGTTCCAGACGTTGTTCAGAACATACCAGCCTTCGTAGGTGTAGACCTTGCCGGCGCCGCTGAGCATCTTCTCGCCGGCGTCCGCCTTCAGCGGGTCCATCTTGAGCGTGAAGTCGAAAGCCGAGAGCGACGACAGGGCCACATCCGCGATGACCAGCTTCTCGCCGTTCTTGAAGCTGATCTCCACGTCCGACCCCACTTGGACGGAGATCGCCTTCAGTTGGGCGAAGCTGCTGATGCCATACCCGCTCAACTGGATGGCGTCATAGCCGACCTGGAAGCCGTATATCTTGTCCGAGCCTTTCCCGGACTGCACCTGGAACAGGTCAGCGCCCGCTCCGCCCACGAGCACGTCATCGCCGCCCTTGCCATTCAATGTCGCCGACCGGCTGCCGGCCTTGATGATATTGTCCAGGCTATTGCCGTTGCCGACGATGGAGCCATAACCAGCGAGGGTAAGGTTCTCGACATTTGAGGATAGAGTCGTTGTGCCGACAATATAACTGACGACGGTATCTGTCCCTCGGCCGCTGTATTCAACTACAGCCGAAGCAGAGTCCCAAAGATGATATGTGTCGTCACCGTATCCACCTTTCAAAGTGTCCGGCCCGGAGTCATACATGAAGTCGTTGAGACTGGTGCCGTTTAGAGTTTCAGCTCCGAGCTTGCCCCCTATCCACTTCTGCGCAACTCCAGACTCCAGCAGAGTCTTTCCTTTGGCGTTGATATACATTTTGCACCTCCGATGAGGCACAATTGCGCCCAATCAGATAATGCTTTGTTCAGCTTTATGTTTAATGTCGAGTTAGTCTTATGTAGTACAATATAGCGTCGTTTTCTGAGTGGCTAACTCAGTCCAGGACGTTCAGTGAACTGGGTATTCATAGTCGATCTGTGCATAATTACTCACTCCGGGCGCAGATCAGGCCCAGGCGAATAGCAACCGGCCTTCGCCCATTCGCTCGCGCAGTTCCGGCAGATCGGTGTGGGCCACCGAGAAACAGCCGTAGCTGCGGCCCAGCTTGCCTTCGCGGGCAAGGAAGCCCGGATCGGCGTAGTCGGCGCCGTGGATGATGATGGCGCGCTCGCGCGCCTTGTCGTTGGTGTATTCCAGCCCGTCCAGCAGCACGTTCGGCCCCTGCTGCGCGCCCCAGCCCGCGCCTGCGGTCGCATAGGCCCCGATCGAGGACATGTTGGAGTCCGGCGTGTTGGAGAAGCGCTGGGCGTAGCCCGTGTGGCTCGGGTCCGAACCTCGTCCATGGCAGGTGCGCAGCACCTTGACCTCGCCCGCGATCAGATCGACCTCGTAGAGCCGCTCCTCGCCGGAGAACTTCTTGAAATCGACCAGATACATCCGGTCGCGCAGCGGGATCTTGCGGTGGTGGATGTCCAGGGCCGCCATCGCCCGTTCCATCAGTTCCTTGCGGACATGACCGCGCGGGTCCAGCGGCGGCGGCGTGACGACGAGGGCTTCGGGGGCGGGCGCCGGGGCCGGGGGCGCGATCGGCTCGACCGCCGCCAAGGTCGTCACCGGCGCGGAGGCTCCGGCGCTGGCGCATCCGGCCAGCATGGCCGACCCGCCCAGAATGAGTCCTCGTCTCGAAAGCCGCATGCGACGCCCTCGTTGCGGTTTGTCTTCAGAGGTGTTTGTTTCAAATGGTTACGGGCGAGGCAACCTGAGCCTTGTGGGGCATTTTTGCGGCGCTGCGCCGCGGGGAGATATCGATGATGCGTTTCGGCTTGGCGCTGGCGGCGCTCTTGGCTTCGGCGACAGTGGCGTCCGCCCGGCAAAGTCCCGCCGTGCCTCAGATTCCGTCAGCTCAGCCGACGACGTTCGTCGAAGCCGGCCGGCTCCTCGCCGATCCGTCGAACGGCATTGTGCAGCGCGGTAAAACTCTCGTGATCAGAGGGAACCAAGTCGTCGAGATCCGTGACGGGTTTGTCGGCGACGCCTCGCAGGGGCGGGTCGTCGACCTGCGCGACTCCTTTGTTCTGCCTGGTCTGATCGACAGCCATGTCCACCTGACTGGCCAGCAGAACCCTAATTCGCGGCTGGAGGAGGTGACCCAGTCGGACGCGACCCAGGCCATGGTCGGCGCTCGCTACGCGCGCCGCACCCTTATGGCCGGCTTCACCACGGTGGCGGATCTGGGCGCCAGCAACGAGGCCATCTTCGCCCTGCGCGATGCGGTGAAAGCCGGCGACGTGCCGGGGCCGCGGATCATCGCCGCCGGATCATCGGTCTCGATCCACGGCGGGCATGGCGACGCCAACGGCTTCCGCGAGGACGTTTTGCATCTGCTGTCGCCGGAGAGCGTCTGTTCGGGACCGGAGGACTGCATGCGCGCGGTCCGCACCCAGGTCCGTTCGGGCGCCGACATCATCAAGATCACCGCCACGGGCGGCGTCCTGTCCAACACCGCCGCCGGCCTGAACCAGCAGTTCAGCGACCCGGAACTGACCGCCATCGTCGAGAGCGCCCATCGCATGGGGCGCCAAGTCACGGCTCACGCGCACGGCGTCGACGGGATCAACGCCTTCCTGCGCGCGGGCGGAGATTCCATCGAACACGGCACCTATCTGGACGATCAGTCGATCCGCCTGTTCAAGCAGAACGGCGCCTGGCTGGTGCCCACGCTTCTGGCGGGGGATTTCGTCGCCCGCATCGCCGCCGGCCCGAACAACTTCTTCACCCCGGCCCAGACGGCGAAGGCGCTGGAGGCGGGGCCAAAGATGCTGGACATGGCGCGCCGCGCTCATGAGGGCGGCGTCAAAATCGCCTTCGGCACCGACAGCGGCGTCTCGGCCCACGGCGACAACGCCAAGGAATTCGCCCTGCTGGTCCGCGCCGGCCTGACTCCGCTTGAAGCCGTTCAGACCGCCACCGTGGGCGCCGCCGAACACCTGCGCATCTCCGGCGAGGCCGGGCGGATTGCGCCGGGCATGCCGGCCGACATCGTCGCCGTCTCCGGTGATCCCCTGACCGACGTGACCGAGCTGGAGCGGATGAGGTTCGTGATGAAGGGCGGCGTGGTCTATCGCGCCGACTGAATACGCTGGGTCAGGAAGGCGGCGAAGCCCGCCTCATCCTCAAATCGGGCGACGACCGGCCAGGCCGTCACGCGCGCGCGCTGGTCGGGCGTCAGCCGAACCCAGTCCTTTTCGGTTGTGACCAGGCCGGCCCCGTAAACCGCCGCCCGGTCTTGCAAGAAGGCGAAATCCTCGGGGCGATAGGTCGCGTGGTCTGGGAAGGGAACGAAGTCGGCGAGGTCGCACCCCGCCGCCTTCAGCGATCGTTCGACCTTCCACGGCTTGGCGATGCCGGCGAACCCGACCTGCGGTCCCGCCGGCGGCGGTGCCTCCGGCGTCAGCCGCGCCACGAACACCGGCAGGGCCTGGAACACCGCCAGCAACTCGGGATCGACGGTGTCAAGATCGGTCGGCAGCATCACCACCACGGCGTCGGCGCGCGCCAGACCGGCCTTCATCGGCTCCCGCATCGGGCCGGACGGAAAGACCGAGCCGTCCCCGAACGGCCATTCGTCGCCGCGAGTCTCTCCGTCCACGACGATCAGGCTGACGGTCTTCTTCAAGGCGGGATTCTGATGCCCGTCGTCCAGAACCAGGGCCTGCGCGCCCTCCGACACGGCCGCCCGCGCCCCGGCGACACGATCGCGCGAGATCCAGACCGGCGCATCCTGGGCCAGCATCAGGGGCTCGTCGCCGACGTCCTCCGCCGTGTGGGAGGCGGGGTCGACTCGTACGGGGCCTTCCAGCCGCCCGCCATAGCCGCGCGACAGCCCCTGCGCCTCCACGCCCGCTGCGCGCAGCAGCCGCAGCGCCTCACGCGCAACCGGCGTCTTGCCCGAGCCGCCGACCGTCAGATTGCCGACCGAGATCACCGCGCAGCCCGGCTCGACCGGAACGGTCCGTGCAATCCTGCGGGCCGTGACGCCGGCCCACACCCAGCCCAGCGGCTTCAGAACGGTGCGCGTCACCCGCGCATGATCGCGGTCGCGCACATACCACCAGCGCGGCGTATTCAGCTTCATCGCCGGGGTCTCTTCTGGGGCGTCAGCGGCGACAGCCAGGTCCACAGCCGGTCCAGACCGCCGCCGGCCTCGGCCGCCGCACGCCGGGCGCGGTCGCCCATGGCCTTGGCCGCCGCCGGATCGGCCAGCAGGGGCGTGATCGCTTCGGCCAGATCCCACGGCGCCTGGACCAGGATCAGTCCCCCGGCCTCCGCCAGACCCGAGGTGACAGTCGCCCAGTTCGAGGCGTCCGGCCCCGTCACGGTCGGTCGGCCCAGACGCGCGGGCTCCAGCGGATTATGCCCGCCCACGGCGGGAAGGCCCAAGGCGGGGGCGAAGGAACCGCCCATCACCACCACATCCGCCAGACGCAGGAAAAGGCCCATTTCGTTCAGGGTGTCGGCCAGATAGACGTCTGTGTCGCGCCCTATGGTCTCGCCCCGAGACCGCATGGTGAAGGCTACGCCCTCGCGCTGCAGGGCCGTGGCGATCTGGGGGCCCCGTTCGGGATGGCGCGGCAGCAGGATCAGGCAGGCGCGGTCGGGCAGGGCGTCCAGGGCGCGGACGATGGCGACCTCCTCGCCCTCGTGGGTGCTGGCGGCCACCACCACCGGTCTGTCACCGATCTCGGCGCTCTGGCGGCTGAAGGCGGCCGTATCGTGGGGCAGGGGCTCGCCCGCCAGCTTCAGATTGACCAGTCCGTCGACACGCGCACCCAGGCTCTCCAACCGCTCGGCCGACCGCTGATCCTGCGGCAGCACCAGGTCGAAAGCGCCGGTCACCGCCCGAGCCGAGGCAGGAAACCGCGCCCATCCCTGGACTGTCTTTTCGGTGATCCGGGCGCTGATCAGGGCCAGCTTCACGCCCCGCCGATGCGCCTCCAGCAACATGTTGGGCCACAGTTCGCTCTCGACGAACACGGCCAGGCTGGGTCGCCAGTGATCCAGAAAACGCCCGACCGCGCCGGGGCCGTCCACCGTCGCATACTGATGGATGACGCCCTTCGGCAACCGATCCTCCAGAATCCGCGCCGAGGTCACAGTGCCTGAGGTGACCAGCACCGTCAGGTCCGGCCGCGCTCTCACGAACCGTTCGACCAGGGGCAACAGCGACAGGGTTTCGCCCACGCTGACGCCGTGCAACCAGACCAACTCGCCGTCCGGCCGTTCGACGCTGGTGAAGCCCATCCGTTCATCGACGCGCGCCGGGTCCTCCTTGCCCTTGGCCGCGCGGGCGTCCAGCAGGCGCGGAGCCAGGGGCTCCAACGCGCGGGTCAGCAGCCGATAGGCCAGCAACGGCAGGGGCGTCACGACGTCAGGCCCGTGATCTGGTCGGCCCGTGCTTCGACGGCGTTCAGCCGTTCCGCCCAATCCAGTCTCACCTGATCCAGATCCGCGCCGGTCGGATAATGGGCCACGTCCCAGACGATCGCCCCCTTGGCGAAGGGCAGGGGGATGACGGCCTGATCCCAGCTCTTCAGCCGAATGGCCGGGCTGCAGGACAGGCCGATGAACAGGGTCGGAACCTTGGAGATCTTGGCCATCATCGGCAGGCCCTCGGCCATTTGCCGCGCCGGCCCGCGCGGACCGTCGGGTGTGATGGCCAGGGCGCCTTCCTTGAGCTGGCGCAGTCCGGCCCTCAGAGCCTGTGCGCCGCCTTTGTCGCGATCCGCCTTGTCCTTGTTCGACGACGAGCCCCGAATGGCGGGGAAACCGACCTGAGCGACGGCCTGGGCGATGAATTGGCCGTCAGCGGACAGCGAGATGAGCGCCTTGGCGGGCTGGGCCCGGTCCAGCGGCCAGCAGGCGGGCGATAGCCCGATGCGCGAGTGCCAGAAGGCGCACAGGACGCCCCCGCCCTTGGCCCAGACGTCCTCCGCCACGCTCTGATTCTCGTAGGTCCAGCGGATGGTGGCGAAACAGAACCGCATCCACCGCGCCAGAATGAACGACAGGGCGGATTGGATCGTGGGATTGCGCAGCGGTCTCAAGCGACGGCCTCGACGGTCGGGGCGCCGCCGTCCAGCGACTGCTGTCGGGCCAGGCGGGAATACAGGCCGCCGCGGGCTACCAGGGCGTCATGCGTCCCTTCCTCGACCACGCGCCCGGCCTCGATCACATAGATGCGGTCGGCGTTGCGCACGGTGGACAGACGGTGGGCGATCATCAGGGTGGCGCGGCCTTCCATCAGCCGTTCCAGCGCCGCTTGGACCAGGGCCTCGCTCTCGGTGTCCAGGGCGCTGGTCGCCTCGTCCAGCAGCAGGATGGGCGCGTCCTTCAGGAAGGCGCGGGCGATGGCGATCCGCTGGCGTTGGCCGCCGGACAGGCGGAGACCGGCTTCACCCGCGCGGGTCAGATAGCCGTCGGGCAAGCCTGTGATGAAGTCATGCGCGGCCGCCGAACGCGCCGCCGCTTCGATCTGATCCCGGCTCGCGCCCGGACGGCCATAGGCGATATTGGCGGCGATGGTGTCGTCGAACAGGAAGGGCTCCTGGGTCACCAGGGCGATGTGGTCGCGCAGGTCGCTGATCCGCACCTGGCGAATATCGGCGCCGTTCAGGCGCACCGCCCCGGCCGTCACGTCATAGAAGCGCGGCAGCAGGCTCAGTATGGTGCTCTTGCCGCCGCCGGAAGGGCCGACCAGGGCGACGGTCTCGCCCGGCGCGACCTTCAGGGACACGTCGTCCAGCGTCGGGGCGTCTGTCCCGGCATAGGCGAAAGACACGTGGTCCAGCGCGACCTCCACCGGCCCGGACGGCAGGGCGGCGGCCGCGGCGGCCTCGCGGATCTCCGGCTGGATGTCCAGGGCGCCGAACAGGCGGCGTGCGGCGGTGAAGCCTTCGCTCATGACCGTAGCCAGATTGGTCACCTGCCGCAGGGCCTGACCGGCCGCCAGCAGCATGCCGATGAAGGCGGCGAATCCGCCCACCGTCATGTCGCCCGACTGCGCCCGCCAGCCGGCGTAGGCCATGACGGCGGCGACCACCGCATAGGCGACCATGTCGCTGGACGGGCCGGCGAAGGCGCGCGCGTTGGCGCCCTTGATCACGTGGCGCTGGCGACGCGCCACCACCTCGGCGACCCGGTCCTGCTCGGCCGCCTCCCGGTTTTCGATCTTGATCAGCCGGACCCCGTCCAGGTTCTCCATCAGGGCGGTGGACAGGTTCTCGGTCTCGGCCATGGCGCCCTGCGCCGCCTTGCGCGTCTTGCGCCCGAAACGCCGCAGCACCAAGGCTACAAGCGGCACGCCCAGCAGCACGACCATGGTCAGCTGCCAGTCAATGAACCCCATATAGATCAGCACCGCGATCAGGGTCAGCAGGTTCTGGGTGTAGTTGACCACGCCCGAGGTGAAGGCCTCACGCACCATATTGGCGTCGAACAGGACGGACGAGACAAATCCGCCCGAATGCTGGCTCCTCAGCCGGGCCAGATCGGCGCGGATCATGGCCCCGAACAGCCGGATCTGGATGTCGCCGACGATGGTGTGGCCCAGCCGGTTGACCAGGGCCGCCTGGCCGATGGCCGCCAGGGTCCGCGTCACGGCCACAGCGAGGATGGCGACCGGAATCCACAAGATGGCCCGATCTGCCGGGAAGCTGACGACGCCGAACAGATCGATCGGCTCGGTCCCGCCCAGGAAAAGGCCGTTCACCGCCGGCTCCAGCAGCTTCAGCAGGGCGGCCGTCAGCAAACCTGTCGTCGCCGCACACAGCACCGACAGAACCAGCGAACCCTTGTGCCGGGACAGGTAGTCGCGCCAGATTCGCGCCAGCAGGGCGCGCAGCGGCAGGGTGTCGGAAGCGGCGGTCGTCATCGCCTCTCGGTCGTCCGACCGGCCCCTCAAGTCAAGGCTTGTCAGGCTCACCTTCCAGTAACCGGCCTTGCTCGTCCGCTCGGATCAGCGTCTCGCCTGGTGGGTCTTCGACCCTGACGGCCGGAGGCACAGTCGGATTAGACGCATAGCGACGCCCGTCGAACGGCAGGGCGGCCTCATAGGCGCCGACGATTCCGCCGCCGGCCACCTGCACGGCCAGATCTCGTCGCCCGTTTGTCTGGCGTTCCAACAGCCGGATCGGCGCCCGAACAAGGCTGACCTCTCCGATGGAGCGGTAGGCGTCACCGGCCCGGTCCAGCACCAGCAGGCGGCACCCGCCCGAGCCGCACCAGTTCGGCCCGCTCAGATAGACCAGGGTCGTTCGGCCGTCCGGCGTATTGGCGGCGGTATAACGGGTAGGGCCCACGGCGCCTTGCGCTCTTTCGCGCAGATAGGCCGTCAGAACGGGGTCTTCCGGCGGGGTCTGGGCGGCGGCGTCACCTGCGCCCGGACCGGCCCATAGGCTTAAAACGAAGATGGTTGTCAGGGCGATGGTCTTCATGAACGCCTCCTGTTTCGGCGAACAATCTAACGCGCGAACATCGACTTCGGATGACGCGGTCGGTGTGGATCGCTATCTGGCGACCATGGCGCGTTTTGATCTTTCGACCGCGATGGGCCGCTTCCGCGCCCACTGGCATTATTTCTGGGCGGACCACGCCTTTCTGCGCCTGGCCTTTTCCAACGCCCACTGGCTGGGCCCTGACCTGGTGCGCACCAACCAGCCGTCGCCGCGCCAGTTGGCTCGCTGGAAGAAGAAGGGCGTCAAAACCGTCATCAACCTGCGCGGCCAGAGGGACGAGGGCTATTACTGGCTGGAGAGGGAGGCCTGCGAACGCTTGGGCCTGACTCTGATCGACGCCCCGCTCGATTCGCGTGATCCGCCTCAGAGCGATCGCATCCACCGCGCCCGCGACCTGTTCAGGACCATCGAATACCCGGTCCTGATCCATTGCAAATCCGGGGCGGATCGGGCGGGCATGATGGCCGTCTTCTATCGCCACTTCCATCTGGGCGAACCGATTTCGGTCGCCATGAACCAGCTGTCGAAGAAGTACCTGCACTCGCGCGAGGGGCTCACCGGCGTCTTGGACTATACGCTCGAGAAATACGTCAATGAGATCGAGCCGAGGGGGATCAGCTTCATCGACTGGGTCGACAGCCCCGACTACGATCCCAAGGCGATCCGCGCCGAGTTCAAGGCCGGCTGGTGGGGCACGCTCCTGACCGAGAAGCTGCTAAAACGGGAATAGAGATCAGCCCCAGGGGCCCTTGCGGGGGCGATCGTCGTTCCGGGGCGGATCCCCGTGTTCGCGAGATTCAGCCGCCAGCTCGGCGTCGCGCCTGGCCTTGCGTTCAGCCTCCCACTTCCTGAACCACCGCGCGTAGTTGATATGGCCGCGCGCGGAAAAACTGAACAGGATCAGCACGGCCAGCAGGCTGACCAGTTGGAAGATTTGCTGCGGTTCGAGGTTCACGATCGTTCAGCGTCCAGGACGGGGAACGGGTTCCGTTCCCCGCAGTCGCACTCAGCCCGCGTCGCCGCGCGGATCGATCAGCTTGTGGGCGTGCAGGATGAAGTAGCGCATGTGGGCGTTGTCCACCGTCGCCTGGGCGCGAGCCTTCCAGGCTTGCTTGGCTTCGTCATAGCTGCCGTAGGCGCCGACGAATTCGACCTGAGACAGATCGCGGAAGATGGGCTCATTGGGGTGACGCAGCTCGCCGCCGATGACGAGGTGAAGCAGTTGCTGCGGGACGGAGGATTGATCGGCCATCGGAGGTCCTTCGAGGCTGGGGAGGGCTTTGGCCGGGGGCATAGGCCGAGAACGCCTAAGGATCAATGTATGACGGGGTTTTCAGACCAAGGCTCACGTCGAAAGCGGCACGTTTCTGCAGCGCTGCACGATCAGCGGATGGAGGGCCGGGGCGGCGCAGACCAGGCTGGCCTGACGCGGGTCGGGCCGGTTGAACCGCCAGGGCCGTCCGTGGTGATCGCTGACCCGGGCTCCGGCCTCTTCGGCGATCAGACTGCCCGCCGCCACGTCCCAATCCCACTTCGGCGTCAAGGCCAGGGCGGCGTCGAAGGCGCCGGCCGCGACCAGGGCCATGCGGTAGGCCAGGGCGTTGCGCTTGGTGAACCGCAGCGGCGGCCAGGGCTCGTCCCAGTGCGGCCCCTCGATCATCCGGGCGTCGCCCAGCACCGAGGCGTCGTCCAGCGTCTCCACGTCCGACGCCCGCACCAAGGCCCCGTTGCGCCATGTGCCGCCGCCTCGCGCGGCGACATAGGTCTCCTGAACCTCTGGCGCGTGGATTACGGCGGCGACCACCTGGCCGTCCTCGACGACGGCGATCGGCGTGCACCACCAGGGTTGGCGCTTCATATAGGCGACGGTGCCGTCCACCGGATCGACGACGAAAATCCGCCGCCTCGACAGACGTTCGGATGAATCCGCCGTCTCCTCCGACAGCCAGCCATAATCGGGGCGGGCGGCCAGAAGCCGGGCTTTCAGCATGGCGTCCACCGCCAGGTCGCCGCTGGTGACGGGCGAGCCGCCCACCTTGGACTCGATCTTCAGCCCCGCCTCGCGCTCGGCGACGGCCAGGGCGCCGGCGTCGATCGCCGCCTGGCGGATCAGGTCGAGATCGGCGTCCAGATCGATCATTTGCCCGCTATGGCCACCGCGTCGAACATCAGGCTCGGCACGTTGAAACTGCCCCGGAATTCCAGGTCCGAGCCGCGCTCCAGCCGCCGATAGAGTTCGGGCAGCTTGCCCGCCACCGTCACCTCGTTGACCGGATAGGCGATCTCGCCGTTCTCGAACCAGAAGCCCGACACCCCCGCGGACCAGTCGCCGGTGTTCCCGTTCAGCGACGGCCCGAACATGGAGGTGACCAGAAGTCCGGTCCCTGCATCGGCCATCAGCCCCGCCAGATCCCGTTCGCCCGGCTCCATGTGCAGATTATGGGTCGAAACCCCCGCCGCTCCGGCCAGGCCGCGCGAGGCGTGACCGGTGGACTCAAGTCCCAGCTGCCGGCCTGCGGCGCTGTTCAGCAGCCAGGTGGTCAGCACCCCGTCGTCGAACAGGGCGCGCCGTTCGACCGCGACCCCTTCATCGTCGAACGGCGTCGATCCCAGGCCGCGCGGCCGGAACGGGTCGTCGATCAGGGTCACGCCTTCGGCGAACACCCTCTGGCCCATCCGGTCCTTCAGGAAGGAGGTGCCGCGCGCGATCGACGGCCCTGAAATCGCACCGATGGCCGGCGAGACGATCTGTCCCGCCATGCGATTGTCGAAGATGACCGGGGCGGTGGTCGAGGCGATCTTGCGCGCCCCGGTCCGGGCTACGGCGCGTTCGCCCGCGGTCCGCCCGATGATCTCGGCGCCGGGCAGATCGGACAGATGCCGGGTCGAGCGGCTCTCGCCGCCCCGCTCCATCGCCCCGTCTTTCTCGGCGATCACTCCGACGCCCAGGGAAAAGGCCGAGCCCTGATAGTCCCCGTCGAATCCATGCGAGGTCACCAGTCGCCACCGGCTGGACGACCAGGACGCATGCCCGCCCTCGGACCGGGCCACGCCCTTCACGGCCAGGGCCGCCGCCTCGGCCTCGGCCGAGACCTGTTCCAGGACCTCCGCGCTGCGCTCGCTGGGATCGAACAGGTCCAGTTCGGCGAAGGGGGCGCGCGCCAGCCTGCCTTCGGGCGCCAGACCTGCATGAGGATCTTCCGGCGCCAGCCGCGCCATGGCCACGGCCCGCTCGACCAGCCGCGCGCGTGTCGCGGGCGACAGGTCCGAGGCCGACACCGACGCCTGACGCTGTCCGACGAAGACGCGCAGGCCTAGGTCGCGCGACTCCTCGCGCTCCACGTCTTCCAGCCTTCCGTTGCGAACGCCAACGGACAGAGAGCTTCTGTCGGCGCTGACGGCCTCGGCGGCGTCGGCGCCGGCCTTCAGCGCGGCCTGGACGATGTCATGGAGAAGATCGGCGGAAACGGTAGCGTCGCGTGTTTCAGTCATGCCCCGATATGGCGGACGCGATGCTGCGCCGCAACCTTGCGCCTCAGACCACCGCGAAGCCAATCATGCCCACCGCAGCAGCCAGAAGAGCCACCCAGGTCAGCAGCATGCCGACCACCCGGCCCAGCGACGGTCCGGTCTGCAACAGCAAGCCCAGGGCGTGCGCGACCCGCCCGACCAGCAAGGTTGCGCCGACGGCGTGGATCATCCAGGCCGGAGCGCCGACGGCGGCCAAGAGCAACAGGGCGATCATGCCGGGGGTCGCATATTCCGCGCAGTTGCCGAACGCGCGACTGGCCGCAGCCAGCTCCGCCACGCCGCCGTCTCCCAGCGAGACCATATGTTTGCGCCGCCCGCTGACGACGATCCCCGACAGCACCAGCATCAGGAGAATGAGCAGACCGCTCCAGAGCGCGGCCGCCTGTATGGCCAGCATGAGTGGTGTGGTCATGAATCAGTCCTCCCGCCCGACGGGGTAAAGCAGATAGCGGTCGTCATAGAAGGGGGTCCGCTCGTAGAACCAGGCCAGCCGCGCTTGCGGGTTGGCCGCGAACGCCGGTTCGGCCGCCAGTTTGGCCTCGAACTCGGCCTTCAGCGCCGGATCGGCCGCAAGCATCTTCTCGGCTAGGGGCGCGATAGCGTAGGCCTCGATATATTCGACCCGGCTCATGACTTCGGGGAACATGCCCCAGGCGAAGAAGCTCTCGCTGGACTGCGGTTCCAGCAGCAGAACGACGATGTCGCCCAGGGGCTGATCTGTGGGCACCCGCACCGAACCGGTCGGGAAGGTCCAGTCGCGACGCTCGACCTCGACCGTTTTCACCGAAGCCTGGACGTGGCCTTCGTTCGCCCGTGTCGCCAGCTTGGGCTCGACCAGTCGTAGCATCGACAGGTTCACCGTGCGCGGCGCCTCGACCGTCTCCATCTCGACGCCGTGGATCTTCAGCCGTTCGATGATGTCGGTGCGATAGCTCGGCACCCAATAGGCGGTCGGCCGCGTCAGACTCAGCGTGGGTTTGGATCCATAGAAGGGCATTTGCCACAGTTCGGGATCGGGCCGGCCCAGCCAGCGCACCTCGTCACGACCCGAGGCGAGGCTGTGGTACATCTCGTACAGCACGCCCTTGAACGGACGGATGGAAGAGGGCGTTTCCTCCGCCTCGAAGTTCGCCGCGATCTGCGCCGGTCGCAGGGCGCGATCCTGGTCCGTCGCCGCCTTCAGCGCCGCGCCCTGATCCGCCAGCAGCCGCATCGCCGCTTCGATGAATACATAGGTCCCCAGCACCCGCTGTTCATGCGGTTTCAGGCTGTGGTTCTCGATCAGAATGGTCGGCACATGGGCCGCGGCGCCCCAGCCGTTGGAGTAGCGCTCGCCCAGGCCGCCGTCCGACAGCCCCTTCTTCGGCTCGTCGTCGTCGATGCCGAACACCAGTTCGCCGGGGATATGACCCTCGCGCTCCAGGGCCGCGTTCATCGCCGGCTTGAACACCGTGTCCAGCCAGGCGGAACTGTTCGGCGACCGGCTGAAGGTCCCGTCCTCGCCGTTGAAGCCGAAGGTAACGTCGTACTGGTAATCCAGGCCGTCGGTGACGTGGACGTCGACATACAGGTCCGGCCGGTATTTCAGGATCAGGCCCCGCACCGCCCGCATCTCGGGCTGGTCCAGCTTCAGATAGTCGCGGTTCAGGTTCTGGTTGGTCGCCGTATTGCGCCAGCCCTGGATGCGCGGCCCGCGCTGGTTCGGGCGGGAATAGGCGCCGGAGCGCTCGTGCCCGTCCACGCTCAGGATGGGGATCAGGATCAGATTGACCCGGTCGAGCAGGGCGTCCTTGCCGTAAAAGGCGATGTCGCGCAGCACCATCATGCCCGCGTCCTTGCCGTCGATCTCGCCCGGATGGATGCCGGCCTGGATCATCAGCACCGGCTTGGCCGGATCGAAGTTCGCCCCGTCCTTGGAGGCGATCACCGCATAGATCGGCCGTCCTTCGGGCGAAACGCCGAACTGTTCGATGCGGATCAGGTCGCTGGCGGCGTTCAGCCGGTCGAACCAGGCGCGGGTGTCGGCGTAGTTCGGTGAAAAATCATGCGCCGCATCGGCCTCAAAGGCGGTGACCCATGGATCGCTCGCGTCGCGCAACAGAGCCTTGGACGCTCCATCCCAAGCGGGCGCCGGCGGCAAGAAGGGCTGATCCCAGGGCGCGGTGTTGGGCAGCGACTGGGACATGGCGGGACTCACGCAGGACAACAAAACAACGGCGGTGGTCAGGAGGACGCTTCGCATGAGCCCTTCCTCCGCCAAAGAGGGCGAAGCTGCAAGGGGCGGTTACTCCTTAGACGCGAGCGACCAGCCGCCTTTCTCGATCAGGGGAACAGCTGCACGCGTGATGTTGAGGCTGTAGTAGGCCAGCAGAACAATCAGCGCCGCCTTAACGATCCACGGGCGTCGCGCCAGAGCCGCGACGGTGGTCATGGTCGTGAACAGGCTGAGCCCGAACCACAAGAACCAGCTCCGGCTGACCAGGTGCATCTGACCCTGAGCGGCGGCGACGCCGAAGATCAGGCTGGCGACGATCACATTGGCGCTCAGCAGCAGCAGCAAGATCGTGCGCTTGTTGCGCCAGAAGTGGGTGTCCAGGTGCTCGACGCCGTCCTCGTCACGCGGAAAAACGAGCGTCGCCGCAATGTAGAACAGGCCGGCGATCAACAACCCCAGCATCAGCAGAGCCAGGTTGAACGGGGCCGGACGGAAGATGATCCAGGCCTGGAACCAGAAGGTGGTGACGTCCAGCGCCGCGAAGACGGCCAGCAGGGGCGTCAGCAGACCGAATTGCGGACGAGGATTGCGGTTCAGCGTCCGCGCGAACCCGCCCAGCAGCTCCGCCACCGACAGGCCCAGGATCAGCCCGTAGAAGCTGAAGAAGAATTCGAACGCGCTCATATCTGCCCCCCGGCGTGAATATGTAGCCTTAGCCCTACTTCCAGATCGGCGTCTTGTCGCCGGGCAGGCCCAGCCGGTCCCAGATGTCCGACACGCGGTCGATGACCTCCTGATCCATTCGGATCTCCTCGCCCCATTCGCGCTTGGTCTCCGGCGGCCATTTGTCGGTGGCGTCCAGGCCGATCTTGGAGCCCAGGCCGCTCTCGGGGCTGGCGAAGTCCAGATAGTCGATGGGGGTATTCTCGATCACCGTGATGTCCCGCGCCGGGTCCATCTTGGTCGAGATGGCCCACATGACGTCCTTCCAGTCGCGGGCGTCGATGTCGTGGTCCACGACGATGACCCACTTGGTGTACATGAACTGGCGAAGATAGCTCCAGACGCCCAGCATCACTCGCTTGGCGTGGCCCGGATAGGCCTTC
>MGLN01000008.1:4563-5097 GCA_001796045.1 Caulobacterales bacterium RIFOXYB1_FULL_67_16 | reverse complement strand
CGCAGGACGAGCCCGGCGGCGGCGCCCTCTATGTCGTGGTCAACGGCCAGGTCGGCCGCAACGAGGGGGTCACGCCCGGTCGGCTGACCGCAATCCTGATGCGCAGCTACGACAGCATGAGCAAGGCTTCGCTGCGCGCGCATCTGGCGACCACCGCCGCCTTCGCCCGGCGCAACGGGATGAGCCTGTCCCTGTCCGCCATTCCCGATAATGTCGAGGCCTCCAGCCTGGAGTTCGACCAGAAGACCATGACGGCCCTGTTCGAACTGGGGCGCCGGCAAGGTCGGTCCGCCGAGGCCTGGACCCGCCTGGATCGGCCGGAACCTTCGCCTGGCTTCCTTCCCGCCAAGGCCCTGCCCGCCGAGGAGGTCCCCGAGCCGCTGAGACCCCACGAGGCCGACAGACCCGAAAAACAGAACTGACCATGGCCGAAATCATCAACCTGAACCGGGCGCGCAAGGCTCGCGCAAAGTCCGAAGACAAGACCCGGGCGGCGGCGAACCGCGTCGTCCACGGACGCTCCAAGGGCGAGAA
>MGLN01000008.1:4261-4539 GCA_001796045.1 Caulobacterales bacterium RIFOXYB1_FULL_67_16 | reverse complement strand
GCGGGCGGACCGTCGCCTGGATGCTCAGAAGCGCGAGACGCCGACGGAAGACTGAGCCTTAAGCCGCCTTGGGCGCCCGGATCAGCAAGACCTGGCCCACCAGCACAAGGGCTAGACCGACCAGCATGGTCACGCCGACCTCCGCCCCCTCGAACAGAACGGACATGATGACGGCGATCGGCGGGGTCAGGGCCGAGATATAGCTGGCGAGGGCGAACCCCCTCTGTTTGGCCAGGGTGAAGTACAGGCCGAAGGCCATGACTGATCCGAACAAGGAC
>MGLN01000008.1:0-4052 GCA_001796045.1 Caulobacterales bacterium RIFOXYB1_FULL_67_16 | reverse complement strand
CGAGCACCGCGACGAGGGCCAGCACAATGCCCAGCCCCGGCGCCGATCCGGCGGGAGCCCCCGTTCCCGCCAGTTGGCCAAACGACAGGACCGCGACGCCGCAAATTCCCAGCACCGCCCCCTGCCAGGCGCCGGCGGACGCCTTCTGCCGCTCCACTAGCCGGAACATCACCAGATTCACGAAGGCCAGGGCCGCAAAGATGACCGCCACCACGGCCGAGGCTACCCGCTCCTCGGCCGCATAGACGAAGCCGTAGCTGACTGCGAAGACGAAGGCCCCCTGCCCCACGGCGGCGAGGTGTTGGGCGCGGGTCAGCCTCAGCGGCCGGCGCGTCAGGACGCAGAAACCGAACAGGACCACAGCCGCCAGGCCAAAACGCCAGACGATCGAGACGATCGGATCGACCACGCCCAGCTGCAGGGTGATGGCGAACCAGGTCGTGCCCCAGATCAGGGCGCAGGTCAGGATGGCGAGGACGGTGACGGGGCGACTCATGCAAGACTCCGGTTGGCGGCGTCCGGATACCACCGTCGCCCCATCGGCGCCCCTCACGTCTTGCGCCCGAATGTGACACCCGCCGAAAAGGAAGCCCATGCGCCGCGCCCCTGTCCACTCTCCCCGACCCGGGCTGCGATGAGCGGCCTGACCAAGCGTTCAGTGGTCTTGGCGGGCCATGCCACCTCCGTGGCCCTGGAGCCGGAATTCTGGGCGGTTCTGGATCGGATCGCCGCCGCCCGCGGCTTCAGCAAGGCGCAGTTGCTGGCCGATATCGACGCCGGCCGCGGGCGTCGTCCCCTCGCCTCCGCCTGCCGCCTTCTGGCCCTGTCCTGGGTGGCGGAGCACGGTCCGGGCGCGTAACATGGGTCGTCAAAGGAGCCTCGAATGGACACCTCGCGCCTGATCCCCGCCGCCGCCTTCGGCGGTCTTCTCGCCCTCGGTCTGATCGGCGCCGGGGCCCTGATCGGCCAGGGCGTGGTCCACGCCCGCGCCGGAGACCGCACCGTGACCGTGCGCGGCCTGTCGGAGCGCGAGGTGAAGGCCGATCTCGCGGTCCTCCCGCTGCGCTTCACCGCCTCGGGCGAGGTCCTGTCCGAAGTCCAGGCCCGGATCGACGGCGACCTGGCCCTGGTCCGCCAGTTCCTGAGGTCGCAGGGCTACCCGGCCGAGGCCGTCGATCTGGGACGGCTGGAGGTGGCCGACACGCGGTCTCGGGAATACGGCGTCCAGAACGGCGGCCCCCGCTTCATCCTGGCCCAGACCGTCATCGTCCGCACCGGCGACGTCGCCCGCGTCCAGGCCACCACCCGCGCCCTCAACGACCTGGTCCGTCAGGGCGTGGTGCTTCAGGACTTCCAGGGCCCCTCCTACATCTTCACCAAGCTGAACGCCGTCCGGCCCCAGATGATCGCCGAAGGCACGGCCGCCGCCCGCACCGGCGCCGAACAATTCGCCAAGGACTCGGGCACGCCGCTCGGCCCCATTCGTCAGGCCACCCAGGGCTCCTTCGAAATCCTGCCGCGCGACGGCGCGGGCGGCGACGAATCCGGCTCAATCGACAAGAAGGTCCGCGTCGTGACCACCATCACCTATAGTCTGAAGTAGGCGGGCCGGCGCCCACCTTTTCCGGCAGGTCGGCTTCGGTCATCGGGCGGCTGATGGGCTGAACCGAGTTGACGGCGTGGTCGCCGTCTCTCTCGACCAGCGCGAGCCATATGGCGATGAGGGCGAACATCACCGCCATGCCCAGGGCGAAGGCGCGCCATCCGCCTCTGTCTCGTCCGTTT
Organism: Caulobacterales bacterium RIFOXYB1_FULL_67_16; assembly: GCA_001796045.1. GTDB lineage: Bacteria > Pseudomonadota > Alphaproteobacteria > Caulobacterales > Caulobacteraceae > Brevundimonas. The sequence goes on along the minus strand of MGLN01000008.1, from coordinate 2,267 downwards.
CCCGGGTTCGGTGGCCGCTTCATCCTCTGCGCCTTTCGTTGCATCGCAGAGGGAACAGGTCGTGGATCAAGCCGGTTCCGTAGCTCATTTGCACGGCGGCCCTGACATCGCCGTCCGGTCCCCTTATGTTCCCCTCTTCGATTCTGACCGCCCGGACCTGTTCCCGCCTGTGACCGATCTTCCCGCCCCCCGTATTTCAGACCTGGCCCGGGCGCGCGCGCCGCAGGAGGGAGAGGCGCGCGACTATCTGTCCGGACTGAACCCCGAGCAGCGCGAGGCGGTGGAGACGACGGAAGGCCCGGTCCTGGTCCTGGCGGGCGCCGGTACGGGCAAGACGCGGGTGCTGACGACGCGACTGGCCCACATCCTGGCCACCGGCCGCGCCCGGCCGTGGGAGCTGCTGGCCGTCACCTTCACCAACAAGGCCGCCCGCGAGATGCGCGAGCGGATCACCCATCTGATCGGCCCCTCGGCCGAGGGCCTGCGTTGGCTGGGCACCTTTCACTCCATCGCCGCCCAGATCCTGCGTCGCCACGCCGAACTGGTCGGGCTGAAGTCCAGCTTCACCATCCTGGACGCCGACGACCAGGAACGGCTGCTGAAACAGCTGCTGGAAGCCGCCAATATCGACACCAAGCGCTGGACGCCCAAATCCCTGGCCGGCCTGATCGACCACTGGAAGAACCGCGGCTGGACGCCCGAGAAACTGCCGCCGGGCGAAGACTTCGCCAACGGCAAGGGCCAGGGTCTTTACGCCGCGTATCAGGCCCGCCTGCGCACCCTGAACGCCTGCGACTTCGGCGACCTGCTGCTGCACAACATCACCATCCTGTCGCAACACGCCGATCTGGCTGAGGAATATCGTCGCCGCTTCCGCTACATCCTGGTCGACGAATATCAGGACACCAACGTCGCCCAGTATCTGTGGCTGCGGCTGCTGACGGCCTCGACCGGCAATGTCTGCTGCGTCGGCGACGACGACCAGTCGATCTACGGCTGGCGCGGGGCCGAGGTGGACAACATCCTGCGCTTCGAGCGCGACTTCCCCGGCGCCAAGATCGTCAAGCTGGAGCGCAACTATCGCTCGACCAGCCATATCCTGGGGGCCGCCTCCGGCCTGATCGCGGCCAACCGCGACCGTCTGGGCAAGACCCTGTGGACCGAGGACGACAGCGGCGACAAGGTGCGGGTGCGCGGCGTCTGGGACGGCGAGGCCGAAGCCCGTCTGATCGCCGACGAGATCGAGACCGCGCGTCGCCCCCACGCCGGCAAGCCGGGGCTGAAATACAAAGACATGGCCATCCTGGTCCGCGCCTCCTTCCAGATGCGCGCCTTCGAGGAGCGGCTGGTGATGCTGGCCATCCCCTACCAGGTCATCGGCGGCCCCCGCTTCTTCGAACGGGCCGAAATCCGCGACGCCCACGCCTATCTGCGCCTGATCCAGTCCGAGGACGACGACCTGGCTTTCGAGCGGATTGTCAACGTCCCCAAGCGCGGCATCGGCGACACCAGCGTCCAGAAGATCCTGCAGATCGCCCGCCAGCACGACCTCTCCGCCCTGACGGCCGTGCGCGGCCTGATCAACACCGACGAGCTTCAGGCCCGCACCCGCACGGCCCTGTCCAACTTCGTGCGCGACCTGGACCGCTGGCGCGCCCTGGCCGAGACCACGCCTCACTGGCAGGTCATGGAGACGGTGCTGGAGGAGAGCGGCTACACCGACATGCAGAAGGCCGACCGCACCAGCGGCCAGACGCGGCTGGAGAACCTGAAGGAACTGACCCAGTCGATGCAGCAGTTCGAGACGCTGCAGGCCTATCTGGAGCATGTCTCCCTGGTCATGGACCTGGAGCGGGCGACGGCCGAGGATCCGCACGGCGACGGGGCGGTCCAAATCATGACCCTGCACGGCGCCAAGGGGCTGGAGTTCCCGCTGGTCTTCCTGCCCGGCTGGGAGGAAGGCGTCTTCCCCAGCCAACGCAGCATCGACGAGAAGGGCGAGAAGGGCCTCGAGGAGGAACGCCGGCTGGCCTATGTCGGCGTCACCCGTGCCAAGCAGGACGCCCGCATCTCCTTCGCCGCCAACCGCCTGGTCTATGGCCGCTGGACCTCGCAACTGCCCAGCCGCTTCGTCGACGAACTGCCCATCGCCCACGTCGATCCCCAATCCGACACCGGCTACTACGGCGCCTCGACCGGCATGAAGGAGGCCAAGAGCCGCTGGGACGACGCGCCCAGCTTCGGCAGCGGCTATTCCTCCCCCGGCT
>MGLN01000007.1:6204-6323 GCA_001796045.1 Caulobacterales bacterium RIFOXYB1_FULL_67_16 | reverse complement strand
CCTATTCGCTGATCGCCGACTATTTCCCGCCGCATCAGAGAGCGCGGGCCCTGGCGGCCTTCGCCTTCGGGATTCCGCTGGGCATGGCCGCTGGCACCCTGGTCGGGGGGCTGCTGGCG
>MGLN01000007.1:6122-6186 GCA_001796045.1 Caulobacterales bacterium RIFOXYB1_FULL_67_16 | reverse complement strand
ACGGCCTTCATCGTCGTCGGCCTGTTGGGTCTGCTGGTCGCGCCCCTGTTGCGGCTGACGGTCA
>MGLN01000007.1:3775-6112 GCA_001796045.1 Caulobacterales bacterium RIFOXYB1_FULL_67_16 | reverse complement strand
GCGCGGCGGGACCGACGCGGTCAAGACCGAGGCCCAGGTCGCGGCCCTGGCGGCGGCGCCGGTCGGCACGGACCGGGTCGGCAAGATCGCGGCCCAGGTCATGCTGGGGATCGGCGCTGGCCTGTTGATCCTGGCGGGCGGGAGCTGGCTATTCGGCATGTCCCTTGGCAATCCGCTGGTCCTGGGCTTCGGCGGCCTGCTGGCGGGCGTGATCGGCGCATCGCTGATGGTGGCCCGTCTGACCGCCTCGGTGGTGATCAGAAAGCCCAGCTTCTGGCTGCTGGCGCTCGGCGCGGCCTCGTCATCGGTTTGCGGCTACGGGGTCGCGGGCTGGCTGCCCCTGTTCTTCATGCGCAGTTTCGACCTGACCCTGCGTCAGACCAGCTGGTATTATTCGGGCATCGCCCTGATCGGCGGCATTCTGGGCATCTGGCTGGGCGGGATGATCGCCGACAAGCTGTCAAGGAAGGGCAAGGGCGCCTATCCCCTGACCCCGGCCGTAGCCTTCCTGATCTCGGGGCCCTGTTTCATCCTGGCGATGAATTCGCCCTGGCTGATCGGCCTGGTCCTGCCGGGCGGGGGCACCCACGCGCAGCAGCTGATCCTGGCCTTCCTGATCTTCCTTCTGCCGACGGGGCTGAACCTGGCCTGGCTGGGGCCGATCACGGCGGCGGTCCAGCATCTGGTCCCGGCGGCCATGCGATCCACGGCCTCGGCCCTGTTCCTGCTGATCAACAATCTGTTGGGGATTGCGGTCGGCTTCTACTACTTCGGCTGGATGAGCGACCTCTTGGCGCCCCGGTTCGGGGAGGAGAGCCTGAGGTGGGCCATCTACACCGGCATGGGCTTCTATGCGCTGGCGGCGCTCCTGCTGTTCGGGGCCGCGCGGACGCTGAAGCGGGACTGGGTCGACTAAAGGCAGGCTGTGGACGGTTGCACCCGCGAAGGGACGGGGCCTATAAGCCCCGCAACTCTCCCAGCAGCGGTTGCGACGGTCCCTCATGAACATCCACGAATATCAGGCCAAGCAGGTCCTCAAAGGTTTCGGCGCCCCGGTCGCCGAAGGCGTCGCAGTGACGTCGGTCGATCAGGTCGAGGCGGCCGCCAAATCCCTGCCCGGCCCCCTCTATGTCGTGAAGTCGCAGATCCACGCCGGCGGCCGCGGCAAGGGCAAGTTCAAGGAACTGCCGGCCGACGCCAAGGGCGGCGTTCGCCTGGCCTTCTCGGTCGAAGAGGCCGTCGCCCACGCCAAGGAGATGCTGGGCAACACCCTGGTCACCGCCCAGACGGGCGACGCCGGCAAGCAGGTCAACCGCCTCTACATCGAAGATGGCGCCGACATCGATCGTGAGCTGTATTGCTCGCTGCTGGTCGACCGCGCCTATGGCCGCATCGCCTTCGTCGTCTCGACCGAAGGCGGCATGGACATCGAAACCGTCGCCCACGACACGCCCGAGAAGATCCAGAACATCGTCATCGACCCGAGCGCGGGCGTGACCGACGCCGACGTCGCCGCCATCAGCGCCGCCTACGGCCTGACGGGCGCCGCCGCCGAAGACGCAAAGTCCCTGTTCCCCGCCCTGTACAAGGCCTTCGTCGAGAAGGACATGGACATGCTGGAGGTGAACCCTCTGATCGTCATGAAGAACGGCCATCTGCGCGTGCTGGACGCCAAGGTCAGCTTCGACGGCAACGCCCTGTTCCGCCACGACGACATCAAGGCCCTGCGCGACGAGACCGAGGAAGACGCCAAGGAAATCGAAGCCTCCAAGTGGGACCTGGCCTATGTCTCGCTGGACGGCAACATCGGGTGCATGGTCAACGGCGCCGGCCTGGCCATGGCGACGATGGACATCATCAAGCTGTACGGCAAGGAGCCGGCCAACTTCTGCGACGTCGGCGGCGGCGCCGGCAAGGAGAAGGTCGCGGCGGCCTTCAAGATCATCACCGCCGACCCGAACGTTCAGGGCATCCTGGTCAACATCTTCGGCGGCATCATGAAGTGCGACGTCATCGCCGAGGGCGTCGTGGCTGCGGTGAAGGAAGTCGGTCTGAAGGTGCCGCTGGTCGTGCGCCTGGAAGGCACCAACGCCGAACTGGGCAAGAAAATCCTGAACGAGTCGGGCCTGACCATCCAGGCCGCCGACGACCTCGACGACGCCGCCCAGAAGATCGTCGCGGCGGTCGGCTGAGGCGTTCGCCTCAGCCCGCTACCGCCCTGCTGACTGACACATTCCAGAGATCGATAGACCCATGTCCATCCTCGTCAACAAAGACACCAAGATCATCGTCCAGGGCCTGACCGGCAAGACCGGCGGCTTCCACACCGAACAGGCC
>MGLN01000007.1:0-3733 GCA_001796045.1 Caulobacterales bacterium RIFOXYB1_FULL_67_16 | reverse complement strand
ACCAAGATCATCGTCCAGGGCCTGACCGGCAAGACCGGCGGCTTCCACACCGAACAGGCCCTGGCCTATCACGGCACCCAGATGGTCGCCGGCGTACACCCGACCAAGGGCGGCACGAACTGGACCGGATCGCACGGTGAGAGCCTCCCGATCTACGCCTCGGTCGCCGAAGCCAAGGAGGCCACCGGCGCCGACGCCTCGGTGATCTATGTCCCGCCGTCGGGCGCGGCCGCCGCCATCATCGAAGCCATCGACGCCGAAATCCCCTTCATCACCTGCATCACCGAGGGCATCCCGGTGATGGACATGGTCAACGTCAAACGCCGTCTGGAAGGCTCCAAGTCGCGCCTGCTGGGCCCGAACTGCCCGGGCATCCTGACGCCGGACGAGTGCAAGATCGGCATCATGCCGGGCAATATCTTCAAGAAGGGCTCGGTCGGCATCGTGTCGCGTTCGGGCACCCTGACCTATGAGGCCGTGTTCCAGACCTCGAACGAAGGCCTGGGCCAGACCACAGCCGTCGGCATCGGCGGCGACCCGGTCAAGGGCACCGAGTTCATCGACGTGCTGGAGCTGTTCCTGGCCGACCCGGAAACCACCTCGATCATCATGATCGGCGAAATCGGCGGCGGCGCTGAAGAAGACGCCGCTCAGTTCCTGATCGACGAGGCCAAGAAGGGCCGCAAGAAGCCGATGGCCGGCTTCATCGCGGGCCGTACGGCTCCGAAGGGCCGCACCATGGGCCATGCCGGCGCCGTCGTCTCGGGCGGCAAGGGCGATGCGGAATCCAAGATCGCGGCGATGGAAGCCGCCGGCATCCGTATGTCGGAATCCCCTGCCCGCCTGGGCAAGACCCTGGTGGAAGTGCTGAAGGGCTAAGACGACGGCGAGGACGGTGGGGACGGCAGGGCGATGCGTCGCAGACCTGTCTTGCCTCAAGCAAGCGCGCCCCTGCCGGGCCGCCCCCACCCCGTCGCTGCGCGACGACCCTCCCCGGAACGGGGAGGGAAAGGCGCCGGCATCGCCTCACGCATCAAAAATGCCGTGCGACCCACGGATCAACGCCTCCGGCTCGGGCCGGGGGCGTTTTTCTTTGCGCATGCGACCAATTTCTCATCGAATTGCCCCGTTTCGGTCATGACCCATAAGGAAAGCGGGCCTATATGACGGGCGCACCCCTCACGGAGATGTGTCCGTCGGGGACAGGGATATAGACGAGAACAATGGCGGACGATGCGGGTCGGCTGAACCAGGTCTTTGCCGAGACCTCCTTCCTCTACGGGTCGAACGCGGCCTATATCGAGGAGCTGCACGAGAAATGGGCCGCCGATCCCGGCTCGGTCTCGGCGGAATGGAAAGCCTTCTTCGACCAGTTGCGCGACAACGCCGCCGCCGTGAAGGCCTCGGCCGAGGCGGGAAGCTGGGGCCGCGACGCCGTCGCCGAGCCGACCGAGGCGACCGCCGTCTTCGACGGCCGCTGGCCGGCGCCCAAGCCCGATCCCAAGAAGCCCGGCGCCCCGGCGCCCGCAGCCCCGTCCGGGACCGCGAACGCCGCGCCGGCCTCGGCTGACGAGATCCGCGCCGCCGCCCATGACTCCATCCGCGCCCTGATGCTGATCCGCAGCTATCGCGTGCGGGGCCATCTGCAGGCCAATCTGGACCCGCTGGGCATCGAACAGCCGGTCGAAAACCCCGAGCTGACGCCGGAATTCTACGGCTTCAGCGGCGCCGACCTGGACCGGCCGATCTTCCTGGACGGCGTGCTGGGCCTGCAGACCGGCACCATCCGCCAGGTGCTGGACATTCTGAAGCGCACCTACTGCGGCAATATCGGCATCCAGTACATGCATATCGCCGAGCCGGAGGAGAAGTCCTGGCTCCAGGAGCGGTTCGAGGGGCCGGACAAGTTCGAGCAGAACGCCTTCACCAAGGAAGGCAAGCTGGCCATCCTGAACAAGCTGATCGAGGCCGAGGGCTTCGAGCGGTTCCTGCACAAGCGTTTCCCCGGCACCAAGCGGTTCGGCCTGGACGGCGGCGAGGCCATGGTCCCGGCGCTGGAGCAGGTGATCAAGCGCGGCGGCTCGCTGGGCGTCGATGAAGTCGTGCTGGGCATGGCCCACCGCGGCCGCCTGAACGTGCTGGCCGCCGTGATGGGCAAGCCCTACAAGGTCATCTTCCACGAGTTCCAGGGCGGCTCGGCCGTGCCGAGCGACATCGAGGGCTCGGGCGACGTCAAATATCACATGGGCGCCAGCTCGAACCGCGAGTTCGACGGCAACCACGTCCACCTGTCGCTGACCGCCAACCCGTCACACCTCGAGATCGTCAATCCGGTGGTCCTGGGCAAGGCGCGCGCCAAACAGGCCTTCGACATCCGTGAGGCCAACGCCGGCAAGCCCGAGGCCGAATGGGCGCTGGACCGCTCCAAGGTCGTGCCCCTGCTGATCCACGGCGACGCCGCCTTCGCCGGCCAGGGCGTGGTGGCCGAATGTTTCGCCCTGATGGGGCTGAAGGGCTATCGCACCGGCGGCACCCTGCACTTCGTCATCAACAACCAGATCGGCTTCACCACCAGCCCGCGGAACTCGCGCTCGTCGCCCTACCCGTCGGACGTGGCCCTGATGGTCCAGGCGCCGATCTTCCATGTGAACGGCGACGACCCCGAGGCCGTGGTCTTCGCCGCGAAGGTGGCCACCGAATACCGCCAGAAGTTCCACAAGGACGCGGTGGTGGACATGTTCTGCTACCGTCGCTTCGGCCACAACGAAGGCGACGATCCGACCTTCACCCAGCCGCTGATGTATTCGAAGATCCGCGCCCAGCCTTCGACGCGCGAAATCTATTCCGAGCGTCTGATCGCCGAAGGCGTGATCACCCAGGCCGAGATCGACGCCGAGATCGCCCGGTTCGAGACCTTCCTGGACGAGCAGTTCGAGGCCGGCAAGACCTTCAAGGCCGACAAGGCCGACTGGCTGGACGGCCAGTGGAAGGGCCTGCAGGCGCCCAAGGACGAACTGCGCGGCGACACCGCCGTGCCCCTGGCCAAGCTGCAGGACCTGGGCGCGCGCCTGACCACGGTTCCGAACAGCGTCGACATGCACAAGACGCTGAAGCGCGTCTATGACGCCCGTCGCGAGACCATTTCGTCCGGCGAGAACCTGGACTGGGCCACGGCCGAGAGCCTGGCCTTCGCCTCCCTGGTGGACGAGGGCTTCCCCGTGCGCCTGTCCGGTCAGGACTCGGTGCGCGGCACCTTCTCGCAGCGCCATTCGGGCATCATCGATCAGACGACCGAAGAGCGGTACATGCCGCTGAACAACCTGCGCGAAGGCCAGGCCAATTTCGAGGTCATCGACTCGGCCCTGTCGGAAGAGGCGGTGCTGGGCTTCGAGTACGGCTATTCGCTGGCCGACCCCAACACCCTGGTGCTGTGGGAGGCCCAGTTCGGCGACTTCGTGAACGGCGCCCAAGTGGTGATCGACCAGTTCATCAGCTCGGGCGAACGCAAGTGGCTGCGGATGAGCGGCCTGACCATGCTGCTGCCGCACGGCTACGAGGGCCAGGGACCTGAACACTCCTCGGCCCGCCTGGAGCGGTTCCTGCAACAGTGCGCCGAAGACAATATGCAGGTCGCCAACTGCACCACCCCGGCCAACTATTTCCACATCCTGCGTCGCCAGATGCACCGGCCGTTCCGCAAGTGCGTCGCCAGATGCACCGGCCGTTCCGCAAG
>MGLN01000006.1:1283-5003 GCA_001796045.1 Caulobacterales bacterium RIFOXYB1_FULL_67_16 | reverse complement strand
CCAAGCCGCGCAAGGAAGACGTCGACCAGCAGGCCTTCGTCTTCGACCGTCCCGAAGGCGCCTTCGACCTGCCGCCGCTCGGCATTCTCACCAAGCCCGCCCAGCGCGTCGGTTCGGTGGACGAGGATTCCCTGAAACAGAACGCCAAGATGCTGGAGGGCGTGCTGCAGGAGTTCGGCGTGCGCGGCGTGATCGACCAGATCCGCCCCGGCCCCGTCGTCACCCTGTACGAACTGGTCCCCGCCCCCGGCGTGAAACACGGCCGCGTCGTCGCCCTGGCCGACGACATCGCCCGCTCCATGTCCGCCCGCGCCTGCCGCATCTCGGTGGTCCAGGGGCGCAACGCCATCGGCATCGAACTGCCCAACGCCAAGCGTGAGACCGTCTATCTGCGCGACCTGCTGTCCAGCGCCGAATACGACAAGAAGGGCCATCTTCTGCCGCTGGCGCTCGGCGAGACCATCGGCGGCGAACCCTATGTCGCCGACCTGGCCCGCATGCCCCACCTGCTGATCGCGGGGACCACCGGCTCGGGCAAGTCTGTGGGGGTCAACGCCATGATCCTGTCGATCCTGTATCGCCACAGCCCGGCCGAATGCCGCTTCATCATGATCGACCCCAAGATGCTGGAGCTGTCGGTCTATGACGGCATCCCGCACCTGCTGGCCCCAGTCGTCACCGATCCGAAGAAGGCCGTCGTCGCCCTGAAATGGACGGTGCGCGAGATGGAGGACCGCTATCGCCGCATGTCCAAGCTCGGCGTGCGCAATGTCGCCTCCTACAACGAGCGCGCCCGCGAGGCCCAGGCGAAGGGCGAGCATTTCGAGCGCACCGTCCAGACCGGCTTCGACGACCAGGGCCGCCCCGTCTATGAGTCCGAGAAGATCCGTCCCGAGCCCATGCCCTATCTGGTGGTGGTCATGGACGAGATGGCCGACCTGATGCTGGTCGCCGGCAAGGACGTCGAGGGCGCCGTCCAGCGCCTGGCCCAGATGGCCCGCGCCGCCGGCATCCACTTGATCATGGCGACGCAACGCCCGTCGGTGGACGTCATCACCGGCACCATCAAGGCCAACTTCCCGACCCGGATCAGCTTCCAAGTCACCTCCAAGATCGACAGCCGCACCATCCTGGGCGAACAGGGCGGCGAACAGCTGCTGGGCCAGGGCGACATGCTCTATATGGCCGGCGGCGGCCGCATCACCCGCCTGCACGGCCCCTTCGTCGACGACAAGGAGGTCGAGGACGTCTGCAAGCACCTGAAGGCCCAGGCCGAGCCCGACTACCTCGACCTGATCACCGACGAACCGGACGGCGACGGGGACGGCGGCTTCGACGAGGGCGGAAACGGCGGCCCAAATGGGAGCGGGGGCGACGATCTGTACGACCGGGCCGTCGCCGTCGTGACCCGCGACCGCAAGGCCTCGACCTCCTACGTCCAGCGCCGGCTGCAGATCGGCTACAACCGCGCCGCCTCCCTGATCGAACGGATGGAGCAGGAAGGCGTGGTCAGCCCCGCCAACCACGCCGGCAAGCGCGACGTTCTGGCCGGCCCGCCGCCGATGGTGTGACGGCCGGGCTTACAGCCCCAGCCTTCGGGCCCGCCCGGCGATTTCCAGCAGCAGGCGTTCGGCGATAAGCTGATCCGGCATGCCCGTCGTCTTGGTCGCCACGTCGGCGGTGTTGATGCTGTCCAGCACCTCGTCCAGGGCCTCCAGCCGCCAAGCGCGGGCCTGACGCAGCATCTCGGCCTCCTGCTTCCAGAAGACCCCGGCCGCCTTGGCCGCCTCCTTGGCGCCCGCGCCATTGGCCTGCAGGATGTTGATCCGCCGCAGCCGGCCCAGGTGCAAGGCGGCCGACCGGACCGCCAGGACCGAGGATTCCCCCTCGGCGAAGGCCCGGCGCAGCCCCGATTGGGCGGGCGCGGCCCGACCGCCGAAAGCCTGAAGCGCAGCATCCGACAGGGAGGCGTCGGGCTCCACCCCCAGGTGCTGCTCCAGCTCTTCGACATCAATGGTCCGGCCCGATCCAGGACCGATGAACAGGGCCAGGCGCTCGATCTCCTGGCGCATCAGCCCCCGCTCGCGCGGCAGCCGCCCGACGAACCGGTCCAGGGCGTCGGCGGTCAGACCCACCTTGTCGGCGGCCAGGGCCTCGCGCGTCATCCGGGCCACGTCGCCGGTCTCGTCCTCGTAGCAGACGATGCCGACGGCCCCGTTCTCCTTTTCCGCCGTCTTGCGCAGGGCGGATTCGCGGCCCAGCTGGTCGGCCTCGACCACCAGCATGGCGTCGGGATTATAGCCGCCCTCGGCATGGATCTTCACGGCGGCGGCCACCGCCTTGTCGATGCCAGGCTTCAGCGCCGACAGCCGGATCCGCACCAGACGCCGCCCGCCCATCAGGGACATGGCCGTCAGGGCCTCTTCCAGCTTGCTCTCGTCGCTGTCGATGTCGCTGTCGGTCAGGACGGTGACGTTGAAGGGGTCGTTCAGGTCCGGGGTGATCGCCCTGCACAGGATCTCGGCCCGTTCGGCGACGCCTGAGCGGTCCTTGCCGTGGATCACCGCCGCCCGGATCGCCGGATCGGGCGCCTTCAGAAAGCGGTCGATCTCGGGGCGTTTGGCCAGAATCACCGGTTCGACAGGGCCTGCATCAGGTCCAGCCGGATCAGGCGCGCCAGCTCCGACGCCGCCCGCTCCTCGCCGTCCTGCTGGGCGGCGATGGCGGCGTAGGGCTGGTCGGCGGCGGCGTAGGTGGTGGTGACGGTCTCCACCCCGGTGACGGGCGTCCCGCCGGCGACCGGGGTCAGGGTCCAGGCCGCCTTGACTGTCAGCTCATAGCGGGTGGCGGTGTCGTCGATCCGCCGCCCCAGAGAGCGCCGGTCCTGTTCGACCTGGGTCGTCAGCCGGTACAGGGGCGCGGCGGACCGGTCCCAGCCCAGGGCGTCCTCCAGCTGTTCGCGCACCCGATAGCCCAGCCGGTCGTCCTGGGCGACCACGGCGATCCGGCGCAGCGGCGAGCCCACGCCCGGTTCGGCGTACATGGGGGTGAAGCCGCAGGCGGAGACCGCCAGGGCCGACAGGACCGCAAAAGCCGCCGCGATACGCATCAGCCGGCCACCAGATTGACGATCCGGTCCTTGACCACGACGATCTTCTTCACGCTCAGACCCTCCAGACGCGCCTTAACCGTCTCGTCGGCCAGAACCAGGGCCTCGACCTCGGCCGGCTCCATGCCGCGCGCCACGCGGATTTCCGCCCGACGCTTGCCGTTGATCTGGATGGGCAGAACCACCTCGTCGTCGGCCGCGAGCGCAGCGTCCCACACCGGCCAGGGCGCGTCCAGAACCATCCCGTCCTCTCCCAGCCGGGTCCAGCACTCCTCGGCCAGGTGGGGGGTGAAGGGGGCGATCAGTCGCGCCAGGGCCGACAGGGCCTGACGCTTGGCCTCGCCGCCGGCCTGGGCGCTGTCGCGCACCGTGGCGACAAAGGCGTACAGCTTGGCGATGGCCGAGTTGAAGCGGAAGCCTTCGACCCCCTCGGACACTGCCTTGATCGCCTTGTGGGTCTCGCGCAGCAGTTCGGCGTTGGCCTTGTCCTCGCCGGCGAAGCCGGGGTCATAGGCGTCGAACAGGGTCCAGGTCCGCTGCACGAACCGGCTGGCGCCCTCGACCCCGCCGGGGGTCCATTGCACGTCCCGCTCGGGCGGGCTGTCGGACAG
>MGLN01000006.1:0-1248 GCA_001796045.1 Caulobacterales bacterium RIFOXYB1_FULL_67_16 | reverse complement strand
CGCACGTCGGTCGGTTCGACCCAGCGCGGCTTGCCGACCTCGTCCTGGCCTTCGAAATAGGTCTCGTGGACCACCATCCCCTGGGTGAACAGGCCCGCGAACGGCTCCTTCACCGACAGCATGCCGGCGTCGGACAGGGCGCGGGTGATGAACCGGGCGTACAGCAGGTGCAGGACCGCGTGCTCGACCCCGCCGATATACTGATCCACCGCCAGCCAGCGGTTCGCCGCCTCGCTGTTGATCGGCTCTGCCGCCTTCGGATCGGTGAAACGGGCGAAATACCAGCTGGAGTCGACGAAGGTGTCGAGCGTGTCGGTTTCGCGCGTCGCATCCTGGCCGCACGACGGGCATTTGACGTGCTTCCAGGTCGGATGACGATCCAGCGGATTGCCGGGCACGTCGAAGGTCACGTCCTCGGGCAGTTCGACCGGCAGCTGATCCGCCGGAACCTCCACCGGCCCGCAGGACGGGCAGTGGATGATCGGGATCGGGCAACCCCAGTAGCGCTGGCGCGACACGCCCCAGTCGCGCAGCCGATAGATGGTCTCGGCGCGGCCCTGACCGGCGGACTCGACCTTAGCGATCGCGGCGGCCTTTGCGGCCTCCACGTCCATGCCGTTCAGGAAGTCGGAGTTGAAGATTCGGCCGGGACCGACATAGGCCTCGGTCCCGATCTCGACGGTCTCGGCGTCGTCGGGTTTGACCACCGGCGTCACCGGAAGATCGTATTTGCGGGCGAAGTCCAGGTCGCGCTGGTCGTGGGCGGGGCAGCCGAAGATGGCGCCCGAACCATAGGTGGACAGCACGAAGTTGGCCCCCCAGACGGGAAGGGTCTTGTCCGGATCGAAGGGATGGCGGACGCGAACGCCCAGATCGACGCCCAGCTTCTCGGCCTTTTCGATCTCGGCCTCGCTGGTGCCGGTCTGGGCGCAGGCCTTGATGAAGTCCGCCACGTCTGGCCGATGTTCGGCGATGGCCTTGGTCAGGGGATGATCGGGGGCCAAGGCCAGGAAGCTGGCGCCGAACAGGGTGTCGGGGCGGGTCGTATAGACCTCTATCGGATCGCGAGCGTGGTTGGGTTCGCCGTCGGGGGAGGCGGGCAGGAAGGCCGGCGCCTCGGCGATGTCCCACCACAGGGTCGCGCCCTTGGACTTGCCGATCCAGTTCTCCTGCATCAGCCGGACCTTCTCGGGCCAGCGATCCAGGGTCTTCAGCCCGTCGATCAGGTCGTCGGCATAGTCGGTGATG
>MGLN01000005.1:17861-19359 GCA_001796045.1 Caulobacterales bacterium RIFOXYB1_FULL_67_16 | reverse complement strand
GGCAACGGCTATGTCTACAGCAGCGCCTTCCTGGCCGACGACGAAGCCGAGGCCACGCTGAGGGCGGCTCTGGACGCACCGCCGACGGGCGAGCCGAACTTCCTGCGCTTCACAACCGGTCGCCGACGCAAGACCTGGAACAAGAACTGCCTGTCGCTGGGCTTGGCTTCAGGCTTTGTCGAACCGCTGGAGTCCACCAGCATCCATCTCATCCAGTCGGGCCTGTCCAAGCTTCTGCTGAGCTTCCCCGACACCGGCTTCGCCCAGGCGGACATCGACAACTACAACCGTCTGATGCAGACGGAGTTCGAACGGGTCCGGGACTTCATCATCCTGCACTACCATGCGACCGAGCGGGACGACGGCCCGCTTTGGCGTCAGGTTCGCGCCATGTCCGTGCCGGACAGCCTGTCGCAGAAGATCGAGCTGTTCCGCAGTCGCGGGCGCGTCTTCCGTTATGAGGACGAACTGTTCCAGGAAGCCAGCTGGATCGCCGTCATGATGGGCCAGGGCGTGGTCCCCGCCCGCTGCGACCCGCTGACGGAAACCGTCCAGCCGGAGCAGATCCGCTTCCGGCTGAGCGAGATCCGTTCGACGATCCGACGCGCCGTCGAGCAGATGCCGACGCACGACGACTATATCGCCGCGCGTTGCAAGGCTCCGCCCCTCGGCTGACCTCCGCCCTCAGTGGTTGTCGCGCGGCAGGCCGAACTTGTCGACGATCCGGTGGTACTTCACGGCCGGCTCCAGCACGGCGCCCGTCTCCAGCTGACCGACCACCGCGCGCTGCATCTCCTGCCACGGGGTCTGAGAGGCCGGATACTTGTAGCCGCCGGCCGCCTCGAACGCCTTGCGGCGCTCCGCCAGTTCCTCGTCCGAGATCAGGATGTCGGCGCGGCCGGTGTTGAGGTCGATCCGCACCCGGTCGCCGGTCATGAGCAGGGCGATATTGCCGCCCGCCGCCGCCTCGGGCGATGCGTTCAGGATGGACGGCGAACCGGAGGTGCCCGACTGACGTCCGTCGCCGATACAGGCCAGAGCGCTGACGCCCTTCTTGATCAGATAGGACGGCGGCCGCATGTTCACGACCTCGGCCGCGCCCGGATAGCCGATGGGGCCGGCGCCGCGCATGAACAGCAGGGTCTGTTCGGTGATTCCCAGGCTCTCGTCGTCGATCCGGTCATGATAGTCCTCAGGCCCGTCGAACACGACCGCAGGGCCTTCGAAGGCGTTCGGATCGTCCGGGTTCGACAGATAGCGCTCGCGGAACTCGGGGCTGATCACGCTCAGCTTCATGATGGCCGAGCTGAACAGATTGCCGGTGAAGACCACGAAGCCCGCGTCCGTCTTCATCGGAGCGTCGAAGGTCTTGATCACGTCAGGCAGCTGAATCTCGGCGCCGCGGCAGTTGTCGCCGATCGACTTGCCGGTCACGGTCATCGCGTTTTCGCGGATCAGCCCCTGTTTCATCAGCTCGGACACCACCGCAGGCACGCCG
>MGLN01000005.1:0-17835 GCA_001796045.1 Caulobacterales bacterium RIFOXYB1_FULL_67_16 | reverse complement strand
GCAGGCCCTCGGCCTGCCAGTCCTGCAGCGGCACGTCGACGTGGGCGTGGCGGGCCAGGGCCGTCAGGTGGATGGGCGCATTGGTGGAGCCGCCGATGGCCGAGTTGACGACGATGGCGTTATGGAAGGCTTCCTTGGTCAGGATGTCCGACGGCTTCAGATCCTCGCGCACCATTTCCACGATACGCAGACCGGTCTCGTAGGCAACCTGGGCGCGCTCGCGGTAGGGCGCCGGAATGGCGGCCGACCCGGGCAGCGACATGCCCAGGGCCTCGGCCAGCGAGTTCATGGTCGTGGCCGTACCCATGGTGTTGCAGTAGCCCACCGAAGGCGCGGACGAGGCCACCAGTTCGATGAAGCCGTCATAGTCGATCTCGCCGGCGGCCATCATCTGACGGGCCTTCCAGATGATTGTGCCGGATCCGGTGCGCTCGCCCTTGTGCCACCCGTTCAGCATCGGACCGACCGAGAGAGCGATCGCCGGGATGTTGACGGTGGCCGCCGCCATCAGACAGGCGGGCGTGGTCTTGTCGCAGCCGATGGTCAGGACGACCCCGTCGATGGGATAGCCGTACAGGCTTTCGACCAGACCCAGATAGGCCAGGTTGCGGTCCAGACCGGCGGTCGGGCGCTTGCCGGTTTCCTGGATTGGATGGACCGGGAATTCCATGGCGATGCCGCCGGCCTCGCGGATGCCTTCGCGCACGCGCTCGGCCAGCACCAGATGGTGGCGGTTGCACGGAGACAGGTCCGACCCCGTCTGTGCGATGCCGATGATCGGCTTGCCCGACTGAAGCTCTTTGCGGGTCAGCCCGTAGTTCAGATAGCGCTCCAGATAGAGCGCCGTCATGTCCGGATTGTCCGGATTGTCGAACCAGGCGCGACTGCGGAGCGTCTTGGCGTTCTTCGGAGTATCGGTCATTTCAGGTCCAGCCGCCGTCGACGACATAGTGTTGATTGGTGATCGCCCCGGCCTCGTCCGAACACATGAAGACGACCACCTTCGCGATGTCGTCCGGCACAAGTCGGCGCTTGAGGCACTGGTTGGCGTAGATTTGCTTTTCGGTCTCCGGCGTGACCCAGAGCTCCAGCTGGCGCTCCGTCATGATCCAGCCCGGCGCCACCGCATTTACGCGCACGCCGAAGGGACCGAAGTCGCGAGCCAAGGAGCGGGTCAGGCCGATAACGGCCGACTTGCAGGCGGTATAGGCCGGCATTCCGCCCTGGCCGATGATCCAGGAGGTCGAACCCAGATTGACGATGGCGCCCTTGCCGGTCGCCTTCATGTCGGGAAGCACGGCCTGGGCGGCGAAGAACTGGTGCTTGAGGTTCACGGCCATCCGGCCGTCCCAGTAATCTTCAGTCACCTCGAGGGTCGCATGACGCTCGTCGTGCGCGGCGTTGTTGACCAGGATGTCGATCGGCCCGAACGCAGCCCGAACCTCGGCGATAGCCGCCTTCAAGGCGGGGATATCGGTCAGATCGCAGGCGACGAACAGGGCGCTGGCTCCGAGTTCGGATTGAAGCCGGGTCCCGCGTTGCGCGTCGATGTCCAGAAAGCCTACGCGGGCGCCCTGGGCGTAAAAGGCGCGAACTATGCCCTCGCCTATGCCGCCGGCTCCGCCGGTGACGATGACGGTCTTGTCCTTCAGGTCGGGATAAATGGCGGCCATGATTCGAAGCGCGCCTCCTCGACGCCCGCCTTTTGTCGGCGGCTATTTGCGTTTCACAAATAAAACGCGTTACCGTCCGCGAAAATGGCGAGAGAGCTTCTTCCTGTCAACGGGCGAAGCGGATCAAGATTTAGGCTTGAGAAACCGCACTCATCTGTTCGGATATATCCGCCGCCGTCTGGACCAGCAGGGCGGCGGCCTCCGCCTTGGTGCAGACCATGGCCGCCTGTTCGATAAAGGGGGTGATGAGGGTTGCGATCACCCCGTCCGAACCCATGATCGGCGCAACCAGATCGGTGACGCCGACCACGAAGTCGCTGGCCCGCTCTACGTGGCGGCCGCGCGTCATGGACATGGCCCGTTCGGCGAACTCGTCGACCGCCGCCTCTCCGAACAGCGAAACCAGGGTGTCGTGCAGATGTTTGCGCGCCCGCGGATTTGACCGGGAGTAGAACATGAGCCCGGAGGTTGCGTGCAGAATGCTGCGGCGATAGCCGATCCGGACCGAATAGCCGAGATCGCCAGGGCTCTCGATTCGGGCGATGACGACGATCTGATCGCCGGAAGGCACGACCAGGTGGCAGGATTGCATGGTGCTGGACGCAAGGCCGCGCATGGCCGGCATGGCGACATCGACCAGGGACTTGATCGGGGCCTGGGTCATGCCCAGGGTGAAGAGGCGATTGGTCAGCCGATACCCCTCGGGCGACTGTTCGATATAGCCCCGAAACTCCAGGACCTGGATCATGCGGAACAGTTCGCTGACCGATCGTCCCAGCGTGGCGGACATCTGGGAGGGCGTCATGGGCTGCCCCTGAGCCGACAGGAGCTCGAGCACATCCAGCCCTTTCTCCAGGGCAGGCGCGCGGTATTTGCGGTCGTCAGTCGGGTCTTGATCGGTCATGAGAATCCTGCGGCACGATCCAGAAGCTAGCGGGGCGCATACTTCGGGTGAAGCCCGCCCAAGCGGGGACCCTAACATTGTCGCGGGTAAAATCTCTACGCATATATAAAAATACCGTTGCGGCGGATGGACGCCTCCCCTAGGCTTCGCCGGAAGCCCGGACCAAGGGCCGTAGTGGGGACAACGCACATGACGCTCGCGGGCATTGATCTCGCCATTCTGGCGATCTACGCCGTATTCATCTTCGGTCTGGCCCAGTGGGTCTCTCGCGGCACGGCCGGCGAGCAGAAGACCTCCACCGACTATTTCATGGCGTCCAAGAGCCTGCCCTGGTGGGCCATCGGGGCCTCGCTGATCGCAGCCAACATCTCGGCCGAACAGATCATCGGCATGAGCGGATCCGGCTATGTGATCGGCCTGGGCATCGCCTCCTATGAGTGGATGGCGGCTCTGACCCTGCTGATCGTCGGCAAGTTCTTCCTGCCGATCTTCCTGCGCAACGACATCGTCACCATGCCGCAGTTCCTGCAGCAGCGGTACGGGCCGACGATCCGCAACGTCATGGCCGTCTTCTGGCTGCTGCTTTATGTCTTCGTGAACGTGACCTCGATCCTGTGGCTGGGCGCCATCGCCGTTCACACCGTCACGGGCTTCAACCAGGACTACGCCATCGTCGCCATCGGCGTCTTCGCCCTGGCCTATCAGCTTTGGGGCGGGCTGAAGGCCGTGGCCCTGACCGACATCGTTCAGGTGGCCCTGCTGGTTTGCGGCGGCCTGATCATCGGCTTCATCGCCCTGTCGACCATCGGCGGCGCGGGCGGCGCGGCGGCCGGCTTCCACACCCTGCTGACCCAGTTCCCCGAGAAGTTCGACATGATCCTGTCGAAGGACAATCCCCACTATCAGGAGCTGCCGGGCATCGCCGTTCTGCTGGGCGGCCTGTGGGTCATGAACATCAGCTACTGGGGTTTCAACCAGTACATCATCCAGCGCGCCCTGGCCGCCAAGTCCCTGCCTGAGGCCCAGAAAGGCATCGCCTTCGCCGCCTATCTGAAGCTGCTGATGCCTGTGATCGTAGTCCTGCCGGGCATGGCCGCCCTGATCCTAGCCCCGAACCTGTCGGCGCCGGACCAGGCCTATCCCTCGATGATGAACCTGCTGCCGGTCGGGCTGAAGGGTCTGGTCTTCGCCGCCCTGATCGCCGCCATCATCGCCTCGCTGGCGTCCAAGGTGAACTCGATCTCGACCATCTTCACCCTGGACCTCTACGCCAAGATCAAGAAGGACGTGCCCGAGCACCAGCTGGTCACGGTCGGCCGCATCGCCGCCGTCGCCGCCGTCGCCATCGGCATCGCGACCGCCAGACCTCTGCTGGGCGGCTTCGATCAGGCCTTCCAGTTCATCCAAGAGTTCACCGGCTTCTTCACCCCCGGCATCGTGGTCATCTTCATGCTGGGTCTGTTCTGGAAGCGCGCGTCCGAAGCCGGCGCCCTGACCGCCGCCATCGGCTCGGTGGTGTTGTCGGCGATCTTCTGGTGGCTGCAGGAGACCGGTCAGTTCATCTTCCCCTTCATGAACCGGGTCGGCGTGGTCTTCGTCGTCTCCCTGATCGCTGCGGTGGTGGTTTCTCTGCTGGTCCCGGCCAAGCCTGACGCCATGAAGATCAAGCTGGACCAGATCAGCTACAAGACGACCCTGGGCTTCAACCTGGCCGCCGTCGGCGTGGTCGCCTTCCTGATCCTCGTTTATTCGATCTGGTGGTAAATTGAGCGAGACGGCAGGCCTGATCGGCGTCGACTGGGGCACCAGCAATCTGCGCGTCATGCGGATCGCCGACGGCGGTCGGGTTCTGGACAGTCGTTCGGACCCGCGCGGCGCCGGCGGCTTGACGCCGGATCAGTTTCACGACGTCCTTCGGGACGTGGGCGGGGACTGGCTGAACGAGGACCTGCCCGTTCTGGTCAGCGGCATGGCGGGGGCTCGGGGTCGGTGGCGCGAGATGGCCTATCTGCCCTGCCCGGCCGGCGTCGCGGATCTGGCGGGCGCCGTCGCCTCGCCAGACGACGCCCCGCTGGTCCGCCTTGTCCCCGGCGTCGCGGCCTTCGAAGACGAACGGCTTCAGGACGTGATGCGCGGCGAGGAGACCCAGGTTCTGGGTCTCGACCTTCAGGACGACGCCGTGGTGGTCGGCCCCGGCACCCACAGCAAATGGGTCCGGACGGCCCAGTCCCGGATCACCGCTTTCCGCACCTTCATGACCGGCGAGCTGTTCGCCGCCATCCGCAAAGGCACGATCCTGGGCGCCGACATGGGCGAGCCGGGCGTCGATGACGAGGCCTTCGCCGCAGGCGCAGCCAGGGCGCTGCGGGACCCGGCCGTCACCGCCAACCTGTTTTCGGTCCGGGTCGAAGGCCTGGCCGGGCGACTGTCTGCGACGTCCGCCGCCGACTATCTGTCGGGCCTGCTGATCGGCGCCGAGATCGCCGTCCAGAGCGACGCCCGCGACCGGCCCGTCATACTGATCGGCGCAGACTCCCTCTGCAGCCGCTACGCCGCCGCCCTTTCCCTGGGCGGCTTCAACGACGTCCGGATTGCGGACGGCGCCGCCGCCACGGCCCTGGGCCTCTGGCGTATTCACGAGGCTGTATCCCGATGATCTCCCCCACCGTCGAAAGCCTGGACGCCCTGCCGCTGATCGCCATCCTGCGCGGGCTGACGCCTGACGAGGCCGTTGCGGTCGGGGAAGCCGTCGTCGCCGCCGGCTTCCGCTGTCTGGAAGTGCCGCTAAACTCGCCGGAGCCTCTGGAAAGCATCCGCCGTCTGCGGGCCGCGCTGGACGGCCGCGCCCTGGTCGGCGCCGGCACGGTCCTGACCGTCGCCGCCGCCCGTGAAGTGGCACAGGCCGGCGGCCAGCTGATCATCTCGCCCAACACCGACACCGCCGTCATACGTGAGACCAAGGCCCTGGGCCTGCTGTCCTTGCCCGGCTTCTTCACGCCGTCCGAGGCCTTCGCGGCCCTGGACGCCGGCGCCGACGCGCTGAAGCTGTTCCCGGCCGAGATCGCCGGCCCCCGCGGCCTGAAAGCGGTTCGCGCGGTCCTACCCGCCGCCACCCGCGTCTATCCGGTGGGCGGTGTCGATCCCGACAGCATGGGCCAGTGGCTGGCCGCCGGCGCCTCCGGCTTCGGTATCGGCTCCGCCGTGTTCAAGCCCGGCCAGTCGCCGGAAGAGGTCGGCCGCAACGCCGCCGCCTTCGTGTCGGCCTGGAACGAGGCCGCCCCGGCGCGCTGATCCAAGTCTGAAGCGCTTCGACGCGTTCCGCACCAGCTGGTGCGCCAAGACATGATGTCGCCTTTCAAATTGACACCGGTGACATCACGCGATCCTATGCTCCTCGTTTCGGCCGACAAAAGAGCTGACGAGGAAACGACCATGAGATTTATCGACCGCAGGGCCGCCCTGTCCGGCCTGCTGGGCGGCGTCGCGGCCTCGGCCCTGCCCGTCCGCGCCGCCTTCGCCCAGACCCACGAGGAAGCCGCACCCCTCGGCCGCGAATGGGCCCATATGAAATGGCGTCGCGGCGTCGAGGGCCAGCGGATGGCCGACCTCGGCGACGGGACCTTCCTCAATCCCATCATGGCCGGAGACCATCCGGATCCGTCGATCCTGAAGGACGGCGACGACTACTATATGACCTTCTCGTCGTTCGAGTCGGTGCCGGGCATCCATATCTGGCATTCCCGCGACCTCGTGAACTGGCGGCCCGTGACCGCTGCCCTGACCACCAATATCGGCTCGGTGTGGGCGCCGGAGCTGATCAAGCACGAGGGCCGGTTCTACTGCTATATCCCGGCCCGTTTCCCTGAGTATCGCTCCAACTACGTCATCTGGGCCGACCGGATCGAGGGCCCCTGGAGCGAGCCGATCGACCTGAAACTGCCGGCTCATATCGACCCCGGTCATATCGTGGGGGAAGACGGCAAACGCTATCTGTTCCTCAGCGGCGGCGACCGGGTCAGGCTGACCGATGACGGCCTGGCTCTGGACGGCCCCGTCGACAAGGGCGTCTACCAGGCCTGGCGCTACCCTGAAGACTGGATCGTCGAAGGCTTCGCCCAGGAAGGGCCGAAGCTGCTGAAACGCGGCGATTATTTCTACATGATCACCGCCATCGGCGGGACCGCCGGGCCGCCGACGGGCCATATGGTCATCGCCGCTCGGTCGAAGTCGATCCATGGTCCGTGGGAAAACTGCCCGCATAATCCCATCGTCCGCACCCGATCCGGCGCCGAGAAATGGTGGTCGCGCGGTCACGCCACCCTGGTCGAAGGTCCGGCCGGCGACTGGTGGATGGTCTATCACGGCTATGAAAACGCCTATTGGAGCCTGGGGCGACAGACCTTGCTCGATCCCATCGAGTGGACCGACGACGGCTGGTTCCACGCCAAGGGCGGCGATCTGTCGCAGCCGATCCCCAAGCCGCGCGGCGGCCAGACCGGGCCGCACGGCATGGCCTTGTCCGACGATTTCTCGACCGACAAATTCGGCCTGCAGTGGAGCTTCTATGATCCTCAGCCGAACGAGAAAGACCGTCTGCGACGTGAAAACGGCGTCCTGCACATGCGGGCGAAGGGCAAGGCGCCGGTCGACTGCTCGCCCCTTACCTTCGTCCAGGGCGAGCAGGCGTATCAGATCGAGTGCGAGATCGAGATCGACCCCGGCGCCGTCGCCGGCCTGATCCTGTTCTACGACCGCGCCCTGTACGCCGGTCTCGGCTTTGACGCTCAGCGGTTTGTCACCCACCAGTACGGGATCGAGCGCGGGCGTCCGGCCAATCCCCATGGCCGGCACATGTTCATCCGCCTGACCAACGCCTACCACAACCTCTATTTCTACACCTCGCCCGACGGCCGGACCTGGACGCGGTTTGATCGCGGCATGGAGGTTTCCGGTTACAATCAGAATGTTAGAGGCGGCTTTATGATGCTGCGTCCCGGAATTTACGCCGCCGGCGAAGGCGGAGCCCGGTTCCGCAATTTCAAGTTCCGCGCCCTCTGACGCAGGGGGCGAGTCGGCTTGGCCACAGCCGAAATTGGCAGCGCGGCTGTCGCACGGAAACGAGAACTGCGATTTTTACGCTGGCGCTCGCCCTATTTCCGCCATATGACACCGGTGACATTATTTCGAGATCGCTTAGCTGACCTGTTTGAAACGGTTGTCAGTCGAGCAAGGGACAGACCCGCATCCGGCCCGTCAGAGGCTGGAGCGGGTGGAAACGGAGGGAACGGATGCAAAACCAAACCATAGAACAGTTGCGCGCTGCGGCGTCGCCGGCGGCCATTCTGGTGGGGGCGATGCTGTTCGCCGCCCCGGCGTTCGCCCAGGAGGCCGCCGAGCCGACCGCCACCGTGGACGAGGTCGTCGTCACCGGCATCCGCGCCTCGCTGGCCAGCGCGCTCAGTGAAAAGCGGCGGTCGAACACCATTGTCGACGTGATCAACGCCGAGGACATCGCCGACTTCCCGGACGCCAACCTGGCGGAATCCCTGCAACGGATCCCTGGCGTCTCGATCGACCGCGAAAACGGCGAAGGCAATTCCATCTCGGTCCGCGGCCTGGGCGGGGACTTTACGCGGGTTCGTCTGAACGGCCTCGAAACCCTGTCCACCTCGGGCGCCAGCAACGCCGACGGCGCCCTGCGCCGGGACCGGGGCTTCCAGTTCAACACCTTCGCTTCCGAACTGTTCAACTCGCTGAAGGTGCAGAAGTCCGCCGACGCCCAGACCGACGAAGGCTCTCTGGGAGCGACGGTCGATCTGATCTCGGGGCGTCCCTTTGACTTCTCGGAACGCCGCCTCGCCCTGACCCTTCAGGACGCCTATTATGAGAACGGCGGCAATCACAGCCCGCGCGTCGCCCTCCTCGCCTCCGATCGCTGGACCAGCAAGATCGGCGAGTTCGGTCTGCTGGGCTCGGTCGCGTATAACGAACGCAAACAGGTGATCGACAGCTATTCGCGTCAGGTCGGCTCGTTCGACTACGCCTATCGCGGCGCCACCTTCAACAATGTCGGGACCAACGCCGCCGGCGACCACCAGGGCTTCGCCCTGCCCATCGGGACGAACCCCGCCACCGCCCTGCCCCGCGTCACCAACCCGGAGGCGATCAACTATCTGATCGGTTCGGACCCGGAGGCCTATGCGCTGATCAACGGCGGGGCAACCAAAGGGTCTCTGGTGCGCATCCCCGCCCTCGCGACGCTGAACCACCGCGAGGTCGATCAGGATCGTCTGGGCGTCACCCTGTCGGGCCAGTGGCGCCCCACCGACCGCACGACGATCAACTTCGACAATCTCTATTCGAAGATGAATCAGACCTCGACCAACTACCAGATTGGTCCGGTCGGGCTGAACCGCAACAACACCAACGGCAACCGCACCACCACGGCCTTCAGCTACAACACCCTGCCGACCACGAGCGCGAGCAACAACAGCTACAACAACCGTCGCGGCGCCTACGCCAACTGCACCGCCCAGGCGGCGACCGAGTTCCGCGACGCCATCGACTGCGGTCAGTCGCTGTATGGCAGCACGCCGATCTTCACCACGGCCCCGGGCGCCACCAACCAGACCCTGGCGGCCGGTGTCGGAAGCTTCAATCCCAACAACCTTGACGTGTACGACTACTACAACCAGCCGACATCGGTGGGTTATGTGTCCCATCCGCGCTACATGGCGATGCGCGGGGCCTTTATCGGCCGGCCGTCGGTTCGGCTGATCGATGCGGGGCTGAGCGCCAACGGGGAGAACGCCAACTATCTGGTGCTGGGCAATGTCGACATGCGGTCGGCGGTGGACCAGGGCGCCTACACCACCGAATTCCGGCAGAACTCGATCAATATCGAGCATGACTTCAGCGACCGTTTCCATATGTCGCTGCTGGTCGGCGACTCGGAATCGACCAATGACAACATCGGCCTGCTGGCGGATTTCATCCGTCTGGACTCCGGTCAGGGCGTCGCGGGCAACGACTACTTCGTCTATGACGACCGCGCGGGCGGCGACATGCCCTTCATCGACTTCGGCTTCGATGTCGCCGACCCGAACAGCTGGGACTTCGTCAAGGGCTACTCGGCGCTCCGCGCCTTCCGCACCGTCACCGAGAACGGCTATCAGACCGCCAAAGTCGATTTCCGCCTCGACTACAACGACTACGTCACCCTGCGCTTCGGCATCGGCAAGCGGAAGTTCGACTTCTACTACACCCGATATGAGCGACTGATCAGCGACACCATGAACCCCAGCCTGCTGGAAGGCGTGAACACCGGCCTCGCCGAGGCGACCACGGTCGGACAGATGGGCCAGGTGGTCAGCTGGGGCGACGGGCTGGACGTGCCGGACGGCATGCCGACCTCCTTCTTCGCGCCCAACCTGCAAGCCTTCCAGAACCGCTTCGGCTTCGACTGCGACTGCATCAACGAATGGGGCGACTGGCGCCTGTCGGACCTGCGCAACGGCGGGGTCAACACCTTCTGGGTCGATGAGGACAGCCTGTCCTACTACGGCCAGATGGACTTCGACCTGCCGCTGCCCATCGGCACCCTGCGCGGCAACGCCGGCCTGCGCCGCGCCGAGACCAGCGTGGAGTCGCGCGGTCGTTCGCCCAGCGGTCGTCCAATCACCAATGACAACGACTACAACGACACCCTGCCGTCGCTGAACCTGGCCTGGGAGCCCACGGACAAGTTGATCCTGCGCTTCGCCGCCGCCAAGGTCATGGCCCGGCCGCAGATGATGGCGCTGCAACCCGGCGTCACCGCCTTCACCGTGCCCGTCGGCGTAGCCGGCGCCGCCGCCGAGTTCGACGGCTCCAACGCCCAGATCACCCTGGGCAACACCAAGCTGAAGCCGTTCCGGGCCACCAACCTGGACTTCAACGTCGAATGGTATTTCGCCAAGGACGCCCTGCTGTCGGTCGCCTATTTCCACAAGGAGATCGAGAGCTTCCCGCAGGTGGTGCTGCGTGAAGGCCGCCTCAGCGAAGTGTTCGACGCCGAGCAAATCGCCAACCTGCGCGCAGCCTATGACGGCCTGGTTGATCAGGCCTCGGACAGCCGCCGCGCCTATATCGATGCGGATCTGCCCTTCGTCCTGCGCCAGTATGACGACGCGCCGGGCGGGACGTTGTCAGGCTTCGAGGTCGCCTATCAGCAGAACTTCACCTTCCTGCCGGCGCCGTTCGACGGTTTCGGGGTGCAGGCCAACTACACCAATATCGAGTCCGAGCTGGAGTACATCCTCGACCCGGCGCGCAATCTGACCGGCACGGCCCCCTTCCTGGGCGCCTCGCCGGAGTCGTTCAACGCGACCATCTTCTATGAAGTCCCGCGCTGGAGCGCCCGCGTCTCGGCCGCCTATCGCGCCGCCTATCAGACCACCTATCCGCTGGCGGCCGGCGGCTGCGATCCGGGTCAGTGCGACAGCCCGCTGATCAACGACTTCATCGGCTCAAATGAGACCCTGAACGTCGATGCGGCCTTCACCTACAAGGTGACGGACAATGTCACCCTGACGGCCGAAGCCCTGAACCTGACGGACCAGAAGGACCAGCGCTGGGCCTATCAGAACGACCCCGTGGTCAACAGCTACGGCAGCACCGGTCGCCAGTACTTCGTCGGGGCCCGGCTCGTCTTCTAGGACCTCATTCTTCTCCCAAGGAACGAAACTGGGGCGTCGGACCATCGGCGCCCCTCCTTTTTGAGCGAAACCGGAAATGTCCCGATGAGCCCGCATATTGTCCCGATCGCGACCCTGGCCCTGATCCTTTCCGCAGGAACGGCCGCGCCGGCCTGCGCCGTCAGTCCGCCTCAGGGCGAGAGCCAGAGCCCGGCGCCGAGCTGGGGTTCTCAGATCGTGCGTCGCCCGGCGGCCTGGTACGGAACGGAGGAGGCGCGCCGGCTGGCCGCCGCCGTCAGCCTTCACCAGTCGGCCGAAGGCGGGTGGCCCAAGAACACCGACCTGTTCGCCGCCCCCCGAGCGGACGCCGATCCGGGCCTGGCCAATACGATCGACAATGACGGCACCACCCTGCCGCTCGACTTTCTCGCGCGGGTGATAACGGCGGGCGATCAGACAGCGCGACCCGCTTTCGAACGGGGCCTCGACTATCTGCTGAAGGCGCAACAGCCGAACGGCGGCTGGCCCCAGTTCTATCCGCTGCGCGGCGGCTACTACGACCAGATCACCTATAATGACGACGCCATGGTGCGCGTCCTGCACCTCCTGCAGGCGGTCGCCGAAGGCCGTGCGCCCTACGGCTTCGTCGACGCCGCACGCCGCGCCCGCGCCGCCGAGGCGGTTCAGGCGGGAACGGCCTTGATCCTGAAGACCCAGGTGCGCCGCGACGGTCGCCTGACCGCCTGGTGCGCCCAACATGACGCTGTGACCCTGGCCCCCGCCTGGGCGCGCCGGTTCGAACCGCCGTCGCTGTCAGGCAACGAAAGCGTCGGGATCGTCCGCTTCCTGATGAGCATCGATCAGCCTTCTCCGGAAGTGATCGCGGCGGTCGAGGGCGCCGTCGCCTGGTTCCGATCTTCGGCCCTGCCGGACTTCCGCATCGAGAGCCTGCAGACCGACGGCAAGCCTGATCGCCGCGTCGTCGCGGCCCCGGGCGAAGGTCCGATCTGGGCCCGCTTCTACGATCTGGAGACCAATCAACCCATTTTCATGGGCCGTGATTCCGTGCCTCACGCCAACCTGGCCGACATCGAGCAGGAGCGTCGCGCCGGCTACAATTATGTGGGGACCTGGCCCGCCAACCTGCTCAAGACCGACTATCCGGCCTGGCGCGCCAGGCTGGGTCTGCCGTCCGAGGGCTAGAGGTCCTGCGCCGTCACGGTCATGACCAGGCTCAGCTCTTCCCCCGGCAACAGGCGCGCCAGGCCGCCGCGTTCGCCGGCCGGCGCGTTCAGCACGTCCGGCCGGTGGGTCACCGGCTCGACACAGAAGAAGTCCGCCCCGACCGGGGCGTAGACCTGAACCCATTCAGAACCGGCCCCGCCGCACACGACGACCCGTCGCCCGCCGCCCTCCATCACCGCTTCTCCGGTCCAGCCGGTGTAGGCATGATCGACGAAGGGCGCCTCTGCCAGGGCCAGACCGCCGCTCCAATCGACCACCGCGTCGGGCGGCGCCAGCCGGTCGGGGATTTCCCGCGCATCGGTCAGCCAGACGCCCGTCGCCGACAGTCTGAGGCGGCTGTCTGGAGACTTGTGGAAATAGGGGTGCAGGCCAAGGCCCGCCGGCATGACCGTATCGCCGGCGTTGGTCACCGAAAGGCTGATCTCCAGCCCGTCTTCAGACAGCCTGACCGACTGCCGCGCCCGCCAGGGCCAGGGCCAGCCCGCACCGTCCGCATCGACGTCGCCCGGCCAGTCCAGGGTCATGTCGACGCGATCGTCAGACGCCGTCTCGACCGTCCAGGGGTTCAGCCAGCCGTCGCCATGCAGGGCGTGAGGCGCGAACCGTGCAAGCGCCGTCAGACGCACGTCCCGCCCCTCGAAACCGAACCGCGCGTCGGCGATCCGGTTGGCGTAGGGGACCAGGGGGAAACAGGCCGTCTCCAGCATGTCGGTCGCCCCTTCGGGCGTCGCCCGGAACACCGGCTGTCCCCGCCAGTCCAGGCTCAGGATCGCCCCGCCCTGCTCCGGCGCCACGCTTGCACGCCAGTCCTCGGCCGTCAGTCCGATCAGGCTCACAGCTTGATCTTGTTCTGCGGCAGGCCCGGCGTCTCGACCCGCACGCGGTAAAGCCCGCCCAGGGTCGGCTGCTCGCCGCGCTTGTCAGCGTTCCCCAGCCAGGCCGTGGTCATATAGAGATCGCGCAGATCCTCGCCGCCGAAGGCCGCCTTGGTCACGGTCTGGACCGGAACCTCGATCTTGCCGATCCGCCGGCCGTCGGGCGCGAACTTCGCCACGCCCCAGCCGTTGAACAGGCCGACGTGCAGGACGCCGGCGGAATCCATGCTGGGGCCGTCGGCGTAACCGTCCTCGGTCACGGCGAAGACCCGCCGGTTCGACAGAACCCCGTCCTGATGGTCAAAGGCCAGGACCGTCTTGGCCAGGGTGTCGTGATGGTACAGGGTCCGGCCGTCCGGGCTCAGGCACGGACCATTGGTCACGCCGTAGCCGTCGTCATGCCGGGTCAGCTCGCCCTGGAACCACCGATAGAGGGCGCCGGTCTGGACCTCTTCGCTGTCGTCCATCGACCCGAACCACAGCGAGCCGTCCGGCGCCACAAAGCCGTCGTTCAGTCGGTTCTGCGGCCGGTCCTCTTCGACCGGCTGGATCAGGGTGAAGACGCCGCTCTCGGGGTCAAAGCGGTGCAGACCGCCCCGAACCCCGCAGATCAGCGACCCGTCTTCCGTCGGCAGGGCGAAACCGGTCTGGTCCGGCGTGTCCCACGAGACGGTCTCGCCGCTCCCCGGCGTATAGCGGTGCAGCTTGCGACCCTTGATGTCGACGAACCACACCGCCTTGCGCTCGGCGTCCCAGACGGGGCCTTCGCCGAGTTCGGCCTGGATGTCCCAGACCAATTCCACCACGCCCATCAATCAGCTCGCCGAGTAGGAGGTCTTGATCTGGGTATAGAACTCCACCGCCGCGAAACCCTGTTCGCGCGCGCCGTAGCTGGACTTTTTCGATCCGCCGAAGGGCACGTGATAATCGACCCCGGCGGTGGCCAGGTTGACCATGGTCATGCCGGCCTTGGCGTTCCGCTGGAAGTCGCGGGCGTATTTCAGCGACTGGGTGACGATGCCGGCCGACAGGCCGAACTCGACGCCGTTGGCGACGGCCAGGGCCTCTTCATAGGTGGCGACGCGGATGGTCGAGGCGACGGGGCCGAAGACCTCCTCGTTGTTGATCCGGGCGTCGGCCGCCGTATCGGCGATCAGGGTGGGCTGGACGTACCAGCCGGGCTTGTCGAGGTTCAGACGCTCGCCGCCCGTCACGATCCGGCCGCCGGTCTCGCGCGCGATGTCGATGTACTTGTACGAGACCTCGCGCTGGCTCTCGCTGACCGCCGGGCCCATTTGGGTGTTGGAGTCCAAGGCGTCGCCGACGCGAAGCGCCGCGACCTTTTCGGCCAGGGCGGCGACGAAACGGTCGTGGATGCCGTCCTGAACGATCAGGCGGCTGGAGGCGGTGCAGCGCTGGCCGGTGGCGAAATAAGAGCCGTCCAGGGCGATGGCGACGGCGCGGTCCAGGTCGGCGTCGTCCAGAACGATCAGCGGGTTCTTGCCGCCCATCTCCAGCTGGACCCGAGCCTGACGCTTCATTGCGCCTTCCGCAACGCCGGCGCCCACGGCCTGCGAGCCGGTGAAGCTGATGCCGTCCACGCCGGGATGGGCCACGATGGCGCGGCCCACATCGCCGTCGCCGATGACCATATTGACCACGCCCTTGGGAAGGCCGGCCTCATGCAGAATGGCGATCAGGGCCTCGGCCGTCGCCGGGGTCGGGCCGGCCGGCTTGATGACGACCGTGTTGCCGAAGGCGATGGCCGGAGCGATCTTCCAGGCCGGAATGGCGATGGGGAAGTTCCACGGGGTGATCAGGCCGAAGACGCCGACGGCCTGACGATAGGTCTGGATCTCGACGCCCGGACGGGTCGAGGCCAGGTTCTGGCCGTGGACGCGCAGGGCCTCGCCGGCGAAATACTTCAGGATGCGGGCGGCGCGCATGGTCTCGCCGATGCCCTCGGGCAGGGTCTTGCCCTCTTCCCGCGACAGCAGCCGGCCGATCTCGGCGGCGCGGGCCATGACCAGCGAACCGGCCTTGTCCAGGACGTCGAAACGGACTTCCGGCGAGGCGTCCGACCAGCCGGGGAAGGCGGCGCGGGCGGCGGCGACGGCCTGATCCACCTCGGCCGCACCGCCCTTGGGCGTGCGGGCCACGACGTCGCGGGTGTCGGACGGGTTCAGGCTCTCGCCGGCGATCGCGCCGGAGACCTTTTCGCCGCCGATCCAGTGCGAGAGTTCAAGCGTGTCGGTCATGGGAAGTCCTTTTCATAAGGCTGACGGGCGGCGGGGGAGCGCCGCCCGTCTCGGGGAGATGGGTATTGCGGGGCCGGAAATCAGCCCGTCATGTCTTCCAGTTCCTTGCCCTTCGTCTCCTTGATGAAGGATTGGACCAGGAAGATGCTGACGGCGGCCGCGACCGTATAGAGCGCGTAGGTGCCGACCAGGCCGATGCCTTCCGCCATGCTGGGGAAGCTCTGGACGACCAGATAGTTCGCCCCCCATTGGGCCAGGCCGCAAATGGCCAGGGCCGATCCGCGCATCTGGTTGGGGAACATCTCGCCCAGCATGACCCACATCACCGGGCCCCAGCTGAAGTTGAAGAAGATGACATAGAGATTGGCCGCGACGAGCGCCGTCAGGCCGGCGGTGGCGCCGAGGGTCAGATTGCCCGCCGCATCCGCGCCGGCGCCGCTGAACGCCCAGGTCATGGCGCCGAGCGTTACGGCCATGCCGACCGACCCGATCAGCAGCAGCGGCTTGCGGCCGATCTTGTCGATCACCGCCAGCGCCAGCAGAACCGCGCCGATGGAGACCGCGCCGGAGATGATGTTGCGCTCAAGCGCGACTTCCTCGGACACGCCGGCCAAACGCCACAGGGTCTCGCCGTAATAGAAGATGATGTTGATGCCGACGAACTGCTGGAAGGTCGCCAGAATGAGTCCGGCCCAGACGATGGGGCGGAAGATCAGCTTGCCGGTGACGTCCTTAAAGCTGGGACGGTGGCCTTGCGTGAAGCTCGCGCGGATCTCGCCGATCTTCCGGTCGGCCGCGTCGGCGCCGAACAGCTTGGACAGGACGACGCGGGCGGCCTCGTCCTTGCCCTTCATGACGAGATAGCGGGGGCTCTCCGGGATCAGGAACAGGGTGATCAGGAAGACCGCCGCGGGCGCCGCCTGAGCCAGATACATCCAGCGCCAGGCCGAGGTTCCCGCGATTTCGCCCAGGCTGCTGCCGGCGTTCTGGGCGAGGAAATAGTTCACCAGGAAGGCGGCGGTCAGACCGGTGATGATCATCACCTGCTGTAGGGTGCTCATCCGCCCGCGGATATTGGCGGGCGCGACTTCGGAGATATAGAGCGGCGACAGCACGCTGGCTGCACCGACGGCCATCCCGCCGGCGAAGCGCGCGGCGACGAAGACAGCGTGCACATCCGTCACCCCCTGGATCAGGGCGCCGATGAGGAAGAGCAGCGCCGCCACGATCATGACGGTGCGGCGGCCGACCAGATCCGCCAGGCGACCCGCGAAGAAGGCGCCGAAGGCGCAGCCGATCAGCAGAGAGCCGACCGTGAACCCCAGGCCGTTGGCGTCGAGATTGAACTGGGCCTGCAGGCCCGCCTGGGTGCCGTTCACGGCCCCAGAGTCATAACCGAACAACAGCCCGCCTATGGTGGCTACGGCCACGACGGCGATGATGAAGGCCATGTTGACGCGGTCATTCCCCGCGATATCCGGGCCAGAGCCCCCCGTTGGTCCCGCCATTTCGATGATACTCCCAATGAAGCCCGTCTGACGCGGGCGTTGAACGGCGTAGGAAAGCCTATCGCCAGCCTGCGTCCACGAAATACTCGTGGCCTGTAATCAAACGTGCGTCGTCGGAGGCCAGGAACAGCCCCAGCGCCGCGACGTCCTCGGGCAGAAGCCGACCGGGCAGACACTGGGCCGCAACGATCTCGGCCTCGCCCTCGGGCGTGTACCATTTCATCTGGCGCGGGGTCTGGACATTGCCCGGCACGATACAGACCACCCGCACCCCGTCCTTGCCCAGTTCGCGGGCCAGGGCGCGGGTCATGCCCTCGATACCCGCCTTGGCGGTCTCGTACAGCGACAGGTCGGGCAGGCCCAGGTGCCAGCTGATCGAGCCGAGATTGATGATCACCCCCCGCCCCTGCGCCCGCATGCCGGGCGCGACGGCCTGGGCGGCGAAATAGAGGTGGCGCAGATTCACATTGATGCGGTTGTCCCAGTACGCCGGCGTCACCTCGGCCAGCGTGTGGCGGTCGTCATTGGCGGCGTTGTTGATCAGGACGTCGATCGGACCGTGGGCGGCCATCACATCCGACAGGCAGGCTTGCAGCGCCGCCACGTCCATCAGATCGCACGGATGGAAGACCGGCGCCGGCGACAGTGCGGCCAGAGACGCCTCCACGGCGCGCGACTCCGCCTCGGCGATGTCCAG
>MGLN01000004.1 GCA_001796045.1 Caulobacterales bacterium RIFOXYB1_FULL_67_16 | reverse complement strand
TCCAGAACGGCCCGTGGCGATCACCCAGATTGCGATAGTGCATCAGGTTCATGCTGTGGCAGGCCGCGCAGACCTCCTGGTACACCTTATAGCCACGCTGAAGCTGGCCCTGGTCATAGACGCCGAACGGGCCTTCGAAGCTGAAGCCGCCCGAGCGTGGGTGGGCCGCCCCGCCGGCCGCCAGAGCCGGCGCGGCGGCCACAAGGCCGACGGCGGCGGCGGCGGCCGCGAGGAACCTGGACATGGAGACGCTGATCTTTCCGATCATCATGGCCCTTACCCCTTCTTCTCAGGCGAGGCCGGGGCGAACGCCGGCATCGCGTCCGGGCCGGTCAGGACCGGTTCGGAAATGGTCGCCGGGATCGGCAGGGGCGTCTCCTTCAGACCAACCAGAGGCATGATCACGAGGAAGAAGAGGAAGTAGTAGGCCGTGAACAGCCTCGTCAGCCACAGATAGGAGTTGATGTTGCCGTCCAGCAGAACGAAGCCGCCCAACCCCGGAACGACCGGGGCGTCCGGCAGCTGACCGCCGCACCAGCCCAGGCCCACGCCGACCACCAGGAAGATGTAGAAGAAGGTCCGCATGGTCGGGCGGTAGCGCATCGACCGCACCTTGGACGTGTCCAGCCAGGGCAGGACGAACAGCACGCCGATGGCGCTGAACATGGCCACCACGCCGCCGAACTTGTCCGGGATGGCGCGCAGGATGGCGTAGAAGGGCAGCATGTACCACTCGGGCACGATGTGCGCCGGCGTCTGCAGCGGGTTGGCCGGGATATAGTTGTCCGCATGGCCCAGGGCGTTCGGCTGATAGAAGACGAAGATCGCGAACAGCAGCAGGAACAGGATGATCGCGAACCCGTCCTTCAGCGTGAAATAGGGGTGGAAGGGCAGCATGTCCTTGGCCGTCCGTTCCTTGGGGATCAGAATGCCGACCGGATTGTTCTGACCCGCCGTGTGCAGGGCCCACAGGTGCAGGACGACACAGCCCAGTATGGCGAAGGGCAGCAGATAGTGCAGCGAGAAGAAGCGATTCAGCGTCGCGTTGTCGATCGCCGGTCCGCCGCGCAGCCAGATCAGGATCGGCTCGCCGATCACCGGAATGGCCCCGATCAGATTGGTGATCACCTCGGCGCCCCAGAAGGACATCTGGCCCCAGGGCAGGACGTACCCCAGGAAGGCCGTGGCGATCATCAGGAAGAAGATCACGCAGCCGATGATCCAGATCATCTCGCGCGGCGCCTTGTAGGAGCCGTAGTACAGGCCCCGCAGCATGTGCAGATAGACGGCGATGAAGAACATCGAGGCGCCGTTGGCGTGGACATAGCGGATCAGCCAGCCGCCGTTGACGTCACGCATGATCCGCTCGACCGAGGCGAAGGCCAGATCGACCTGCGGCGTATAGTGCATGGCCAGAACAATGCCGGTGACGATCTGCGTCATCAGGCACAGGGCCAGGATGCCGCCGAAGGTCCACCAGTAGTTCAGGTTCCTGGGGGTCGGCAGCGACATATAGTCGGCGCCGAAGCGGATGATCGGCAGCCGGGTGTCCAGCCACTTCTCGACGCCCGTCTTGGGGACGTAGGTGGATTCGTGTTCGCTCATTTCCTCCCCCTCGCCCTCAACCGATTCTTACGCGGGTGTCGGACGTATATTCATAGTCCGGCACGACCAGGTTCAGCGGCGCCGGCCCCTTCCTGATCCGCCCGGACGCGTCATAGTGCGAGCCGTGGCAGGGGCAGAACCAGCCGCCGTAGTCGCCGGCGTTGAACGTGGGCACGCAGCCCAGGTGGGTGCAGGAGCCGACCACGACCAGATATTTCTCGTGCCCGGACTTGGTGCGTTCCGCATCGGTCTGGGGCGGACTGCCCACCGCGCCTTCGGCGATGACCTTTTGCAGCTCGGCAGGGGTGCGATAGCGGACGAAGACCGGCTTGCCCTGCCACTTGATCACGACCTGCTGGCCTTCCTGCACCTTGGTCAGGTCGAACTCGATCGACGCCAGCGCCAGGGTGTCGGCCGCGGGGTTCATCTGATTGATCAGGGGCCAGGCGATCATCGCCCCGGCGCCGACCGCAGCGGCGCCCGCTGCGATATGGATGAAGTCGCGGCGATTCGGATCGCCCTCGCCTTCCGGAATCACACCCGTTTCGGCCACGTTTCACCTCTCGAACACCGCCGGGCGCGCCTATTTTGGCGATCCTCTTTTGCGGCACGAACCCTAAAAGCGAGGCCCAGTATTCCCCTCGGCCTGTATTTGCAGTCAATGACCGCAAGTCGCTGACGTTTCTTGCGAAACGTTCGCAAAACAGACCGCGACAAACCCCCAGGCCGCGTATATCTAGGGCTTAGAATGCGTCTCGCCCTTTTTCAACCTGACATTCCTCAGAACGTCGGCGCCTGCATCCGGCTATCGGCCTGTTTCGGGATCGATCTGCACGTCATAGAGCCTACGGGCTTCCGTTTCGACGACCGCGCGATGAAGCGGGCGGCCCTGGATTATGGGCCCCTGTCACACATGACCCGCCATGCGGACTGGGACGCTTTCCAACGTGATCGGCCGGGCGGGCGGCTGGTGCTGTTCACGACCCGGGGTGCGACGCCCCTGTCCGATTTCCGCTTCGATCCCGAAGATACACTTCTATTCGGCAAGGAGACAGCCGGCGCGCCGGACCACGTCCACACCGCCGCCAACGCCCGCGTCGTGATCCCGATGCGCCCCGATGCGCGCTCACTGAACCTTTCGGTGACAGCAGGAATCGCCCTGTGGGAGGGCCTCATGCAGACGGGCGGAGTCGGAAACTCGATTCAAAACGTCTGAACGAGGGGCGCCCTAAGACGCCTAGCGGCGAACGCGGCGGTCCTCGCGAACCCGCACGCGGACGCGCTTCGGCTTGGGCTGGTTGGCATGGAGGATCACGAGCAGCATGGCGGACAGGGCGGAACCGGTTGCCAGTGCGATGATCATGATCTTCGAGCCTCCTGCTCAAAACTCGTCAGAGACAGGAGGATGGGTCGTATTTGTGCAATCCGCAAGCCCGTGTCATCCCGGAGGCGAACACGCCCGCGTGAATTTGGGGCTCGGGTTGGACCGTCGGTCCAGTGGCGATCTGCTCGCCAGGGCGTTAGGACGTCGGCATGGAAAGCCGCTTTCGTATCGAAGACCCCGCCGGGGCCGCCGCGCGCCGCGAAGCGGCCGTCCAGCGGCTGCGCGACGAGACCGGCATAGACGAGGCGATGATCGACGCCCTGGTCGAGGCCTTCTACGCCCGCGTCCGCGACGACCGTCTGATCGGCCCGATCTTCGCCGACCGCATCAGCGACTGGGGCCCGCATCTGGCGCAGATGAAGCTGTTCTGGTCCTCGGTCGCCCTCTCGACAGGCGTCTACCAGGGTCGGCCCATGCCCAAACACCTGCCCCTGCCCATCGACGCCCGCCACTTCGACCGTTGGCTGGAGGTTTTCGTCGAAACCGCCCGCGACCTCTGCCCGCCCGTCGCCGCCGCCCACTTCATCGAACGCGCCCGTCGCATCGCCGAAAGCTTGGAGCTAGGCATCGCGACGGCAAATGGGGTGATGCTGGCCAAGGGCGAGCGTTTCGTGCGCCCGACGCAGGCCTGGACGCCGGAGTAGGTCAACAGGGCTGGATACGCCCAACGCCGCAATGTTCCCACATTGTTCTTGCTTAAACCGGGCAAATCATCCCCATATAGCGATGTCGCGCCGGAGCCCTCCGGCTCCTCACCGCGTTTCCCGGACCGCATGACCGAAAAGCACAACTTCATCCGCGTTCGCGGCGCCCGCGAGCATAATCTCAAGGGCGTGGACCTCGACATTCCGCGCGAACAGCTGGTGGTGATGACCGGCCTGTCGGGCTCGGGCAAGTCGTCCCTGGCCTTCGACACCATCTACGCCGAGGGCCAGCGCCGCTATGTCGAAAGCCTGTCGGCCTATGCGCGCCAGTTTCTGGAGCTGATGGGCAAGCCGGACGTAGACCTGATCGAGGGGCTGTCCCCGGCCATCTCCATCGAACAGAAGACCACCTCCAAGAACCCGCGCTCCACCGTCGGCACGGTGACCGAGATCCACGACTATATGCGCCTGCTGTGGGCGCGGGTCGGCGTGCCCTATTCGCCGGCCACCGGTCTGCCGATCGAGAGCCAGACCATCAGCCAGATGGTCGACAAGCTGACGGCCCTGCCCGACGGCGAACGCATCCTGCTGCTGGCTCCGGTCGTTCGGGGCCGCAAGGGCGAGTACCGCAAGGAAATCGCTGAGTGGCAGCGCCAGGGCTTCCAGCGGCTGAAGATCGACGGCCAGTTCTATCCGATCGACGAAGCCCCGACCTTGGACAAGAAGTTCAAGCACGACATCGACATCGTCGTGGACCGGATCGTCACAAAGCCGGATCAGGAGGGTCGCTACGCCGACAGCCTTCAGACCGCGCTCGGCCTCGCCGACGGCATCGCCACGGCGGAATGGGCCAGCGTCGCCGAGGGTGAGACGGCGCCGCGCACCCTCGTCTTCTCCGAACGGTTCGCCTGCCCGGTGTCTGGTTTTACGATCAGCGAGATCGAGCCGCGGCTGTTCTCGTTCAACAACCCCTTCGGCGCCTGCCCGGTGTGCGACGGCCTGGGCGTCAAGCTGGCCTTCGATGCCGATCTGGTGATCCCGGACCGCGACAAGAGCCTGCACAAGGGGGCGGTCGCGCCGTGGGCGCGGGGCCCCTCCCCGCTCTATACCCAGACGCTGCAGTCGCTGAGCCGCCACTACGGCTTCTCGATGGATGTGGCGTGGCGCGAACTGCCGCCCCAGGCGCACAAGGCGATCCTGCACGGCACCGGCGCCGAGAAGATCAAGTTCGTCTATGACGACAACGCCCGCAAATACGAGGTCTCCAAGCCGTTCGAGGGCGTCCTGCCGAACCTCGAGCGGCGCTGGCGCGAGACCGACAGCGCCTGGGTGCGCGAGGAACTGGCCCGCTATCAGTCCGAGACCCCGTGCGAGGCCTGCGGCGGAAAGCGGCTGAAGCCCGAGGCCCTGGCCGTCAAGGTCGGCGGCGAAGACATCGCCGACATTTCCATGCTCTCGATCTCAAAGGCCTACCTCTGGTTCTCGACCCTGGAGGGGAGCCTGACCGAGAAGCAGATGGAGATCGCCCGGCGGATCCTGAAGGAGATCTGCGACCGGCTGCGGTTCCTGAACAATGTCGGCCTCGACTATCTGAACCTGTCGCGATCCTCGGGCACCCTATCGGGCGGGGAGAGCCAGCGCATCCGATTGGCGTCACAGATCGGCTCGGGCCTGACCGGCGTCCTGTATGTGCTGGACGAGCCCTCCATCGGCCTGCACCAACGCGACAACACCCGCCTGCTGGAAAGCCTGAAAGGGCTGCGCGACCTCGGCAACTCGGTCCTTGTGGTCGAGCACGACGAGGAAGCCATCCTGACCGCCGACTATGTCATCGACATGGGCCCCGCCGCAGGCGTCCACGGGGGCACGGTCTGCGCCGAGGGCACGCCGCAACAGGTTATGGCCAATCCCAAGAGCTTGACCGGCAAATATCTGACCGGCGAACGGGAAATCGAAATCCCCGCCGATGGTCGCCGTCCGGTGGACCGCAAGCGGATGCTGAAGATCTCTGGCGCAAGCGGCAACAATCTGAAGAGCGTTACCGGCGAAATCCCGGTGGGCGTCTTCACCTGCATCACCGGCGTGTCCGGCGGCGGCAAGTCCACCTTCACCATCGAGACCCTGTACAAGGCGGCCGCGCGCCGCCTGAACAATGCGTCGGACGCCCCCGCCCCCTTCGACCGGATCGAGGGCCTGGAGCATTTCGACAAGGTGATCGACATCGACCAGTCGCCGATCGGCCGCACCCCGCGCTCGAACCCGGCGACCTACACCGGCGCCTTCGGCCCGATCCGCGACTGGTACGCCGGCCTGCCGGAGTCCAAGGCGCGCGGCTATGGCCCCGGCCGTTTCAGCTTCAACGTCAAGGGCGGGCGCTGCGAGGCCTGCCAGGGCGACGGCGTCATCAAGATCGAGATGCACTTCCTGCCGGACGTCTACGTCACCTGCGACGTCTGCAAGGGCAAACGCTATAATCGCGAGACGCTCGAGATCGTGTTCAAGGGCAAGTCGATCTCGGACGTTCTGGACATGACGGTCGAGGAGGCGGCCCAGTTCTTCAAGGCCGTGCCGCCGATCCGAGACAAGATGCTGACGCTGGAGCGGGTGGGCCTCGGCTACGTCAAGGTCGGCCAGCCGGCGACCACCCTGTCCGGCGGCGAGGCCCAGCGGGTCAAGCTGTCCAAGGAGCTGTCAAAACGCGCGACCGGCCGAACCCTCTACATCCTCGACGAGCCGACCACCGGCCTGCATTTCGAGGACACCCGCAAACTGCTTGAGGTGCTTCAGGAACTGGTGGAGGCCGGCAACACCATCGTGGTGATCGAGCACAATCTCGACGTCATCAAGGTCGCCGACTGGCTGCTCGACTTCGGCCCCGAAGGCGGCGACGGCGGCGGCGAGATCGTCGCGGTCGGCACGCCCGAACAGGTCGCCCAGAACAAGGCCAGTTGGACAGGCAAATACCTCAAGGAGGTGCTGGATCGGCACGAGTCGCGCCGCAAGGCGCGGGTCGCCGCCTTGGGCGCTCCGGCGGAACCGGCGAAGAAGAAACGGGCGAAGGCGTCGGCCTGAAGATCAGGCTGACGTCTCAAGTCCTATTGATCTCGCAGCGCTTGCCAGGCTGCGGAGAACGGCGCGTACAGGACAGCCGCCTGCAAGGCCGAAAGAATGGCGTTGACGAGCGATGACACGAGAATGGCCGGCCACGCCCGCACCAGGACGTCGACCATGCCTAGTCCGGCGAAGCGCGACAGACCGTCGAGGCCGCCCGTCGCCAGGTCCGTTCCGGCGCTGATGATTGTGCCGAGGATGCTGACGACGAAGCTCATGACGATGGCCAGAAGGGCCATGCCCAGAAGCGGCCAGAAATGCCCCTTGGTCGCGGCGAAGGACTCGAACAGGCTAATCTTGCGGCGATCAACCGTGATGGGCACCGCCAGAGAGAGTTTGACCGACAGCCAGACGATCAGGGCGATCGCCGCAAGCGTCAGGATCAGGGCCAGCAGGAACATCACCGCCTGGCCGGAGGCCGCCCCTATGCCGACGGCGACCCCGACACCCCCGAACAGAAGGCCGCTGGAAAGCCCGACCATCAGAGCAACGACGAGGGTGACGGCCAGAACCCGGACCTCGTCCATGCCGAGGCGCACATAACCCCAAGCCTTTTCTTCAGGCCGCAGGACGGAGCGCGCCGCCGCCGTGCTGATCACGGCCCCGATGGCCAGACCCAGAGGCGCCAGCCAGACGAACAAGCCGCCGTAGGCCTGTCCCAGGGCCATCAGGTCTTCGGGGGACGGGTTCGATGATTGCTCGAGCGCCTCGGCCGACGCCATGATGGCCGCCCATTGACCGCCGCCCAGCCCGAACATGCACAGGAACAGGACCAGATAGGCCAGCCCCCAGAACAGGACGGTCATCGGATGGCGTCGCACCACCCGGAACCCCTCGAACGCCGCTTCGGTGGCGGAAAAACTCATCACGGACTCCAGACCAGATTCTTGACGATCCTAGACCATCGGCGCCTTCAGGTCACAGGCGACGACGTCAGACTCCCGAACGCGCTTCCGGCGTCCAGTATTCCAGCTGGCGATAGGCCGCCCCGAGGAAGCCGGTCGTCAGGGGGGCTTCGAGCCCACACAGAACCAGCGCCCAGACCACCCATCCGGTCACACCGGACAGCAGCCCCCATCCCGTCAGCACGGCCAGCACGACCTTCGGCAGGCCGACGACGATCAGTCCGCCCAGCAGGGGCCAGAAACTGCCCTGGGCGATGCCCATGCTGTTCAGCGAGACCATGTGGCCGCGCCCCAGGGTCGCAGGGGCGGACAGCGACAGCCGCACGGCCATGACCAGCACCCCGTACAGGGCGAACCCGGTCACGCCCGCCAGCAGCACCAGTTTCCACGCCGGGCCGACTGCGGCCCAGTTCCGCTGGTTGATCGCCTCGGCGTCCAGGCCCGCCATGCCGAACACGGCCAGCAGCAGCAGGGCGACGACGGAAAGGATCATGGCCATGAAGACCGCACACAGCAGGGCGGCGCCCAGCAGCCGTAGTTCGGGCCGGCCGAACTGCAATCCCGCCGGCCGCAAGCCCAGCCGTTTCGCCGCCGCAGGGTCTGGACTGACGGCGATTCGCGTCAAGGCGCCGACCAATATCAGTGTGGCGATCAGGCCGAAGGGGAACCAGATCAGGCTGACCGCGCGCTGCGTAAGCCCAGCTGCGCTCCAGACCGCAGCGGCGAGGAGGATCGCCCCCCAGCTGTCCCGCCAGGCGCGCGGCAGGCCGGCGAAGGCCGCCGACAAGGCTTCGCCCAGTCGCAAATGACGATGACTGCTCACGCTCACGCCCCCCATATCCCCGCCGCCGACATAGCAGGGGATCATGACATCACGCCAGACGGCGGCTAGAAGGCCGCGATGACTGCTTCCCCCTCACCTTCCCCCGTTCACGTCATCGGCGGCGGCCTGGCCGGCTCGGAAGCCGCCTGGCAGATCGCCCAGGCGGGCGTGCCCGTTATCCTGCACGAGATGCGGTGCGTCCCTGGCGTGAAGACCGACGCCCACCAGACGGATGGACTGGCCGAACTGGTCTGCTCCAACTCCTTCCGTTCGGACGACTGGGAGTACAATGCGGTCGGTCTGCTGCACGCCGAGATGCGGGCGCTGGACTCGGTCATCATGGCCTGCGGGGACGCCCATCAGGTGCCGGCGGGCGGCGCCCTGGCGGTGGATCGCGACGGCTTTTCCCAAGCGGTCACCGCGAAGCTGGAGGCCCACCCCCTGATCACCGTCTTGCGTGAGGAGGTCGCCGGCCTGCCGCCCGAGGACTGGGACAATGTCATCGTCGCCACCGGCCCCCTGACCTCGCCCGCCCTGGCCGACGCCATCCTGAAGGCGACGGGCGAGGAGAGCCTCAGCTTCTTCGACGCCATCGCCCCCATCGTCCACGCCGACAGCATCGACTTCGACATCGCCTGGCGTCAGTCGCGCTATGACAAGGAAGGCCCGGGCGGAGACGCCGCCGCCTACGTCAACTGTCCGATGGACAAGGACCAGTACGAGGCCTTCATCGACGCGCTGCTGAACGGCCCCAAGGCCGAGTTCAAGGACTGGGAGCACGTCCCCTATTTCGACGGCTGTCTGCCGATCGAGGTCATGGCGGAGCGGGGGCGCGAGACCCTGCGGCACGGGCC
The DNA here is from genome assembly GCA_001796045.1 of Caulobacterales bacterium RIFOXYB1_FULL_67_16. Taxonomy (GTDB): domain Bacteria; phylum Pseudomonadota; class Alphaproteobacteria; order Caulobacterales; family Caulobacteraceae; genus Brevundimonas. The sequence goes on along the minus strand of MGLN01000004.1, from coordinate 1,674 downwards.
GATGAAGCCGGTCGGACTGACCAATCCGCGCAATCCGACGGTCAAGCCCCACGCCATCGTCCAGCTGCGTCAGGACAATGCGTTGGGGACCCTGTTCAACATGGTCGGCTTCCAGACCAAGCTGAAGCACGGAGCCCAGGCCGAGGTCTTCCGCATGATCCCCGGCCTGCAGAACGCCCAGTTCGCCCGTCTGGGCGGCCTTCATCGCAACACCTATCTGAACAGCCCCCAGCTGCTGGACAAGCAGTTGCGGCTCAAGGCCATGCCCCGCCTGCGCTTCGCCGGCCAGGTCACGGGGGTCGAGGGCTATGTCGAGAGCGCCGCCATGGGCCTGCTGACCGGCCGCCTCGCCGCCGCGCAAGCTCTGGGCCGCGACCTGTCGCCGCCCCCGCCCGAGACCGCCATGGGCGCCCTGGTCGAACACATCACCGGGGGCCATCTGGAAGGCTCCAAGTTCCAGCCGATGAACATCAACTACGGCCTGCTGCCCCCGCTGGAGGCCCCCAAGGTCGATGAGGACGGCAAGCGCATCCATCCCAAGGAACGCGGCCGGGCCAAGAAGCGGCTGCAGAGCCTTCGGGCGATGGCGAGCCTGAAGGCCTGGCGGGACGCGGGCTAAACCCGTCCGCGGACCGTCGCCCAGAGCAGTCGCAAACGTTTGAGCGGCTCCGGCTCGTCGGGCGTCGTTAGCGCGGCTGAAGCTACGGCCGGGAAGGCTTCGGCGGGCAGGCCCTTCAAGGCCGCATTGGCCTTAGGACGCGCCGCCCTCGCCTCCTCCGTCCGCCCGACCTGCGCCAGCCCCCTCACGCGCCCCGCCTCGACCACCTTGTCCGCATGGCCAGGACCGGCCAACACATGGACCGCCGTCTGCATGGGCCCCACGTAGAAGGCGTCGAGATCATGGGGCTGGCTGTGGACGCGGCCGATATGGGCCTCGATCAGGGCGTCGAAGGGGACGCGGTCCAGGCTGTGACGGGCGACGAGATCCGTCAGGGCCTCCAGCACCGGATGGCCCTTGCGCGGGACGCCGGCGAAGACCCCGTCCAGCTGTTCGGCCCACCAGGTGTAGCGCATCTCGGCCAGCAGGGGCTGGGTCACGCGCGTGGGTATGACCATCAGCTCGGCCTCGAAGGCGTAGAGGGTGATGAGGTCGGCGCGGGCTCGCTCGTCGGCGACCAGTCGGCTGGACAGCCAGCGGTCCAGATCGGCGGCGCGGACCTGGGCGTCCAGACTCGCCGCGACCGTCGCCGCCGGATCAGGCTCAGGCGGCACGCGAAACGGCGAAATCGGCCAGGTCTTCCAGGGCGGCGCGCCAGTCGGATGCGGGCAGGACCGACAGGGCGGCCTTGGCCTGATCGGCATAGTCGCCAGCCAGGTCCAGGGTCGCGCCTATGGCGCCGGAGCCAATGACCAGTTCGCGGGCGCGGTTGAAGTCTTCCGGCGTGCGCTCGCCCTTGGTCACGGTCCGCTCCCAGAAGGCGTCCTCTCGGCCCCGGGTGCGGGCCACGGCCAGCAGCAGCGGCAGGGTGGCCTTGCCCTCGTTGAAGTCGTCGCCGGCGTTCTTGCCCAGGGCCTCGGCGGTCGCGCCGTAATCCAGGGCGTCGTCGGCCAGCTGGAAGGCGATGCCCAGGGCCATGCCGTAATCGCGCAGGGCCTTGACCGCCTCGGCCGACG
>MGLN01000003.1 GCA_001796045.1 Caulobacterales bacterium RIFOXYB1_FULL_67_16 | reverse complement strand
AGATGGTGTCGCCCGGCTGGATCACATAGGCGGCGCCCGGGCTGACCACGGCGGACGGCGAAGATGGTGCGGGCGCCGTCGGATAGGTCGGCTGGGTCGGCGTCACAGAAACCGGCGGCGGCAGCGCCCCGCCTTCAATCGACCCGACCGGCGCGGTCACCGGCGGCTGCTGATAGGGCTGTCCCTGGACCTGGCCGGGGTTCTGGTTCGGATACTGGGCCGGGGCCTGCCCCTGCTGACCATAGGGCCCCTGCTGGGCCGGATAGGCGCCCTGGCCCACGGGCACGGGCCGCGTCGAATATCTCGGCTCGGACGGATAGGTCATACAGGCCGCCGCGCTCAGCGACGCCGCCACGATCACAACCGCTCTCATTCCGCCCGAAATCACCGCCACCGGCCGCTCCTCACATGGTTAAATCCGCCCGCCGGTTTGCCCGCTCGCGCCGCCCAAGCCAAGCCCGCAATCATCGCCAAAGTGGGGCGGGAAGGTTAACGGGCGTCCAGACCCTCTCCCGCTTGCGGGAGAGGTGGCCTGGCGTCCGCGCAGCGGACAAGGGTCGGAGAGGGAAGTTTTCTTTCAAGAAACATGACTTCCCCCATCGTCAGCCGTCTCGCTGCGCTCGACGAGCTGACACTTCCCCCGCAAGCGGGGGAAGGCCCTCACCCCTCCTTCGCCGTCCCCTCGACCAGGGGCACGAACCGCACCTCCGTCAGGCTCTCGCGCCGGAACGAGCCGTCGCCCTGTCCCACATAGCGGTGCAGGATCTGCACCGAGGTGCGCCCCACGGGCGCCACCAGCACCCCGTTCGGCTTCAGCTGTTTCAACAGTTCGGTCGGCTCGCCCGGCGAGGCGGCCGTCACCATGATCCGGTCGAAGGGCGCCTGTTCGATCCAGCCCAAGCCGCCGTCGCCGTGCTTGGTGATGACATTGTCGATCTCCAGCGTCCGCAGCTTCGCCTCGGCCTCGACCAGCAGGCTGCGATACCGCTCCACCGAATAGACATAGCGGGCCAGCCGGCTCAGCACCGCGCACTGGTATCCGCTGCCGGTGCCGATCTCCAGCACCCGGTGGCGGGGCTGGACGTCCAGGGCCTGGGTCATCAGGCCGACGATATAGGGCTGGCTGATGGTCTGGGCGCAGTCGATGGGAAGGGCCTGGTCTTCCCAGGCCTGATCCAGGAATTTCTCGTGCACGAAGACCGCGCGGTCGATGCTCTCCATCGCGCCCAGCACCCGGGGATCCGTCACCCCCTGCTGACGCAGCGACAGGATAAGCCGTCCGGCGCGATCGTCGTGCAGGTTCATGCGGCCTTCACCGCCTTCGGCGGCGCCCCGCCCAGCACCTTCTTCAGGTCATGGACGCTGGCCATATGGGTCAGGTCGATGTGCAGCGGCGTGACCGAGATCCGCCCCGCCTCAATGGCCCTCAGGTCCGTGCCCTCGGCGTGCTCCTGCTTCTCGCCGCGGAAGCTCATCCAGTAATAGTCGCGCCCGCGCAGGTCGGTGCGCCGCACCGCGTGCATCTCGCCCACGTCGCGGAAGCCCTGGGTCGTCACCTCGATCTGCTCGACCCGTTCCGGCGGCAGATTGGGGAAGTTGACGTTCATCACCACGCCCGGCGCCCATTTCTGGTCCAGCAGCCGGCTGATGATCGCCGGCGCAAAGGCCTCGGCCGTCTCCCAATGGGCGACCACCTCGTCGTGGAACCGTTCCAGGCTCTGGCTCAGGGCGATGGAGCGGATGCCGAAGGCCATGCCTTGCAGCGCGCCCGCCACCGTGCCGGAATAGCTGACGTCCTCGCCGATATTATGCCCCCGGTTCACCCCGGACAGCACCAGGTCCGGCTTCTGCGGCATCAGGTCGTTGACGGCCAGGATGACGCAGTCGGTCGGCGTCCCCGTCACCGAGAACCGCCGCTCGCCATGCTTATGCACCCGCAGCGGCTCGGTCAGGGTGATCCCCCGCCCCTTGGCCGACTGTTCGACGGCGGGGGCGCACACCCAGATGTCGTCGCTCAGGGTCCGCGCGATCCGCTCAAGGGATTCAAGACCTTCCGCCTCGATCCCGTCGTCGTTTGTCAGGAGGATACGCATCAGCCCACGAATTCCAGACCGCCCATATACGGCTGCAGCACCTTCGGCACCGCGATCCGCCCGTCGTCCTGCTGATAGTTCTCCATGATCGCCACCAGGGTCCGACCGACCGCCAGCCCCGACCCGTTCAGCGTATGGACGAACTCGGTCTTCTTCTCGCCGGCCCGCTTGAACCGCGCCTCCATGCGCCGGGCCTGGAAGTCGCCGCAGTTCGAACAGCTGCTGATCTCGCGATAGGTCCCCTGGCTGGGCAGCCAGACCTCCAGGTCGAAGGTCTTCTGAGCCGAGAAGCCCATATCGCCCTTGCACAGCAGCATCCGCCGGAACGGCAGCTCCAGCGCCTTCAGCACCGCCTCGGCGCAGGCCGTCATCCGCTCGTGCTCGGCGTCGGAGTCTTCCGGCCGCGCGATCGACACCATCTCGACCTTGGAGAACTGGTGCTGGCGGATCAGCCCGCGCGTATCCCGCCCCGCCGACCCGGCCTCGGCGCGGAAACAGGGCGTCAACGCCGTCATCCGCATCGGCGTGGCGAGGTCGTCCTCGGACAGAATGGTCTCGCGCACGAGGTTGGTCAGGGAGACCTCGGCGGTGGGGATGAGGAAATGACGGGGGTTCCTTTGCGTGCGGAAGAGTTCAAGCTCAATGTCGATGAAATCAGCCATGACCTGAAGCTCTTCGGGGCTCATCTCAGGAAGAGGCTTATTTTTAAGCTTATCGGCGGCCACGAGAATGTGTTGGATCGAAGGATCTGATGTCGCGAACAAATCCTCTTCGAATTTCGGCAACTGCCCCGTGCCGAACATCGCCTCGTCCCGCACCAGCAGCGGAGGATTCACTTCAAGATAGCCGTGCTGGTCCGTCTGCAGGTCCAGCATGAACTGGCCCACGGCCCGTTCCAGCCGCGCCAGCTGGCCCTTCAGCACCGCGAACCGGGCGCCCGACATCCTGGCCGCCGCCTCGAAGTCCAGCATCCCCAGGGCCTCGCCCAGGTCGGCGTGATCCTTGGCCGGGCCGCCTTCGCGGGGCGCACCCCAGCGCGAGACCTCGACATTGCCCGCCTCGTCCTCGCCGTCCGGCACGTCCTCGGCCGCCAGGTTCTTCAACCCCGCCAGCAGTTCGCGCAGTTCCTTGCCGACGCGCGCCTCGACCTCGGCCGCCGCTGCGATATCGCCCTTCAGCGCCTCGACCTCGGCCTTCAGCCGGTCGGCCTCGGCCATGTCCTTCTTGCCCATGGCGGCGCCGATCAGTTTGGAGGCGGCGTTGCGCTTGGCCAGGGCGTCCTGGCCCGTGGTCTGGGCGTGACGCAGTTCGGCGTCCAGCCGCAGGATGTCCGCCACCAGCCCGTCGGCCTCGTCCACCCCGCGCGACGACCAGCCCGCGACGTAAACCTGGGGGTTCTCGCGAATGGCTCGGATATCGTGCATGGTCTGGAACTTCGGCTGGGCGGGAGAAGCCGAACGCTCTACCCGCCCGCGCGGAGTCGGGCAACGGCGACAATGGCGCGAATCCCTCCGCCCCCCTATCTTCCCCCTCCCATGCCCATCCGCCGCCTCTCCCCCGAAACCGTCAACCGCATCGCCGCCGGCGAGGTGGTCGAGCGGCCGGCCAGCGCCATCAAGGAACTGGTCGAGAACGCCCTGGACGCCGGGAGCCGCAATATCGAGATCCAGGCCGACGGCGGCGGCCTGTCGCGCATCCTGATCGCCGACGACGGCAAGGGCATCCCGCGCGAAGAACTGCCCCTGGCCGTCGAACGCCACGCCACGTCCAAGCTGGAGCCCGACGACGCCGGCGACGTGGACCTGTTGCGCATCCACACCCTGGGCTTCCGAGGCGAGGCCCTGCCCTCCATCGGCTCGGTCGCCCGCCTGTCGATCACTACCCGGTCGCGCGACGAAACGGAGGCCTGGGTCATCCAGGTCGAGGGCGGCGCGACCCGTCCCCTGGCCCCCGCCCCCTTTCCCGGCCCGCACGGCGCGCGGGTCGAGGTGCGCGACCTCTTCTACGCCACCCCCGCCCGGCTCAAGTTCATGAAGTCCGAACGGGCCGAGGCCATGGCCATTTCGGAAGAGATCAAACGCCAGGCCATGGCGCACGAGGCCGTCGCCTTCACCCTGTCGCTGGACGGCAAGGTGTCCTTACGCCTGCCCGCCGAACACCCCGGCGACGAGGGCCGGTTGAAGCGGCTGTCGGCCCTGCTGGGCCGCGACTTCGAGGCCAACGCCCTCTTGATCGATCAGGAGCGGGACGGGGTGCGCCTGTCGGGCTACGCCGGCCTGCCCACCTATTCGCGCGGCAATGCGGCGCATCAGTATCTGTTCGTCAACGGCCGCCCGGTGAAGGACCGGCTGCTGCAAGGGGCCCTGCGCGGCGCCTATGCCGACTTCCTGGCGCGCGACCGGCACCCGGCCGCCGCCCTCTTCATCGACATCGACCCGCTGTACGTGGACGTCAACGTCCACCCCGCCAAGGCCGAGGTCCGGTTCCGCGATCCGGCCCTGGTGCGCGGCCTGATCGTCGGCGCCCTGAGGCACGCCCTCCACGCCGCCGGCCACCGCGCCTCCACCACCGTCGCCGCCGATGCGATGGCGGGGTTCCAGGCCCACACCGGCGTCTCCACCGGACCGGCCTACAGCCCCAGTTCCCCCTCGGCCCAGGGTTTCAGCGGCTGGACCGGCTGGTCCCAGCCCGCCGCCGCCGCGCAAGTCCTGCCCGGCCTCAACGAACGCAGCGCCCGCGTCGAGCCATCGTGGGACGGCCCCTCATGGCCGTCGCAACCCGTCCAAGACAGCGACTTCGCCACTCGCCACTCGCCACTCGCCACTGCCCCGACAGACCCCCTCGACTACCCCTTGGGCGCCGCCCGGGGCCAACTGCACGCCAACTATATCGTGGCCCAGACCCGCGACGGCCTGGTCATCGTCGATCAGCACGCCGCCCACGAGCGGCTGGTCTATGAGCGGATGAAGGCCCAGATGGCCGAGGGGGCCGTGACTCGCCAGGCCCTGCTGACGCCCGAGGTGGTCGATCTGGACCCGGCCGAGGCCGAACGCGTCGCCTCGCGCGCCGAGGAACTGGCCGAGATGGGCCTGATCGTCGAGGCCTTCGGCGCCGGCGCCGTCCTGGTGCGCGAGACCCCGGCCCTGTTGGGCGACACGGACGTCCAGGGCCTGATCCGCGACATCGCCGACGACTTGGCCGAACACGGCGCCGCCCTGTCGCTGAAGGAGCGGATGGCCGAGGTCTGCGGCACCATGGCCTGCCACGGCAGCGTCCGCTCCGGCCGCATCCTCACCGCCCCCGAAATGAACGCCCTCCTCCGCCAGATGGAAGCCACCCCGCATTCGGGCCAGTGCAACCACGGGCGGCCTACGTATGTGGAGTTGAAGCTGCACGATCTGGAGAAGCTGTTCGGGCGGCGTTGAGCCTCCCCGACGCCCAACCACCGCCCCCTCAACCGTCATCCTCGGGCTTGTCCCGAGGATCCATACGCCCGGTCTCAACGCCGTCGCACCGTGCGGACACACCGGGAGTCTGGATCCTCGCCACGAGGGCGAGGATGAGGCGTGGAGAGACATCGCCCTAACCCGACACGGCTTCATCCGCTAAGATCACCTCATGCCCTCCATCCTCTTCGTCTGCCTCGGCAACATCTGTCGCTCCCCCCTCGCCGAGGCCGCCCTCCGCGCCGAGGCTGAGCGCCTGCGCCTCGATCTGATCGTCGACTCCGCCGGCACGGGGAACTGGCATGTCGGCCATCCGCCCGATCCGC
>MGLN01000002.1:18438-19289 GCA_001796045.1 Caulobacterales bacterium RIFOXYB1_FULL_67_16 | reverse complement strand
GCCGTAGAAGCCGGAACGGAACAGCCAGAAGCGCCGCCCCTCCTGGTCCTCGACCCGGTAATAGTCGCGCGTCGGCTCCTGGGGGGCCTGCAACCTGCGCCACCATTCGGGCGCGATGCGCTCGGGGCCTTCGACCCGGACCAGCCGGTGGTCCACCCGCCGCCAGATGAAGCGGTTCGGCGGATGATCGGGCACTTCCGCCGTGGCCAGAACCGGCTGGGGCGGATCGAACATCTGCAACGGCCGCAGCGGCGGGTCGGCCGGGTCCGGTTCGGGCCAGGCGACGATCTCGTCCAGGGCATGTGCCGCCGGGCTCAGGCGGACGGCGCGTTCGGGCCAGTGCGACTCTATCGGCTCGAACCGGCTGACCGCCTCCGGCCCCAGACGCGCGGTCAGCCGGTCGATCAGTCGCCCCAGATCTTCAGCGGTGGACGGGGCGGCCTCGAAGCCCCGCTGGCTCGAGGCCAGGCGGTCGGCGACTGTCACCGACAGACGCAACTGATCGAATCCGAACCCCGGATCCAGGGGCCGCGCCAGACTGGCCAGCCGTTCGCGGAACAGGCGCAGCACGGCCGCCGCCTCGCGGGTGGGACGGCCCGTGCGCACGGTGATATGGCGCACCTCCCCGTCCAGGCGGAAGAAGCCGGCCTGGAAGGCCCGGCCGCCCTGTCCGCGAAGGTCCAGCCGGTCCATGGCTTCGACCAGCAGGTCGCCGATCACCGACTCGACATCGACGGTCTCCGTGATCGGCTCGACCAGAATTCGGTCGACGGAAATCAGAGGGACGGGTCGTTCGGGACGGATGCGGACGTCCTCGCGTCCCAACACCCGATTCAGCCGCGTCGCCGCCG
>MGLN01000002.1:181-18345 GCA_001796045.1 Caulobacterales bacterium RIFOXYB1_FULL_67_16 | reverse complement strand
GAAGCGCGCCAGGGCGCGCGCCGCCTCGGGCGTGCCGGCCAGGGCCAGACGCACCGCCAGACCCACGCCCTCGGCCCGCGCCGCGACAGCCCGGACCAGCCCCGCCTCGCCCCCGAACAGATGGGCGCAACCGGTCACGTCCAACGCCAGACCGTCCGGCCCGTCGGTCGCCGCCATCGGCGTGAAACGCCCGAAGTCCAGCAGCACCCGTTTCAACAGGGCCGCGTCCGCCTCCGGCCGGTGCGCGACCACGCGAATATCCGGCGCCCGCGCCCGTGCATCGGCCAGGGTCATGCCCGGCGACAGACCCAGGGCCAGGGCCGCGCCGTTGGCCGCCGCCAGGCGCAGCGCCCCCTTCACCTTCTCCACGAGCACGGTCGCAGCCTCAGCCGTGGCGTCTGAGCCCCTCTCCTCGCGCCGCAGTCGATCCGTCGGCAACAAAGGAAACCAAACCGCCAGATAGCGGCGGTCGTTGCTGTCCATGCCCGACATTCTGCCCGCCATTCTGGAAGACTCCGCGCTCACGATCCCACTCCATGATCCAGGTCCTCGGCTGCGCGCCCAGCCGATGCCGCAACAGTTCGACCGCATAGGTCGGATGGCCGGGCGCCTCCGCCTCCAGGGCCCGCGACAAGCCGCCCCGGACCCGCCACCGCGTCTCCGCCGCACTAGGCTGGGGTTGGGCCCTGAGACGGATCAGCAGCGCCGTCGCCCGCCCCTGCCCCGCGGCCATCGACAGACGCCGCGTCGCCGTCAGGTTCAGCGCCGGGCTCTCGCCCCAGGCCGTCAGCAGCACCGCCCCCGCCGCGCCGCTGGAGAGGCCTTCCTCGCCCGCCGCCAGCAGGTCCTTCATCTCCTTGACCCGAACCAGAACCAGTCGTCCGGGATCCAGCCCCAGTTCGCGCAGGCCCGGCCCATGGATCTGACCCGTCTCCAGCCCGACCATCGTCTGGACGCCCCAGACGATGGGTCGGTCGCCCGCCGCCCGGCGGACCAGCCCCAGAGCGAACCCCAGGGCCGCCGTCGTATCGGGCGTGGTCGCGGCATAGACCTCGTGCAGCCCATGGGTCGCCAGCCCGCCCAGATGCCTGTCCGCCGCCCCAAGCCCCAGATCGAAGCGCGCCTGATCGACCGGATGGCCGTCGGCCTCCAGAGCTTTCAGATGGTCCCTCAGCGCTTGGATCTTGCGGTCTGGCCGCACGTCAGTTCTCCATTTGTTCTCTTATATGCCGCCCTCACGCCCTTGGGAGTCAAGCCGAGTCCGGTGAGATCATGGGAATTTATTCCGCTCGCCAGGGCCGGGAGAAATATCGAGAATACTTGACTTTGGCGCAGGGACTTCTATATGGCCCCCAGCCTCGGGACAGGTCTGCGATCCGCGCCGCCCGCTCGCCCAAGAGGGGCGGTTCCGTTGCTTTGACGCACGTAGACGCTTTCGTCCCAAGGATTCATGACCGAATTTTCCCAACTGGGCCTCTCGCCCACGACCCTTCAGGCGGTCGCCGACACCGGCTACACCACCGCCACCCCCATCCAGGAGCAGGCGATCCCCGTCGCCCTCGCCGGACGCGACGTTCTGGGCATCGCCCAGACCGGCACCGGCAAGACGGCCGCCTTCACCCTGCCTCTGGTCGATCGCCTGGCCTCCGGCCGCGCCCGGGCCCGTATGCCGCGCGCCATTGTCCTGGCCCCGACCCGCGAACTGGCCGACCAGGTCGCCGAGAGCTTCGCCAAATACGCCAAGGGCACCCGGCTCAGCTGGGTGCTGCTGATCGGCGGCGTCTCTATGGGCGACCAGGTGGCGGCGCTGAACAAGGGCGTCGATGTCCTGATCGCCACTCCGGGCCGCCTGCTCGACCTGTTCGAACGCGGCAAGATGCTGCTGACGGGCGTCGAGATCATGGTGGTCGATGAAGCCGACCGCATGCTCGACATGGGCTTCATCCCCGACATTGAGCGGATTTTCAAACTGACGCCGCCGCGGCGCCAGACCCTGTTCTTCTCGGCCACCATGCCGCCCGAGATCACCCGCCTGACGACGGCCTTCCTCAAGGATCCGACCCGGATCGAGGTCTCGCGTCCCGCCCAGACCGCCGACACCATCACCCAGTATCTGGTTCGCATCCCGACCAGCGACCCCAAGGCCAAGCGCACCGCCCTGCGCGCCCTGATCGAGCGGGCGGACGTCAAGAACGGCATCGTCTTCTGCAACCGCAAGTCTGAAGTCGATATCGTCGCCAAATCCCTGCAGAGACACGGGTTCGACGCCGCCGCCATCCATGGCGACCTGGACCAGGCGCATCGGATGAAGACCTTGGCCGACTTCCGTTCGGGCGCCCTCAAGATCCTGGTCGCCTCCGACGTCGCCGCGCGCGGCCTGGACATTCCGGACGTCAGCCACGTCTTCAACTATGACGTCTCCCATCATGCCGACGACTATGTGCACCGCATCGGCCGCACCGGTCGCGCCGGCCGCCTGGGCCAGGCCTTCATGATCGTCACCCCCAGCGACGACAAGTCATTGGATAAGGTGCTCAAGCTGATCAAGAAGAACCCCGAAGAACTGGTTCTCGACGGCATCGACTTCGCGGCCATCAAGGACGGCCCGCGCCGGGACGACAAACGTTCGGGCGGGCGTGAGCGCGGCGGCGAAAGAGGGGGTCGCGGGCGTAGCCGCGCCGCCGAGGCCTCGGTCGCTTCATCGGTCCTTCCCGCAAACGAAGAGGCCGCCGTCGCCGTGGAGGCGCCCACCCGCTCGCGCAGCCGTCGCAAGGCCAAGCCCGACATTGCCGCCGAAGTGCTCGAAACCGTCGTCGAGACGCCCGTCGTCTCCGCCCAGACGGAGACCGTCCGTTCGACGCACGCCGATCAGGAACCCCATCTGCGTCAGTCCGACCGTCGCGGCGAACGCCGCCCGGAAGAGCGCGAACGCTCCGGGGTGAAGGGCTTCGGCGACGATATTCCGGCCTTCCTTCGCCGGCCGGTCGTCATCCCCGCCTAACCTCTGTCCGTTTACTCGCTATTACGGATCGGCCTGTAGGCTGGGCCCAAAGCTTCAGAATGGAGCTTTGGGAGAGATGAATGACAGCGCCCATCGAAATGGCGGTTCGCGGACCGGAGGCCTATGCCCTTGCGCGTGACGTCATCACTGACCTGGAAAAGGTCGGTGTCTGGCCGACGCCGCTGAACTTCGAACTCTGGCTTCATTATCTCGGCGACCCCGCCGGCCCTCTTGGGCGCGAGATCAAACGTCTTCTCGCCGAGAAAAAGGTCATCACCGACGAGGCGGCCGAGCTGCTCGCGGCGGAATTCCTGCCGCGCAGTCGGCTGTCCGAAGACATTCGCGACGCCGGCGCCGTGTTGGACCGGGAGCTGGCCAATGTCGCCGGCGCGATCGCCAAGGCGCACAAGACCCAGGCCGACTATGGCGAGACCCTGGTAGCCGCCTCCCAGACCATGGAGTCGACGGAAGACGGCGCGCCTCTGAAGACCCTGGTGGGCGGCTTGGCCGTCGCCACCAAACGGGTCCGCCGCGAGACCGCCATTCTCGAAAAGCGTTTGGAAAGTTCGAACAAGGAGGTCGCGCGACTGCGCGAGCACCTCGAGCAGGTCCGCCGCGACGCCATGACCGACGCCCTGACCAATCTGGCCAACCGCAAGGCGTTCGACGAGCGGCTGGACAAGGCCTGCAGCGGCCAAGGGCCCGCGCCCCTCACTCTGGCCATTCTCGATATCGACCATTTCAAACGCTTCAACGACACCTGGGGCCACCAGACCGGCGACCAGGTCTTGCGGTATGTCGCCACCATCCTGTCACGCGTCTGCACCGGCAATCGCTTCGCCGCCCGCTTCGGTGGAGAGGAGTTCGCCATCATCTTCCCCGGCGAGAGCGCCGGGGCGGTGAACATGGCTCTGGAGACGATACTGGACGAGGTCTCGTCCCGCTCCCTGCGCCGCCGTTCGACCAATGACGACCTGGGGGCGGTGACCCTTTCGGCCGGCTTCGCCGAACATATCCTGGGCGAGACGGCCTCCAGCCTGCTGGAGCGCGCCGACGCGGCCCTCTATGCGTCGAAGCACGGCGGCCGCAATCGCGTGACCAGCGCGATTTCGCTGGAAAACGCGGCCTGAGCCATCTGACAAGGCTCAGCTTTCTGCCATAGTCCGGCCATGCGCAGCCTCGCCTTCAATATCGCCTACTGGATTCTGTCGATCGGCTACGGCCTGACCGCCGCCTTCGCGGCCCTCGCGCCCGGTCGCGGCCCGACCAGCCGGGTCATCCGCGCCTATGTCCGACGCATGGTCCAGGCCATGGCCGTGTTCGCCGGCATCCGCCTGCGGGTCCTGGGCAAGGATCGCCTGCCCCAAGGCGCCTTCATTATCGCCTCGAAGCATCAGAGCTGGGGCGACGGCTTCGCCACCTACGACCAGTTCGACGATCTGGCCTTCGTCACCGGCGACCATCTGGAGAAATTTCCCCTGCTGGGCGGGGTGCTGAAAAAGCTGGGCGCCATCGTCGTCAACAGCTGCGGCGGCCACGAAGCCCGTCAGGCCCTGGCCACCCGCGCCGCCGAGGCCAGGGCCGAGAACCGCAAGATCCTGATCTACCCCGAGGGTCATCTGGCGCCCGTCGGACAGAAGTACCGCTACCGCTCCGGCGTCTGGCACATGTACCGCGACTTCGACATGCCGGTCGTCCCTCTCGCCACCAACCTCGGCCTGTTCTGGCCCGAGGAGAAGTACGAGAAGCACGCCGGGACGGCCACGCTGGACTTCCTGGAGCCGATTCCGACCGGCCTGGCCAAGGACGAATTCCTGGCCCGGCTGGAAGCCGTGATCGAGGCCCGCACCGCCGAACTGGTGGCGGAGGCCACGGGGCGGCCCGTCATGCCAGCAGTTCTCGTGGATACGCCTAAGTAGCTTTCTTCGGCGTCTTTCCCGACGCCTTTCGCACCGCGACCTCCAGCGACCGCCGCGCCCACACCACGGCCTCGTCGGGATCATCCAGCGCCGTATCCGGCAGGGTCCAGTAGCCCATGGTCATCGTCCGCCCGTCCTTGGTCGGATAGCTGAACTGCCGGCTTCCCGTCTCCTCGAACGCCGAGCCCAAGTCGTCGTCCCCCTTCAGCCAGACTACGCCGTCGTCCAGCAAGGCGAACATCACGCCGGAAGCGTAGACGCCGGCCCCGCCGAACATCCGCTTGATCTCCAGTCGGCCCAGGCCCGCGAAATGCTCACGCACCCATTCGCCGAAGTCCGCGTCGTAGGCCATCTCAGACGGCGGCGGCCGGGATGATGGTGACGCTCTCGCCGCAGCCGCAGGCGTCGGTCTGGTTCGGATTGTTGAACACGAACTTGGACGCCAGCCGGGTCGTCTCGTAATCGATCTCGGTGCCGATCAGGAACAGCACCGCCTTGGGTTCGATCAGGATGGTGACGCCCTTGTCCTCGACCACCTCGTCCATCGGACCGATCTCGTCCGCATAGGCGAAGGTGTATTCCTGTCCGGCGCAACCGCCGTTCTTGACCCCGATCCGCAGGCCGATGTGGTCGTTCTCGGCATTGTCCAGGATTTCGCGCACGCGCTCTGCGGCGGCGTCCGTCAGGGTTACGGCCTTGGGGCGCGGGCGGCGCGGACGGGATGTGGTTTGAAGTTCGCTCATCAGAACATGTTCAGGGCCAGCTTGGCCTCGTCGCTCATCTTGGAGGAATCCCACGGCGGGTCGAACACCAGATTGGCCTTGGCGCTGCGCACGCCGTCCACCTTCTCCACCGCCGTCTCGACCCAGCCCGGCATCTCGCCGGCGACAGGGCAACCCGGCGCCGTCAGGGTCATGTCCACCACTACATCGCGGTCGTCGGACACGTCGACCCGATAGATCAGGCCCAGTTCATAGATGTCGACCGGAATTTCCGGGTCATAGACGGTCTTCAGCGCCTCGATCAGATCGTCGGTCAGCTTGTCCAGTTCGCCCTGCGACAAGGCGCTCTTCTGGGGCTCGTCCCAGGCGTCCTTGAAGGCGTCGCTGTCTTGAATGGTGTCGTCGGTCATCAGCTTACACGAAGAAGTTCCGCGCCTTGATCAGCGCGTCCACGAAGGCATCGGCATCCTCCACGGTGTTATATAGGGCGAAGGAGGCCCTGGTGCTCGATGTCACGCCCATTCTTTTCGCCAGCGGCTCGGCGCAGTGCAGACCGGCCCGCACCGCCACGCCGTAACGGTCCATGATCTGGGCCACGTCGTGGGCGTGCGCGCCTTCGACGGCGAAGGTCAGGATCGCGCCCTTGCCTTCCGCCTGGCCCAGGATCCTCAGCCAGTTCTGTCTCTGAAGGCGATCGACGGCGTGCTGATACAGGGCGTGCTCATGCGCCTGAACCGACGCCCGGTCGTATTGCGCCAGCCACTCCAGCGCCACGCCCAGGCCGATGGCTTCCAGGATCGGCGGCGTCCCCGCTTCGAACCGATGGGGCGGTTTCGCATAGGTCACGCGGTCCGTCTCGACCGTCTCGATCATCTCGCCCCCGCCCTGATAGGGCGGCAGGGCCTCCAGCGCCTCGGCATTGCCGTACAGGGCGCCGATGCCTGTCGGGGCGAACAGCTTGTGGCCGGTCAGCACATAGAAGTCGCAGCCGATGGCCTGCACATCCGGGGTCGCATGGACAGCGCCCTGGCACCCGTCGATCAGCACCTGGGCCCCGGCCGCATGCGCCAGTCGGGTGATCTCGGCCACCGGATTGATGGTCCCCAGCACGTTCGACATATGGGTGACGGCGACCATCCGCGTCTTCGGCCCCAGCAGGTCGGCATAGGCCGCCATGTCCATCGAACCGTCGTCCAGCACCGGGACCCATCTGATCACCGCCCCGCGCCGCTCCCGCAGCAGATGCCAGGGCACGATGTTGGAGTGATGCTCCATCTCCGAGACGATGATCTCGTCACCGGGTTCGATGCTCAAGCCCAGCCCATTGGCCACCAGATTGATCGCCTCGGTTCCGCCCTTGGTCCAGACGACCTGTTCGGCGCTTTCGGCGTTCAGGAAGCGAGCCACGATCTCGCGGGCCTTCTCGAAGGCCTCGGTCGCCTCGTTCGACAGGGTGTGCAGCCCGCGGTGGACATTGGCGTAGCCGCCCTCCATCGTCGCGACCAAGGCGTCGATCACCGCGCGCGGCTTCTGGGCCGAGGCCGCATTGTCCAGATAGACCAGCGGCTTGCCGTTCACCTGTCGCGACAGGATCGGGAACTGCGCCCGGACGGCGTAGGGATCGAAGGTAGTCACAACCGAGCCGTCAGCCATTCCCGCGCCACCTCTCTTGCGCCCTCATGCTCGATCCGGTCGATGACCTCGATCAGGAAGGCCTGGGTCAGCAGGGCGCGGGCTTCCTCGGCCGGAATCCCGCGCTGCTCCATGTAGAACAGGGCGCTCTCGTCCAGCGTCCCCACCGTATTGCCGTGCGCGCACTGCACGTCGTCGGCATAGATGATCAGTTCCGGCTTGGCGTCGATCTCGGCCCGTTCCGACGCGATCAGAGCATGGTGGCCCATCCGGGCGTCGGTCCCGTCAGCCCCGCGCTCGACCACGATCTTGCCCTGGAAGACGCCGCGCGCCGTGTCGCGGGCCACGCCCTTGATCAGTTGGCTGGTCGTGCCGTCATGCTCCATGTGGCGGACCACGCTGGTCAGGTCGGTGTGGCGCGATCCATTCAGCAGATACAGACCGTCGGCCTGAACATGCGCGCCCTGGGCCAAATGCTGGATGCGGGTCTCGATCCGCTGCAGCTTGGCCCCGGTGGCGATGATGGTCTGGCGATAGACCCCGCCTGCCTCGACCTTTACATGGGCCTCGGCGATGGAGATGGCGTCCTCCGGCTCCTCGACCAGGACGACGCGCGTCACCTCGGCCCCGGCCGCCACGTCCAGCTCCAGCGTATTGTGGGCGACATAGGCCGAGCCTGCGCCCTCGTGCGTCTCCAGCAGCAGCAGCTTGGCGCCCGCCCGCACGGCCACCCGCGCCCTAGCCGTATGGCCGGTCCCGACGGCGTCCGAGATATAGCGCAGCCGCAGGGTCTGCTCGCCCGAGGCGATGAAGTCGGTCACGCCCACCGGTCGCCCATTGGCGAAGACGATGGCCTCTCCACCCAAGGCATAGAAGGGCCCCGGCGCGCCCACCGCCGCCGTACCCGACGGCGCCGGCGCCTCGCGCAGATAACGCTTCAGGTCGCTGTATTTCCACGCCTCATCACGCCGCGACGGGAAGGTGGCGGCGTCGGCCAAGTCAATGGCGAAGGTCGCGCTCACGCCGGTTCCGGAAGATATTTGTCATATCCTTCCGCCTCCAGCTGATGCGCCAGCTCCGGCCCGCCCGAGGCCACGATCCGGCCGCCGGCCAGCACATGCACCCGGTCCGGTTTGATGTAGTCGAGCAGGCGCTGATAGTGGGTGATGACCAGCATGGCGCGGTCGGGACGACGCAGGGCGTTCACGCCCTCCGACACGATGCGCAGGGCGTCGATGTCCAGGCCGGAATCCGTCTCGTCCAGGATCAGCAGCGACGGCTCCAGCAGGGCCATCTGCAGGATCTCCATCCGCTTCTTCTCACCGCCGGAGAAGCCGACGTTCAGCGGCCGCTTCAGCATGTCGAAGTCCATCTTCAGCGCCTTGGACGCCTCGCGAACCAGCTTCAGGAAGGCCGGCGCCGCCACCTCCTCCTCGCCCCGTGCGCGCTTTTGCGCATTCAGCGCCGTCCGCACGAAGGTCAGGGCCGGCACGCCGGGGATTTCGATCGGATACTGGAAGGACAGGAAGACACCCTTGGCCGCCCGCTCGGCCGGCTCCAGCGCCAGCAGGTCCTCGCCCGCCCATTCGACAGACCCTTCCGTCGCCTCATAGCCCGGCCGCCCCGACAGGGCGTAACCCAGCGTCGACTTTCCGGCCCCGTTCGGCCCCATGATGGCGTGCACTTCGCCGGCGGGAACGTCGAGCGTCAGGCCTTTCAGGATCGGCTTGTCGCCGACGGAAACGTGGAGGTTGTTGATCTTCAGCATGTTTCTTCTTTACCCGACCGAGCCTTCAAGGCTGATCGCCACTAGTTTTTGCGCCTCTACGGCAAACTCCATCGGCAGCTCCTGCAGCACATCGCGGACGAAGCCGTTGACCAGCAAGGCCACCGCCTCCTCCTGCGACAGGCCGCGCTGCTGGGCGTAGAACAGCTGATCATCCGACAGGCGGGTCGTCGTCGCCTCGTGCTCCAGCTGGGCCGAGCCGTTGCGGGCCTCGATATAGGGGATGGTGTGCGAGCCGCATTCCTTGCCGATCAGCAAGGAATCGCACTGGGTGAAGTTGCGCACCCCCGTCGCCTTCGGATGCACCGAGACCAGGCCGCGATAGGTCGAGTCCGATTTCCCCGCCGACACCGCCTTGGCGATGATCCGCGACTTCGAATTCTTGCCCAGATGGATCATCTTGGTGCCGGTGTCGGCCTGCTGACGCCCGTTGGTGATGGCGATGGAGTAGAATTCGCCCGAGCTTTCCTCGCCCTTCAGGATGCAGGACGGATATTTCCACGTCACCGCAGAACCGGTCTCGACCTGGGTCCACGACACCTTGGAGCGATCGCCCCGGCAATCGGCGCGCTTGGTGACGAAGTTGTAGATGCCGCCCCGCCCTTCCGCGTCGCCGGGGTACCAGTTCTGGACCGTCGAATATTTCACCTCGGCGTCGTCCAGCGCCACGATCTCGACCACCGCCGCATGCAGCTGGTTCTCGTCGCGCATCGGCGCGGTGCAGCCCTCAAGATACGAGACGTAGCTGCCCTTGTTGGCGATGAGCAGGGTCCGTTCGAACTGGCCCGTCTGGCTCGCATTGATGCGGAAATAGGTCGACAGCTCCATCGGGCAGCGCACGCCCGGCGGGATGTAGACGAACGACCCGTCCGAAAAGACCGCGCTGTTCAGGGCCGCGAAATAGTTGTCCGAGACCGGCACCACCGATCCCAGATATTGCCGCACCAGCTCTGGATATTCGCGCAGGGCCTCGGAAATCGGCATGAAGATCACGCCCGCCTTGGCCAGTTCCTCCTTGAAGGTGGTGACCACGGACACGCTGTCGAACACGGCGTCCACGGCCACGCGCGGCGCACCCTGCACCCCTGCAAGAACCTCCTGCTCCTTCAGCGGAATGCCCAGCTTCTTGTAGACTTCCAGGATTTCGGGATCGACCTCGTCCAGCGACTTCGGCCCTTCCTTCTGCTTGGGCGCCGCGTAGTAGAACAGGTCCTGGTAGTCGACCGGCTCATACTTCACTGCCGCCCAGGTCGGCTCTTCCATCGCCAGCCAGCGCTCATAGGCGGCCAGACGCCATTCCAGCATCCATTCCGGCTCGCCCTTCTTCTCGGAGATGAAGCGCACGATGTCGGCGTTTAGACCCTTGGGCGCGAACTCCTGCTCCACATCCGAGGTGAAGCCGTACTTGTACCGTTCCAGTTCGGCGACGGTGTCGATCGTTTCCTTGACGGCGGCCATCAGGCGACCTCTCTCACGCGCTCTGCGGCGCGTGTCTTGTGCTTGTCGTAGGCGGCGATCCAGGCGTCGGCGAACCGGCTCCAGTCGCTTTCGGCGGTGGCCCATCCCCCGGAGGCGCGCACGCCCCCGGTCGCCAGAGTGTTCAGCCCCATGGCGCTGATCGTCTTCGACGGCTTGACCTTGCCCGAGGAGCAGGCCGATCCCGCCGACACCATGACCCCGGCCAGGTCGAGCACGATCAACTGTTGAGGACTGTCCCAGCCCTCCACCGCCATGAACAGGGTGTTGGGCAATCTCGCCGCGTCGGCTCCGATCACCGTCGCGCCGGCGGCCTTCACCCGCGCTTCGGCGGCGTCGCGCCAGCCGACGTGGGATTGCAGGGTCTCCAGATCCCGCGCAGCGCAGTCGGCCGCGACGCCGAAGCCCGCAATGCCCGGCACATTCTCGGTTCCGGCGCGCAGTCCGCGCTCCTGTCCGGCCCCATGAAGGATACGGACGCCCGACACCCCTTCCTTGAACACCAGGGCGCCCACGCCTTGCGGACCGCCCAGCTTGTGCGCCGACAAGGTCAGACTGTCCGCGTCCAGAACGCGCATATCGACCGGGATCTTGCCTGCCGACTGAATGGCGTCGACGTGCAGCCAGCCGCCGGCCGCACGCACCAGGGCCGCCACCTCGACGATCGGCTGGATCACGCCGCTCTCGTTGTTCGCATGATGGACGGCGACCACGGCCCGGCCCGGACGCGTCAGAGCCTCGGCCAGCCAGGACAGATCGACCACCCCGTTCGCATCGACCGGCAGCACCTCGACAGGAGCGCCCGCGTTCGCCGCCGTCTCGGCCACGCACGGATGTTCGGTGGCCGACACGATCAGCCGTTCGCACCCGGCCGCCAGAGCGCTGGCGATCCCCTGGGCGTTCGCCTCCGTGCCGCCGCTGTTGAACACCACGGCCGTGGGATCCGCCCCGACCAGTTCTCCGACCTGGGCCCGCGCCGTCTCGACACGCGCCCGCGCCCTCCGTCCGGCCGCATGGACAGCAGACGGATTGCCGTTGTCGGCCAGGGCCTTGGCCATGATTTCCAGAACCTCGGGCCGGACCAGCCCCGAGGCGTTGTAGTCCAGATAGACCGTGCTCACGCCGCCGCCTCCACCGCCACGGGCGGATCGACATGCTGGCGCCGCCGGCCGGTGCGGTTCAGGACCACGTCCTCCAGCGACACGCCCGCCAGATAGCGATGGATCTCGTCGCCCAGGTCCTCCCAGAGATTGTGGGTGATGCAGCGCTCCCCGGCCAGCATGCAGCCCTTGGGCGTGCCATGCGCCACGCAGCGGGTCGCACGGATCGGCTCGTCCACCGCCAGAACGATCTCGGCTACGACCGTCTCGTGCGCGCCCTTGGCCAGGCGATAGCCGCCGCCCGGTCCGCGCACGCTCTTCACCAGACCGCTTTTGCGCAGACGGGCGAACAACTGCTCCAGATAACTGAGGGAAATCTCTTGCCTTGCCGCAATCTCCGCCAGCGAAACGGCGCGGATTTCCCCGCCTTCGCCCCGGCCGTTCTTCGCCAGATCGGCCATCGCCATCACGGCGTATCGTCCCTTGGTCGACAGACGCATCTCGCACCTTCAAAAATTGCGCGCTTTTTGGGGCTCCTGTGCTAGAACCCGCGCCTTCGCAAAGGCGGCGCGCTTGCGGAGGGACTTAGAAAGTCCCACCTCGGCGGTCAAGTATTACGCACACGCGAAATGACAGTTGAACGGATTCCAGAGCCCCTATGCCTGAAGTCATTCTGCCCGGCGCCTCCGGCCGCATCGAAGGCCGCTATTCTCCGGGCAAGCGCCCCAATGCGCCGATCGCCCTGATCCTGCACCCGCACCCCAAGGCGGGCGGCCATATGAACAACCCGGTCACGGTCACCCTGCACCAGTTGTTCCAGCAGCGCGGCTTCGCCACCCTGCGCTATAATTCGCGCGGCGTCGGCAAGTCGCAGGGCGAGTTCGATTCTGGCGTCGGCGAGCTGGCGGACGCGGCCACGGCGCTGGACTGGCTCCAGTCGAACAACCCCGGCGCCAGCCAGACCTGGGTCGCCGGATACCAATTCGGCGCCTATATCGGCATGCAACTTCTGATGAGACGGCCCGAGACGGACGGCTTCATCTCGGTTTCGCCGCCGTCGAACATGTACGACTTCAGCTTTCTCGCGCCCTGCCCCGCCTCGGGCCTGTTCCTGCACGGCACGGCCGACACCATCGTCCCGCCGGTCGAGGTGGAGCGGGTGGTCAACAAGCTGCGCACCCAGAAGGGCATCGTCATCGACTATGAGCTGGAAGAGGGCGCCAGCCACTTCTGGCAGGACCACATGGACGCGGTCGACCGCCGCGTCGGCGCCTATCTGGACAAGCGGCTGGAAGAAAAGCCGGCCTGATCACAGGCCGGCTTCACGTCGTCACGCCGTCGGCGCCGCCGTCCGCGTCCGCCACAGCGAATAGACCACGCCGCCCGCCAGTATGACGGCGGTGACGCCCAGCGACAGGGCTGGCGGAACCTTGTCCAGCCCCATCAGGGGCGCGGCGATCACCTTGCCGCCGATGAAGATCAGCAGGACGGCCAGAGCCTGTTTCAGATAGGCGAAGCGGTGAATGACCGCCGCCAGGGCGAAATACAGCGCCCTGAGGCCCAGAATGGCGAAGATGTTCGACGTATAGACGATGAACGGATCGGTCGTGATCGCGAAGATGGCCGGCACGGAGTCGACCGCGAAGATCAGGTCCGCGAACTCGATCATCACCAGGGCCAGGAACAGCGGCGTGGCGTGCAAGGCCATTCGCCCCGCCTTGTTGGGCTGACGGGCGAAGAAGGCATGGCCGTGCAGCTTGTCGGTCACCGGCAGATGGCGACGCAGCCAGGCCAGCATCCGGTTTTCGGTGATGTCCTGCTCGCTCTCGTGCCGGGTCGCGAACATCTTCACGCCGGTGAAGATCAGGAAGGCCGCGAAGATATACAGCACCCACTCGTAGCGGCTGACCAGCGCCGCCCCGGCGGCGATCATGATCGCCCTCAGGACGATGACCCCCAGTATGCCCCAGAACAGCACCCGGTGCTGGTAAAGCCGCGGAATCGAAAAGGCGGAGAAAATCATGGCGATGACGAAGACATTGTCCATCGCCAGGCTCTTTTCGATCGCGAAACCGGTCACATATTCCAGCCCCTTCTCGCGCCCCAGCTCCCACCAGACGAAGCCGCCGAAACCCAGGCCGATGGCGATATACATGGCCGACAAGGCCAGGCTCTCGCGCACCCCGATCTCGTGATCTTTCCGGTGCAGCACGCCCAGGTCGAGGGCGAGCAGGGCAGCGACCACCCCCATGAAGCCTAGCCACATCCACGCAGGCTTACCCAGCCATTCAGCCAGCAAAATTTCCATATTCAAACCCCGTCATGTCACATCGGCGTTCGACATCGCGATCATCAGGATCGCCAGAGGGGCCCGCTTCGCCGCACTGCAACAGCTAGGTCAGGCTGGGCTTTTCGTCAACCGGCGCTACATTGTGCGCCTGCGTCATCCCGACGCTTGGAACCGCGCTCCGCGCCTGCCGCTTCACCCTGATGGTTCTTTCCTCTGATGCCACGTCCGCCTCTTCGACTTCCAATGGCGAAGCCGTGGTCCACGACATCGTCATCGTCGGCGGAGGCGCCGGGGGGCTAGAGCTCGCCGCCCGCCTGGGCCGCCGCTTCGGCCCGCGCGAGGGGCGTCGGCGCGTCCTGCTGATCGACCGCTCCATTTTCCACCTGTGGAAGCCCAGCCTGCACGAGGTGGCGGCCGGGTCGCTGGACAGCCACCAGGAAGGCCTGTCCTATCCCGTCCTGGCGCGGCGCAATCACTTCAGTTTCGCGTTCGGGGACCTGACCGGGTTGGATCCCGCCGCCAAGACCCTGACCCTCGGCGAAATTCGCGATCAGGACGGCGTCGTCCTGGTCGCCTCCCGGACCCTTTCGTTCAACACCCTGGTGCTGGCGGTGGGCAGCGGGTCGAATCTCTTCAACACCCCGGGCGCGGCGGACCACGCCCATCTTCTCGAAGACGTCGCCGACGCCGAGGCCTTCAACAAGCGACTGACGGCCGCCTTCCTCGCCTCGGCCTATTCCGACGAGCGGACGCTGAACATCGCCATCGTCGGCGCAGGCGCCACCGGCGTGGAGCTTTCCACCGAACTGATCGAAGGCCATGACGAGCTGTCGGCCGGGCTGACGCCGGGCCAGAGGTTCGGGCTCAACGTCACCATCGTAGAGGCCGCCAATCGCATTCTCGGCGGCCTGCCGGAGCGGGTCTCGACCAAGGCGGCTCAGGCGCTGGAAGCCAAGGGCGTCCGGTTGATGACCGACGCCAAGGTCAAGGCCGTCCACCCCGACCGCCTGGACACGTCCCAGGGCGCGGTCCCCGCAGACCTGATCGTCTGGGCGGCCGGGGTGAAGGCGGCGGATTCCAATCGCGACCTCGGCCTCGCCACAGGTCGCCTGAACCAGTTCGTGGTGGACGATCATCTCCGGACGTCCGCGCCCGGCGTCTACGCCATGGGCGATTGCGCCGAAGCCCCCGGTCCGGAGGGCCGTCCTGTTCCGGCGCGGGCCCAGGCGGCCGCCCAGCAGGCCGCCTATCTGGCGAAGGCCCTCTCCCGCCCCGACCGCGATCCCGGCGCCTATGTCTATCGCGACAAGGGATCCCTGGTGTCCCTGGGCGGCGACCGCGGCGTGGGTTCGCTGATGGGGAACCTCGGCGGACCGAATTTCCTGATCGAAGGTCTGGTCGCCAAATGGGCCTATATGGCGCTGCACCTCGATCACCACCGCGCCATACTGGGCGTGCGCCGAACCGCCCTGCTGGCCCTGTCGCGCCTTCTCCACCGCCGCGTCTCCGGCCGGCTGAAGCTGCACTAAGGCCCGCTGACGGGCCGCCGCCGTCGCGAAGACCTCAGAGGTATCGAAGCTCCTGGAGATCCACCTCGCGGATCATCTTGCGCACCGTCACCTCGTCTAGTTGGCGCGATCGCGCCATGCGGATCAGTTCGTCCCGCTCCGCCGACAGAGCCGCCAGCCAGAGCCGTCGCTCCACATCGTCGATCTTCCGCGCCAGAACGGCGTCGTCTTCCTCGCTGCGGGTGTGGGTCTCGATGCGGCGTCGGTAGACCTCCATGATCCGGCTGGCGACGTCGGAATAGAGATCAGGATTGGTCTTGCCCTCGGCCATGGCGTGGGACGCATCCTCGACCGCGCGCAGGGCGGCCGAGGCGGCGGCGACGCGCCCCCGATCCGCCTCCCGCTCTTGCGACGGCTCCGGCGGCAGTTCGACGCCCCTCATCAGACGCGGCAAGGCGAAGGTGGCCACCAGCAGGGAGACGATGATCACCCCGGCCGCCAGGAAGATGGCCAGGTTGCGCGACGGCATGGGCGACCCGTCCGCCAGGGCGAAGGGCACCGTCAATATCCCCGCCAGGGTGATCGCGCCGCGAACGCCGGCCAGAGACATTACCATGGTCAGCCTCAGCCCCACCTTGGGCGGCGGCCCCCGATGGCGGCGGCGGAACAGGGTCAGTTTCAGCGAGGTCCACACCCAGACGAACCGCAGAGCCGCCAGGGCGGCCACGATGGCGAAGACATAGACGGCCAGCCACCAGACCTCCGGCCGGCTGGTGCCCCGCACCACCTCCGCCGCCCGCGCCAGGATCGACGGCATCTGCTGGCCCAGGATGACGAAGATGATGCCGTTGGCCACGAACTGAACCGTATCCCAGACCACGCCGCGCCGGATGCGGGTCATAGCCAGGGACTGACCGCCGACCCCGCCGCCTCTTTCGGTGAAGCTCATGGTCACGCCGGCGGCCACAGCGGCCAGGATTCCGGATGCGTTCAGTTCCTCCGCCACCAGATAGGCGGCGAAGGGGATCAGAAGACTGATCAGGATCTGCGCCCCCACGTCCTCGCCCCAGCGCCGGCTGACGAAGGCCTTGGCGTAGCTGATGGCGATGGTCACCAGCACGCCCGACGCCACCCCGACCAGGGACAGCCAAGCGAAGGTCGCCACCGCCTCGCCCAGCGAAAACACGCCGGTCGTCGCCGCCACCACCGCAATCCGCATGCAGGTCAGGCCGGTCGCGTCGTTCAGAAGCGACTCGCCTTCCAGAATATGCATCAGCCGCTTGGGAATCGGCGCGCGCGCAGCGATGGCCTGAACTGCGATGGGATCAGTCGGCGACAGGATGGCGGCCAGGGCGAAGGCCACCGGCAGGGGCATCTCGGGGATCATCCACCAGATCAGAAAGCCCAGGCCGACGACGGTGAACAGCACCAGCCCCAGGGCTAGCTCCAGGATCACCGCCCGGTCGCGAAACAGGGCCTCCTTGGGGATTCGCCAGCCGTCCAGAAACAGCAGCGGCGGCAAGAACAGCAGAAAGAAGATGTCCGGCTCGAGGTCCACCGTGGTTCCGGTGACCAGGACGATGACCGCCCCCAGCCCGATCTGCACCAGAGGCAGGGCGATCCGGGTGATCCGCGCGATCGAGCCCGACACTACGACGGCCAGAAGCAGAAGCAGGACGGTCTCGATCAGGTGCATGGGTCAGTCGGCCAGACCAGGGTACAGACGCTCGAACCGTCCCATGGCCGCCGGATGAAGTCGTACGGCCACATGGGTCCGCCCTTCCGGATCGGTGTCCCGGAAGGTCACCCGCCCGTGCTCGTACAGCCAGGCCAGGGCCTCGCCCTGCTCGGGCTCCAGAGTCAGCCGCGTCTCCGGATCGTCGTCGATCAGGCCTGCGACGGCCTGGCGCAGGGGCTCTATCCCCTCGCCGGTCCAGGCAGAAACGGCGACCGCCTCCCCATCCCTGGCCAGACGTTCGGCCTGGCCTAGGACCGCCTCACGCGCCTCCTCGTCCAGCAGGTCGATCTTGTTCCAGACTTCCAGCCCCCGCCGCGTCTTGCCCTCGGGCGTTTCGATCTGCTTCAGCACGGCTTCCACGTCCTTGGCCTGGGCGTCGCTGTCGACCGAGGCGATGTCGCGGACGTGCAGGATCAGGTCGGCCTCCCCCACCTCTTCCAGGGTGGCGCGGAAGCTTTCGACCAGTTCGTGAGGCAGGTCGGAGATGAAGCCGACGGTGTCGGCCACGATGGCTGGGCGGCCCTGGGGCAGGCGAATGGTGCGCTGGGTCGTGTCCAGGGTGGCGAACAGCAGGTCCTTGGCGAAGACCTCGGACCCGGTCAGCCGGTTGAACAGGGTCGACTTGCCGGCGTTGGTGTAGCCGACCAGGGCGATGGTCGGGAACGGGACCTTCTGGCGCTGCTTGCGGTGCAGGCCGCGCGTACGGCGCACCTCCTCCAGCTCGGCCTTCAGCCGTACGATCCGGTCGGCGATCAGACGTCGGTCCAGCTCGATCTGGGTTTCGCCGGGGCCGCCGGTCGAGCCGGTGCCGCCCCGCTGGCGCTCCAGGTGGGTCCAGGTCCGCACCAGACGCGAGCGCTCATAGTCCAGCCGCGCCAGCTCGACCTGCAGCCGACCTTCCTTGGTCCGCGCGCGGCGTCCGAAGATTTCCAGGATCAGGCCGGTGCGGTCGATGACCTTCACCTCCCAGGCCTTCTCCAGATTGCGCTGCT
>MGLN01000002.1:0-135 GCA_001796045.1 Caulobacterales bacterium RIFOXYB1_FULL_67_16 | reverse complement strand
CGCGCGCATCAGGGCGGCCAGTTCGTCCACCTTGCCCGATCCGAACAGGGTCGCCGGCGCGACCTTGCGCACGCGCACGATCTCTTCGCCCCGGATGTCGAGGTCCAGGGCGCGGGCCAGGCCGGACGCTTCTTC
>MGLN01000001.1 GCA_001796045.1 Caulobacterales bacterium RIFOXYB1_FULL_67_16 | reverse complement strand
CTGAACATAGGCCCCTACGAGGAGGTCAGCGGCCAGTACCAGAGCCGGTTCGGCAATACGATCCCGCTCCACTACTGGCACCTGAAGTCGGACGCGCCTGAAAAGGTCCAGGCTCTGTTCGCCGAATTCCCCAAGATGCTGGACTTCTTCGAAGCGACCGTCGGCCCCTTCCCCTTCGGCGACGAAAAGATGGGCGTGGTCGAGACCCCGCACCTGGGCATGGAGCACCAGACGATCAACGCCTACGGCAACGGCTACAAGATCGACGGCCGCGGCTATGACTGGCTGCTGCAGCACGAGTTCGCCCACGAATGGTTCGGCAACCAGCTGACCAATCAGAACGCCGACGACATGTGGCTGCACGAGGGTCTGGGCAGCTATATGCAACCCCTCTACGCCCGCTGGCTGCTGGGCGACCGCTATATGCAACGCGAGTTGGCCAACCAGCGCGAGGGGCTGGTCAACAAATTCCCCGTGGTGTCCGGCACGCCCAAGACCGAGGACGAGGTCTACAAGGGAGACGTCGGGCCGGGCGGCGACATCTATTCCAAGGGATCCTTGATCAGCCATTCGCTGCGGATGCTGATCGGAGACGCCGCCTTCCATCGCGCCCTGACCCGGCTGGTCTACGGGACCGACGATCCCCGCCCCGGCGCCTTTGCGCCCCTCTATCGTTCGACCCAGGATTTCGTGCGGATCGTCAATGAGGTGACGGGCCAGGACTATGGCTGGTTCTTCCGCGCCTATCTGTACAACGCAGCCCTGCCGGTGCTGAGCGAAACGCGCGACGGCGACCTGCTGCGGCTGGAATGGACCACCGGCGACGGCGAGGCCTTCCCCATGCCGCTTGAGGTCGAGATCGACGGCCGCGTGCAAACGGTGACGATGTCGGGCGGCAAGGGTGAGATCGTAGTTCCGGCCGGGGCCCATGTTCTGATTGACCCCCAGAACAAGGTGCTTCGCCAGATGGACGTGATCGACGCACTCCAGGCTTACAAGGCGGCGCAGAAACGCTAGCCGGAAGCCCCCCTGAAACTCAGGCCGCCTCGACCGTCACCGACTGACGCACGAAGTGGCATCGCTCCTGCGTGGTCAGGAAGGCGATGTCGGCGGCGTCACGGCCGCAGGCGATCCGCACCAGGCCCTGCACCGGCGCCAGGCCGGTGGGATCGACCAGCCACCAGCCGCCGTCCAGCCAGACCTCGAAGATGGCGTGGAAATCGGGCGGGGTCAGCTGATGGGCGAAGGCGCTGACGGCGCGGGCCGGAATGCCCGACGCCCGACAGAAGGTCATGCCCAGGTGGGTGAAGTCGCGGCAGACCCCGGCCCGGTCGATGAAGGTGCGGGCCGCCGTCGTCTCGGTGTCCGAGACCCCGTGCTCATAGTCCAGATTCTCGGAGATCCAGTTCAGGATCGCCAGAACCCGCGCCCCGCCGCTCGTATCCCCGAACTGGCGCGTGACGAACCGGCCGAACTGGTCGGACGGGCAGTAGCGGCTGGGCTGAAGATAGGGCAGAACCTCGGCCGGCAGGTCGCCCCAGTCGTGCTGGGAGACGCTGGGCGGCAGACCCTTCAGCACGCCGTTGTCGACCACCGCCTCATAGATCAGGGCGACCTCGCCCTCGACATGGCAGCGCAGGGTGCGGGCGCCGAAGTCCACGTCCTCGTCTTCCTGGAACTGGACCGGCGGATCGAAGACCAGGCTTTCTTCCAGAATGTCCTGGCCCGGCCAGTG
Organism: Caulobacterales bacterium RIFOXYB1_FULL_67_16; assembly: GCA_001796045.1. GTDB lineage: Bacteria > Pseudomonadota > Alphaproteobacteria > Caulobacterales > Caulobacteraceae > Brevundimonas. Next base: position 16,814 of record MGLN01000001.1, on the reverse strand, counting down.
GGCGACCTGGATCTTGTAGATGGCGTCCGTCGGCGGATCGAAACGATAGACGAGCTCGGCGCGCACGCGCAGTTTCATACGATCAGTCCGTCAGGAGTGGGGATGACCCCCCCAACGCCATGCGACTGCGGCCGTTCCATGACCGCCGAGGCCCAAAGGCGAAGCGCAGCCGCCAATGTCCGCAACCGTACGTTTCTTGCCCAAATAGACAAGCTCCAACAATGTGTTAGGTTAGACCCCTATGGCATTCCACCTATTCGCCCTCCCAGCGGGTCGGTGGAAGCAGCCACGCTGGGCCGTCGCGCAGACGAACGGCCCGGTCGTGAACTGGCAGGCTGGGGATGGTTCCTCCGGCCCGCGCTCCCTCTCTTGTGCTGAAAGCCGCCCGGCATGACCCTCGCCACCGTCGATGAAACCGTCGACCTGACCGACTGCGATCGCGAGCCCATCCATGCGCCGCAGGCGATTCAGCCGCACGGTTTCCTGCTGGTCCTGGATGCCTCGACCCTGATCACGGAGCAGGGCGCCGGCCGGATCGAGGACCTGACGGGCCGCGCCGCCTGGCTGGATCTGCCCGTCGGCGACCTTCTGGGCGACAACCTCGGCCGCAGACTGGCCGAGATGGCGCGAAGCGCGGAGGCGGGGTTCGCCGGCCGTTGGCGCGCCGCCAACCGACTGGAATACGACGTCGTGGTTCACCACGTGCGGGCCGCCGCGCCGGATCACGAGCTGGACAAGATGATCGTCGAGGTCGAGCAGAGCTCGCAACAGGCGCGTCTGGGCGTGGAGCTGATCGCGCGGATCGACGCCGCCGGCGCCGCCCTGGAACGCGCCGCCTCTGTCCAGACCTTGTGCGAGCGGGCCGCGGAGGCCTTCCGCAGCCTGACCGGTTTCGAGCGGGTCATGGTCTATCGCTTTCTCGATGACGAGGCGGGCCAGGTCGTCGCCGAATCCCGCGCGAGCGGCGCGGACTCCTTCCTGAACCACCATTTCCCGGCCACAGACATTCCGCGTCAGGCCCGGGCCCTGTATCTGCGGACCCCGGTCAGGGTCATTCCCGACAGCCGCTACGTGCCCCAGCCGCTACGGCCCGTCGCGACGGGCGCGGCGCCTCTGGACATGAGCGACGGCGCCCTGCGCGCTGTCTCGCCGATCCATCTGCAGTATCTGCAGAACATGGGCGTTCGGGCCTCCGCCTCGGTGTCGATCATCGTGGACGGCGCCCTGTGGGGCCTGATCGCGTGTCACAGCGGCACGCCGCAGCTCCTGCCCTATGAGTTGCGGGTCGCCTGCGCCACCCTGGCCCGCAATCTGGCGCGCCAGCTGAAGACCAAGGCCGACGCCGAACTCTATCGCGAACGGGTTCGCCTGCGCCGGCTGGAGGATGATCTGATCGTCCGCATGTCCCGGGACAGGGAGCTTGATACGGCCCTGGCCGAACACGCGACCCAACTGATCGATCTCGTCGACGCGGACGGAATGGCCATCGTGCGGGAGGGCCGCATCGCCTGTTTCGGCCGCACCCCGCCGGAGGTGGCGGTGGATCGATTGTCGGACTGGCTGGAGCAGCAGCCGGGCCTGCGCCCGGTCGCCAGCAGCGCCCTCGCCGGCGTCCTGCCGGAGGCCGAGGCCTGGCGGGCCCACGCCAGCGGCCTGCTCGCCGTGCGGCTCGGGGGCGAGCAGCCTCTCTCGCTGCTGTGGTTCCGATCCGAGATTCTGGAAACCATCCGTTGGGCGGGAAACCCCGCGACGGCGGTCAAGTCTGCGCGGGACGGCGCCCTGACGCCGCGCGCCTCCTTCGAGAGCTGGTCCCAGACGGTCACGGGGCGCGCCCGTCGCTGGAGCGCCGCCGCCATCGAGTCCGCCGCCCGGCTGCGGGACGCCCTGGCGGACTTCGCCGCCGTCAACCAGCTGCGCAACCAGAACCACGCGCTTCAGGCCCGGTTGACGGAGCGGGATCTGCGGCTGGAGCAGCAGCAATTTCTGATGCGGGAGGTCAACCACCGGGTCCAGAACAGCCTGACCCTGGTGTCCAGCTTCCTGGGGTTGCAGGCCCGGGAGCTGGGCGACGGGGCGGCGGGGCGCGCCCTGCAGGAGGCCCGGCGCCGCGTGCGGGCGGTCTCGACAGTCCACACCCGCCTCTATCGCGGCGATCAGGACGCCACCATCGACATGTCCCGCTACATCCGCGAGCTGGTCGAGGACCTGGGCGCCAGCATGGGGGCGGATTGGGCCAGCGTCATAGAAACAGATCTGGCCCCGGTCTGCATCGACGCCGGTCGGGCCGTGACCCTGGGTCTGATCCTGACCGAACTGATCATCAACGCCCAGAAATACGCCTACGACGGCCGGCCCGGCCCCTTGCGGATTAGTCTCAGCGAGACCGACGACATGTTCCGTCTCGCCGTCGCCGACGACGGCAAGGGCGGGCACAAGGCGGGCAAGGGTTTCGGCTCGATGATGATCGGCAGTCTGGTCGCCCAGCTCGACGGTCGGATCGACTATAGAGATCAGGCGCCGGGTCTGGAGGTCGTCCTGCGGGCCCGGATCGATCCGGTGTCCGCCCTCGCCTGAGGCCCGACCGCCAGAGCCATGGCCCTTGCCTGTGGCCTAAGGTCGCGGCGCGGCGTAAGAGGCCGCATGCCCTCCCCCGCCTCACGCGTCGCCGCGCTCGTCTCCCCGCGGGCCTTCGCCCTGATCGTCCTGCTGATCGCCGCCTGCGTCCTGGGCGTCGCGCCCATACTGGTGCGGCTGACCGAGACGGGGCCGGCGGCGGCCGGCTTCTGGCGCTTCGTCTTCGCCTTGCCGCTGCTGACCCTGCTGGCGTCGCGGGAGCCGGGCGGGATCGCCGCCCCGTCGAAATGGGCCCTGCTGGCGGGGCTATTCTTCGCCCTGGACCTCAGCTTCTGGCACTACGGCATCGTCATGACTTCCGTCGCCAACGCCACGGTCCTGTGCAACCTGACTCCGGTGGTGGTGACGCTGTTCGGCTGGGTCGTTCTGAAAGAAAGGCCGGCGCGCATCTTCCTGCTGGCCCTCGCCCTGGCCATGGCGGGCGCCTTCGCCATGGCCGCCGGGGCCGATGGCGGCCAGGGGACCAATCCGCCGCTGGGCGACGTCTTCTCCCTTTCGGTGGCGGTCTGGTACTCGGGCTATTTCCTGGCGGTGAAGGCGGCGCGCGCCACCGCCGGCGCCATGCGCGTCACCTTCTGGGCCACCTTGCTGGGCGCGCCCCTGCTTCTGATCGTCGCCCTGGCCCTGGGCGAGGACATCATCCCGGCCGGGCCTGCGGGCTGGGCCGCCTGTGCGGCCATGGGGATCATGCACGTCTTCGGCCAGGGCGGCGTCGCCTGGGCCTTGGGCCGGCTGCCCGCCTCGATCACCGCCGTCACCATCCTGATCCAGCCGGTCGTCGCCGGCCTGCTGGGCTGGTGGATCTTCGGCGAGACCCTGACCCCCATTCAGGCCCTGGGCGGCGCTCTGGTGCTGGGCGCCGTCGTGCTGGCCCAGCGGTCCCAGATCCGCAAAACAGACCAGATCCCTGAAACGGAAACGGGCGCGAGCGCCTAAGCGCCCGCGCCCGTCATTAGGCCTTGTCAGCCATCAGGCTTAGAGAAGCTTGAGGTCCACGGCCGAGGTCTTGCCGCGCTGGCTTTCCAGCTCGTATTCGACCTTGGCGTTTTCATCGAGCCCCTGAAGCCCGGCCTTCTGAACGGCGGTGACGTGCACGAACACGTCAGAGCCGCCGCTGTCGGGCTGGATGAAACCATAGCCCTTGGTGGGGTTGAACCACTTGACCGTACCGGTCGCCATGTCTGCGTCTCCGTAAACGCGCTTTTCCAGGCGGATACCCCTCGAGGTGATCCGACAATCCATCTGGACAGCTCGTTCAGGCGAAGGAGCGAGACGCGGGTGTGGACCCCACGCAAAATCCGGACTGTACCGATGTTGTCACCCGGCTTTTCCAGCCGGTCAACAGCAAAGCGATTCGCCTGAGGGGTGATTCAACCTTAACGACAGAGGCTGTAGTCGGCGCCGTCGAGATGGAGGTGGTTTTCGTGGGCGGCATTATAGTCCGGCGAAAGAACCGTTGAAAACAGACGGCAAGCCCCGTTGCGCACGACCCGAAGAAAGCGGGCGCCGGGCTCCCCGGCCGGACCCTGCCCCCGCCAGTCGTTAAGCACGCTGACGGTTCGCCCGTCCTCGAGCGTGATCCCGGCCACGTCCAAGGCGTTGGCGCGCGCATGCTCGCTGGGGCGCTCCTGCGCATCCTGCGACCCATAGATGCGGCGGCAGGAATAGGTCCCGTAATTTTCCACCCGAGCAGGGGCCGACCCGAGTAGGCTGCGCGCCGCCGGCTGCAGCACTTGCCGGTCCCAGATGACGTAGCGCACCGCCAGCGGGCATTGCATGACCACGCCGGCCGGAGCCAGAGGCGTCACGTCGCCGCCGGTGATCCGCACGGCGCCTTTCACCACGCAGAAGCCGCCGTCGTCCCGGTCCGCCGCCCGCTCGACCTGAACGCCTGAATCGCGCAGCACCTGGATACAGGCCTCGGTCGCCCCCGCCACCTCTTCGGCCGAGGCGGTGGGCGGGAGGTCGAAATCCGCCACCTTGGCCGCCGTCGCCCGGCCGACCGGTTGACTGAGGTCGAGAGGCTTCCACGGCAGATCCTGGGGCGGCGCATAGGCGTTCAGCAGGGCGAAGGCGGCGCAGGCCAAAAGCCCGACCTCCCACAGCAGATTCCAAAAATCGGCGAAGTCGCGCTTCATGAGCCCCCAGCATGAACCGCCTACGGTCCCGGTGGCAAACGCCGCAGGCGGCCGAAACGTTCACCGGCGGTTCAGCCGCCGCGCCTCAGAGCTTTGTCGGCGCGACTGAGGGCGCGACAGCCTTAACACTTGTTCGGATTTGTCCGCTGTGCTGGGTATGCGCCTTTCGCGCGCCCCCTGAGGCGCGGCAGTTGGGAGTGAGCCGTTGACAGCGACGGATGGGGGGGCGCTCGAGCCTCGCAAGACTTTCCTCGGGCACCCGCGGGGGCTGGTGATCCTGTTCTTCACCGAGATGTGGGAGCGGTTCTCCTACTACGGCATGCGGGCGCTGCTGGTGCTGTACCTGACGCAGCACTTCCTGTTCGGCCCGGCCGAGGCCCAGGGCATCTACGCCGCCTACGCCGCCATGGTCTATCTGATGCCAGTGATCGGCGGCATGATCGCCGACCGCTATCTCGGGCCGCGCAAGGCAGTCATCATCGGCGCCGTTCTTCTGGTCGTGGGTCACTTCGCCATGGCGTTCGAGGGTACGGGCGGTCGCGAGAAGCTGACCATCGGCCAAGAGACCTATCAGATCGAGGTCGTAGGCCGTGACCAGAACCGCCAGATGTTCGCCGTCAGCGGCGATCAGCGGGTCCAGATTTCGGTGACGCCGGAGGGCGTGTCCACCGTCGGCGCCGAACCGGCCGCCGCCGTCGGATCCGAGGCCGTCGCCGCTGCGGCCGGCTTCCCCGCCTTCACCCCGACCGGACAGTTCACGCTGGAAACCACCCGCGACCGCGCCTTCGGCGAACCCGTGCTCTTCCTGGCTCTGTCCCTGATCATCGTCGGCGTGGGCTTCCTGAAGGCCAATATCTCGACCGTCGTGGGCTCCCTCTATGAAGAGAACGACCCGCGTCGCGATGGCGGCTTCACCATCTTCTATGTCGGCATCAATCTGGGTTCGTTCCTGGCGACGGCCGCCTGTTCCTATCTGGGCTTCAATTATGGCTGGGCCTACGGCTTCGGCCTGGCCGGTTTCGGCATGTTGGCCGGCCTGCTGACCTTCATCCTGGGGCAGTCCTGGCTGGAAGGGCGCGGCGGACCGCCGGTCCCGCTGGAGGGCCGCAAGGTTCTGGGCGTGCCGGTCGTGCCCTTCTTCTGGATCGCCGGCATCGTCGCCGTGATTCCCACCTGGCTGCTGATGCAACGTCACGAGGTGATCCAGGCCGTGCTTCTGCCCATCGCCGGCCTTACCTTCCTCGGCGTCGTCGGCTTCACCGTCTTCCGCCTCAAGGGGCAGGAACGGTCGCGGATGCTGGTGGCCCAGGCGCTGATCTTCTTCTCGGTCCTGTTCTGGGCCCTGTTCGAACAGGCGGGTTCGTCCCTGACCCTGTTCGCCGACCAGTCGACCCAGATGCCGAACTGGTTCAACGCCGGCTACACCCAGATGTTCAACCCCGGCATCATCGTCGTGGGCGGCCCGATCGTCGCGGCCCTGTGGGTCTGGCTGGGCCAGCGCGGGCGTGAACCGTCCACGCCGGTCAAGTTCGCCCTGGCTCTGGCCTTCGTCGGCGGCGGCTTCCTGCTGCTGGCCTGGGCGGCGGGGAGCCAGTTCAACGACGCCTTCAAGGTGCCGCTTCTGTTCCTCTTCCTGGCCTATGCGATGCACACCATCGGCGAGCTCTGCCTGTCGCCGGTCGGCCTGTCGATGATCACCAAGCTGTCGGTGGCGCGCGTGGTCGGCCTGATGATGGGGGTCTGGTTCCTGTCGAGTTCGGTGGCCCATATCGTCGCCGGCTGGATCGCCGCCGCGACCGCCACCGATACGGTCGCGGGCGTGGTCACCAATCCGCAACTGGCGCTTCAGACCTACGGCTCGATCTTCGGCGCCATCGGCTGGACGGGCGTCGGCGTCGGCGTCTTCCTGTTCGTGATCTCGCCGCTGCTGAAGAAGGGCATGGCCGGGGTTCATTGATCCCTGCGGCCTGACCGAAACAGAAGGCCCCGGCGGAGCGATCCGCCGGGGCTTTTTGCGGGGATGGGACAGTTCTCAGAAGGTCTTGCGGACCCGGATGGAGACGAAGGTGCGCGGGTCCTGGCTGCTGTCCTCGACGAAGGCCACGGCCCGGGTCGTGCGGTCGGCGAAGACCGTGCGGCGCTGGGTGAAGTCGTCCCACAGGTTCAGCTGCGCGCGGATCGCCAGGGTGGCGCTGGGCTTGTACTCAGCGAACATCTCGAAATAGTCCGTGCCGCGCCATTTGAAGACCTGGTCCGGCGAATAGCTGGCCTCGCCCAGATAGGGCAGCCAATTCACCCCCCATTGCAGCTTCCAGCGGGCGATGTCCTGCTCGATGCCGATATTGGCCTGGGTCGGCCGCTCGTCCGAGATCGGCCGCTTCCTTCCCGTGGTCGGGTCGGTCACTTCGGTCTTGTTCCAGTCGTTGCGGAAGGTGAACCGCCCGCCGGAGAAGCCGGCCTTGTCCAGAGGCACGGTCACGTTCAAGGACAGCCGGTCCAGGGTCCCTTCGCCGATATTGCCGACCGCCGAAAGGCCGTCGCCCAGAGGGATCCAGTCGATGGCGTCGATGATCTCGTCGTGGCGATAGCCGATGGAGACCACGCCTTCGCCCCAGAAGCGGCGTTCATAGGTCAGTTCGGAGATCCACCGCTGCTCCGGCTCCAGATCGACATTGCCGCCATAGACGTTCTCCTCCTCCAGATCCGCCGAGGCGGCGAAGTCCGAGAAGTCCAGCTGGCCCAGCTCCCGCTCGAAACGGAAGCGCAGCTGGTTGTTCGGCATCGGCGTCCAGGTCGCCATGAAGCGGGGCTTGGCGAAGAAGAAGCTCTTCTCCTGGTCGGCGTCGCCGGACTGTTTGATGGTCGAGGCCTCCAGCCTCAGTCCCGCCTCCAGCGTCAGGTCCGGATGGAGCCGCCAGGTCCCCTTGGAGAAGGCCTCGCCGCGCGTCTCCTCGACCTTGACCGAGGCGCTGGGCAGGGGAATGACCACCCCGCCCTCGCTATAGGCCTGATCGGTCTGGCGCATGTTGTAGGCGACCTCGCCCCCGGTCTCGATCGTCAGCTTGGGCGACCGCTCGTGCCGGATCAGGGCGCGCAGAATGGTCTCCGAGCTCTCGCCCGAATAGTCGAAGATCTGTTCCGGCGCGTCGACGCCGTTGTTCAGGACATTGTAGGTCGAGACACCGTCCCAGCTGCCGAACTCGTGCATCAGCCGGGTCTCCAGCTTGAAGCGGTCGTTCAACGGCCGTTCCCAGGTGACGCCGAACTCGCCGCTGTCGCTGTCTTCCGCGTCGGTGCTTTCGCGGAAGGCCACGGACGAACGGGTGGTCTCGTAGCTTTGCCAGTCATTGATCCCGTAGCGGGCGGTCAGGTCGATCTTTCCGCCCGCCAGCGGACCGGCGTAGGTGCCCCGGATCGAGTTCCCGCCGCCGTAGCCGTCGGTGTCGGTGATCTCGTCGCGCAACACATTGCCTGCGGCGTCGCGGCGGACCCGTCGGCCGGGGCCGTTGGAGTCGCTCATGCTGATCCCGTCGGACAGGGTGACGCCCCAGCTGCGGTCGCCGTCGCGGGCCGTGAACTGATAGCTGCCGCCGTAGAGGTCCTGGCCCGAACCTTCGAACTGGGTGGTGTTCCACGTGAAGATCGACTGGCGGCTGGCCTCCTTCTTCAGGACGACGTTCACGACCACGGAGAAGCCCTGCATGTCGATGCCCGGGGCGCCGCCGCGGATCAGTTCAATCCGTTCGACCTGACGGGCCAGGGTGCGGCTCAGGACGTTGGACCCGGTGTCGTTCTTCGACGCCGGCCGGGCGTTGTTGATCAGCACATTGCCGACGGCCCCTTCGAAGCCCCGGGCGCCGCTGCCGTCGTCCAGCTCGAAGCCCGGCACCCGGTTGACCATGTCCAGGGCCGTGTTGGGGCGCTGGGCTGCGAAGAAGTCGGGCGTGAAGACCAGAACCCCGCGCTGGGCGGCGTCGGCCAGAGGGGCCTCTGCGGTCGATCCCGTCGGCACGGGCGCCTGGGCCACCTGTGGGGCGTCGCCGGCATGGGCGGTCGCGGCGGAAAGCAGCAGGGCTGTGGTGGCCAGCAGCAGGGTCTTGGTCATCGGTCTTCCCCTCTCGTTCGTTGGCGAGAGGTGTGCCGATCCGCCGCCGTCTTCTCCAGTTACAAGGCGGCAAGGTGGATTAAATCGACGACAGTATTACCGGGATTTCATTACAAGGCGGCAAGATCATCGCCTAGGATCGCCTGATGATCCGACCTCTTCATCTTGTCTTGGCTTTGACTATAGCGGGCGCCGCTTTGCCGGCCGCGGCGCAGGACGGCGAGGCGACGCCGGAGGCGGTAGAGGACATCGTCGTCGTCGCCCGTCGAATCGAGGGGCCGATGTGGCATGTCCGCAGCGGTGACAGCACCCTGATCCTGGTGGGCTCCATCGACGGTTTGCCGCGCGATCTGGAGTGGCGCACGGACGCCCTGGTGTCGGCGGTCGAGCGGGCGGATCGGGTGCTGTTTCCGGTCCAGGCCCGCGCCTCCCTGGCGGATGTGGGGCGGGTGATCTGGCGGGCGCGAACCCTGACCCGCCTGCCCGAAGGCCGCACCACGGCGGACTATCTTTCCCCTGCGCTGGAAGATCGGCTGGAGCGTGTGACGGGCGAGGGTCCCAGCCGCGACAGCCTGCTGGTCCTGTCTGCCGATCTGATGGAGAAGGGCGGCTATTCCAGCCGGAATCGCCCTGTCTCGGATGTGGTCAGACGCGCGGCGCGGAAGAACCGCAAGCCGGCCGAACCGGTGGGGATGTATCGCGCCGACGAGATCATCGACCGCATCCTGACCACCCCGCCGGAGCGGTATCTGGACTGTATGGAGGCCGCGGTGACGGCGGCCGAGATCGGGCCCGAGGAAGGCGCGCGGCGCGCCGAGGCCTGGCGTCTGCGGCGGGTTCAGGATGTGCTGGCCTCGCCGCTGGAGCAGGCGGTCACCACCTGCTCCTACTGGGCCGTCATGGGCCAGGGCGACGCCCTGGAGGCCACCTGGAGCACGGCCATTGATCAGGCCCTGGCCGAAGAGGGCGTCACGGTCGCCATCGCGCCCCTGAGGCTGCTGGCCCAACCCGGCGGGTTGCTGGATCGGCTGGAGGCGAAGGGGCTGGAGCCGCTGGGACCCGATTGGCGTCCAGCCCCCTGATCCGTCAGTTGGCCGGGGCCGTGCGTTCCGGAACGGCGTCGCGGGCGGCTTCGCCGATATTGTCGGCCGCATTGCCGACGCTCTCGGCCGCGCCGGCGACGGCGTTGGTCTCGATCGTCTCATTGCGGTTCATGTTCATCAGGAACCAGCCGATGACCAGGACCAGGGCCAGACCGATGATCAGGGCGACGACGCCGCCCAGGCCGCCGCCGCTGCGGCGTTCGACGATGGTGGGGGCGGCGACCCGGTCGTTTTCGGTGATCCGTTCGATCCGGCCGTCAGGATGTTCGACAGTACGTTCGGTAGACATGGGGTTTCCTCTCCTGTGTGGCGGGGAAACACGCGCTCTCGACTTGGGTTCCGTCCTCCCTAGACCGCTGTTCCGCCGACGGTCAGGCCGCCGATCTTGAGGCTGGGCTGGCCGATGCCGACGGGCACGCCCTGGCCCGCCTTGCCGCAGACGCCGACGCCGGGGTCGAAGGCGAAGTCGTCGCCGATCATTTGGATCTTCGTCAGGGCCGTGGCGCCGTCGCCGATCAGGGTGGCGCCCCGGACGGGTGCGGTGATGACCCCGTCCTCGATCAGATAGGCCTCGTTGCACTGGAAGACGAACTTGCCGTTGGTGATGTCCACCTGGCCGCCAGAGAAGTTGGCGGCGTAGAGGCCGCGCTTCGTATTGGCGATCATGTCGGCCTTGGAGTCTCGGCCAGCCTCCATGAAGGTGTTGGTCATGCGCGGCATGGGCATGTGGGCGAAGGACTGGCGGCGGCCGTTGCCGGTGGCGGCGACGCCCAGCTGACGCGCCGAGAGCCGGTCGTGCATCAGGCCGACCATGATCCCGTCCTCGATCAGGACGGTGCGCGACGTCGGGGTGCCCTCGTCGTCGACCGACAGGGAGCCGCGTCGCCCGGCGATGGAGCCGTCGTCGACCACGGTGACGCCGGGCGCGGCGACCCGCTGGCCCATCATGCCGTTGAAGACGGACGAACCCTTACGGTGGAAATCGCCCTCGAAGCCGTGGCCGATGGCCTCGTGCAGCAGGACGCCGGGCCAGCCGGCGCCCAGGACCACGTCCATCTCGCCCGCCGGGCAGTCGACGGCGTCGAGGTTGACCAGGGCCTGGCGCAGGGCCTCGTCCACCTGGGCCTGCCAGCGTTCGGGCGCCACCCAGGCCTCGAAGCCCGCACGACCGCCGGCGCCGGACGAGGCGCTTTCACGCCGCCCGTTCTGCTCGACGGTGACGGAGACGTTCAGACGGACCAAGGGGCGGATGTCGCGCACCGCCCGTTCGTCGGCGCGCAGGATCTCGATGGCGCGGCGCTCGCCGACCAGGGAGGCCGAGACCTGGACCACGCGGGGATCGCGGGCGCGGGCCCAGGCGTCGATCTCGGCCAGAAGGGCGATCTTGTCCGAGAAGGCGGGCGCGGCCAGGGGATCGACGGCGTCATAGAGCTGCTGATTGGTGGCGCGCGGTCCCTCGGCGACGCGGGCGGCGTGGCCTTGCTTGGCCAGGGCGGCGCTGTCGGCGGCGCGGTGCAGGGCGGCGGCCGAGATCTCGTTGGCGTGGGCGTAGCCGGCGGTCTCGCCCGCCACGACCCGCAGGCCGAAGCCCTCGGTGGCGTCATAGGCGGCGGACTTCAGCCGGCCGTCGTCGAAGACCAGGCTCTCGCTCTCGGACCGCTCCAGGAACAGCTCGCCGTCGTCGGCGCCGGCCAGAGCCGTCTTCAGGATCGACAGGGCTTCGTCGGTATCGACGCCGGCGGCGTCGAGGATGGGGGGCGGGGCGGCGTGAACGGTCATGGGCTGTAGGTAGGGGTTGGCGAGCGGTTCGTCACCTGCGGGGAGGAATAGACTCAATCCACTCGAAATTTTTCGAGTCTATTTTCGTCTATTGTTTCGGCGATCTCCTCGCGGCTGTTGAGCCGGGGAAGAGACTAACACGGCGGCGGGGAGTGGTAGGTCGAAGGCGGGTTTGGCGGGATAAGCTGCTGAATTATCTGAGACGAAGCCAGCCTAATTGGGAAAGCTACCGCGCCAGCTTCCCCTTGGCCTTGTCGGCCGAAAAAACGACGTCCGGATCGGGCGCCGCAATCTCCTCGCCGCAATGGTCCAGAACCGTCAGAATATGGCGCATCAGGTTGACCCGCGCCGTCTTCTTATCGTCGGTGGCAACGACGGTCCAGGGGGCGAAGTCGCGGTCCGTCTCGTCCAGCATCCGGTCGCGGGCGTCGGAATAGGCGTCGAACCGGGCCTCGGCCTCGGCGTCCAGCGACGACAGCTTGAACCGTTTCAGCGGATCGACGCGGCGTTCCTTCAGCCGTTTCGCCTGTTCCTTGCGCGAGATGTCGAGCCAGAGCTTGATCAGCAGGATCCCGTCGTCGGTCAGCATCCGCTCGAACCGGGGGGCGTCGGTCAGGAACTGGGCGTACTGCTCAGGCGTGCAATAGCCCATGACCGGCTCCACCCCGGCGCGGTTGTACCAGGACCGGTTGAAGATGACCGTCTCGCCCGCCGCCGGTAGATGGGGGACGTAGCGCTGGAAATACCACTGGCCGGTTTCCCGGTCGCTGGGCTTGGGCAGGGCGACGACGCGGGTCTGGCGCGGGGACATGTATTCGGTCAGCCGCTTGATGGCCCCGTCCTTGCCGGCGGTGTCGCGTCCCTCCAGCACGATCACCAGTCGCAGACCCTGTTCGATGGTCCAGGCCTGGGTCTTCACCATGGCGAGTTGAAGCCGTTCCAGCTCGGCTTCGTAGGCGTCGGTCTTCTTTCCCATGGAGCGACAGTGGAACGGGCGGCGCGCCGGGGCAAGCGGAGCGGCGACAGGCCGCGCGGGATGACAGGTTTCTCACGTGCCCCCGTTTCCGCGTGAGATTAGGATCAGACCGATCAGGGAAGGGATTTCGATCATGCTGAACCGCCGCATGCTTCTGGCCTCCGGCCTGGCCGCGACCACCGTGGGAACGCAAACGGCTCTGGCCCGGGACGTCGCTCCGTACGAGGCGGCGCTGGACGAGGTCTTCGCCCGGTCGGGGCCGGTCGCCCTGGCCGGCGGCGTGGTCAATCGCGAGGGCCTGGTCTGGTCCGGAGTGCGGGGCGTGCGACGGGTGGACGCAAACGATCCGGCGACCCTGGACGACCGCTGGCACCTGGGGTCCAACACCAAGGCGATGACGGCGGCTCTGTATGGGCGACTGGTCGATCAGGGGCGGGCGGACTGGGACGCGCCGCTCGACGCGCTGTTTCCGGGCCTGATGATCGATCCGGCTTGGGCGGGGACGAGCCTGAGCGACTTCATGCACCACCGGGCGGGCGTGAAGGACGCGGACGCCCTGGGCATGGTCTTCTTCATGACGGCGCGCGGCGACCCCCGCCCCCTGCCGGAGCAGCGGCGGGCCGTGGTCGAACGGATCCTGAGCAATCCGCCGACAGGGACCAAGGGCGCGTTCGAATACGCCAACGCCAACTATATTCTGGTCGGCGCGGCGATCGAGACAATCACGGGCCGGGCGTGGGAAGCGGTCATGCAGGCCGAGCTGTTCGCGCCCCTGGGCCTGACCTCGGCCGGTTTCGGGGCGCCGACGTCGAATACGGCGGGTGGGGCCAATGTCTGGGGCCACCGGGGCGAGGGCGCGGGGCGCGCGGCCGTGGATCCGGCCGATCCGGGGGCGGACAATCCCCCCGCCCTGGGGCCGGCCGGGACGGCGCACATGAGCCTGACCGACTATGGCCGCTGGCTGAGGCTGTTCCTGACGGACGGCGACGGCTGGCTGAAGCCCGAGACGGTCCGGCGACTGGCGACCCCCGGTGCGGGCGACGGCCCGCCCTATGCCCTGGGCTGGATCGCCCCGCCGCAGATCCCCTGGGCCGAGGGGCCGGTGCTGACCCACGACGGGTCGAACACCCTCTGGTACGCCACGGCCGTCGTCGCGCCGGCGCGGGGCCTGGCCTTCATCGGCCTGAGCAACCAGGGTTCGGGCCAGGCGGCGGTCAGCGGCCTCATGCGGAGCCTGATCGCGACTGTTCCGAACTGATCCGCGCCGTGGCGCGGCCCCTGCACTGTCCCGACTCGAGTCGTAATCCGGTCCCGATCTGGGCCGGGCTTGAGTATGGGAGACCGCGTCGATGCCTCTACGGCCGATCCGCCGATCCGACTACGAGGCCCTGAACCGCCTGCATCGCGAGGTGGGCTGGCCCGAACGGTCGCAGGCGGGATGGCGCTGGCTGGAGCAAAACCCAGCGCGGCGCGATATCGACGCTCCGGTAGGCTGGGTCGTCACGGACGCCGAGGACGCGCCGGTCGCCATGCTGGGCAATCTGATCCAGCGCTTCCGGCAAGGCGAACGAAGCCTCTACGCGGCCACCGGCTTCTCCATCATCGTGCCGCCGCAGCACAGGGGCGCCAGCCGGCTTTTGATCAAGGCCCTGATGGCCCAGCCCGGCCTGTTCGCCCAATATACGCTGAACGCCAACGCCCGCTCGGCGCCGCTCTATCGGCTGTTCGGTCTCGCGCCCGGACCGACGCCGACCCACGGGCTGAAACTGTCGTGGATCGTCGACCGCCGGACCTGTCTGGCCGGCCGGGGCCTGCGGACCCTGCTGGGCCGGGCCTCGGCCGAGACGGCGCGTGGACTGGGCGAGCGGCTGCTGAACCCGCGCCTGTTCCGGCCCGATCCGTTGATCCTGCCCCAAGGCGTAGAGGTGTTGCGCGATCTCGGCGAGGCCTCGGCCTATGGCGATTTCTGGCGCGCCCTGGCCGCCGAGGGTCGGCTCGTGGCGGACCGCAGTTCCGAGATCTGGACCTGGCGCCTGGCCGATCCGGACCAGACCTTGCCGCCCCTGCTGCTGGGGTTGAGGCGCGAGGGGCGGCTGGTCGGGATGGCGGCGGCCCAGATGACCAAGACCGGCCTGATCGAACCGCCCTGTCTGGAAATCCTCGATCTGGTCGCTCTGAAGTCGGCGCCCTGGGCGGTCGAGATTCTGGCCGGCTGTCTGATCGACAACGCCCGGGGCCTGGGCGCCGCCCGTGCGCGTCTGTCGGTGACGACGCCGGACCTGCTGGACCAACTGGGCGACCTGCCGCCCCGGGCGCGGCGCGAGGGCGGCTGGAGCCATTGCCACGTGCGGATCGAGGACGCCGAACTGGCGCGCGACTGGACGCCGACGCCGTTCGACGGCGACTATGGCGTCTGCGCCCGGCCTGTGCCCCTGCCCCGCGCCTGGCGCGCGCCGCTGCGCGCTCAGACACCGGCGACGGGCGCACTCGACTGGGCGCGGAACGGCTAGGCGAAGACGGAGCCGATCAGACGCCGGGTCGCGACTTCAGCGTGTCGCGGATTTCCGTCAGCAGGGCCTCGGTCGCAGTGGGCGCGGAGGGCACCGGATCGGGCTTGGCCGCCTCCTGGCGACGCAGGGCGTTGATCCCCTTGACCAACAGGAAGACCACGAAGGCGACGATCAGGAACTGGATCACCGTATTGGCGAAGGCGCCGTACTGGATCGAGACCTTCTCCACCGTCTCGGTGGCGGGGTTTTCAGGCCGCAGCACCCATTCCAGCTCGGAAAAGTCGATGCCGCCGGTCAGAAGCCCGATCGGGGGCATGACCACCTGATCGACCAGGCTTTTGACGATGCCGTTGAAGGCCGCGCCGATGATCACCCCGACGGCCAGATCGACGACATTCCCCTTGACCGCAAACTCGCGAAACTCGGACAGCAGACTCATTCAGGCTTTCCCCGGCTGGGATTCAGGCGTCGCCCGAGGCGTTCAGCCGCTCGCGAAGTTCCTTGCCGCTCTTGAAAAAGGGCACGGCCTTGGCCGGGACGTCGACCGTCTCGCCGGTGCGGGGATTGCGCCCCTGACGGGCCGGACGCGAGCGCACGGAAAAGGCGCCGAAACCGCGCAGCTCGACCCGGCCGCCCTCGGAAAGGGCCCCGGTCATCGTATTGAGGATGACATTGACCAGCCGCTCCACCTCCGCATGGGTCAGGTGGGTGTTCTCGGCCGCCAGCTTCTCGATCAGTTCGGACTTGATCATCAGGGTCCCTGTCAGCTCGCGATCGACCGGCCTGGACCGTCGATGCTCCGGAAAGGCCACCCTAACCCCCGCGCGCCCGTGGAAAAAGCCCTTATCCGACAAGGATAGCCGAGCCGGCGCGAATTATGTTCGGTTCCCGACACTTCGGACGCCCTCAAACAAGAAGGGCGGCGGGATCGCTCCCGCCGCCCTTCGTTCTTTGTGCGCTAACGCGAAGCGCGCGGCGCTTCGCTGCTTGAGCGCCTTACTCCTTGGAGCCGGCGTTCTTCAGCGCGGCGCCCAGGATGTCGCCCAGGGAAGCGCCCGAGTCGGACGAGCCGAACTGTTCGATGGCTTCCTGTTCGTCCTTCATTTCCAGCGCCTTGATCGAGACCGAGATGCGGCGCGAGGCCTTGTCCACGGCGGTGATCATGGCGTCGGCGCGGTCGCCGACGGCGAAGCGTTCCGGACGTTGCTCATTGCGGTCGCGCGACAGGTCCGACTTGCGGATGAAGGCGGTGACCGGCGCGTCGTCCTCGCCGAACTTGACCTCGATGCCGCCCGATTCGATCGCCGTCACGGTGACGGTGATCTGCTGGCCGCGACGATAGGTGTCGCCCTCGCCGATCGGATCGCCGCCCAGCTGCTTGATGCCCAGCGAGACGCGTTCCTTCTCGACGTCGACGTCCAGGACCTTGGCCTTGACCATCTCGCCCTTGCGGTAACGCTGGATGGCTTCTTCACCCGAGACCGACCAGTCGAGGTCGGACAGGTGGACCATGCCGTCGATGTCGTTGTCCAGGCCGATGAACAGGCCGAACTCGGTGGCGTTCTTGAC